>MGBU01000056.1 GCA_001790205.1 Candidatus Rokubacteria bacterium GWA2_73_35 | reverse complement strand
ATCCTGCGGCGCGACACGGTCACGCTCGTGCTGGAGCTGGCGGACCTCGCCGAGCTGCACCGCGACACGCTCATGGCGGGCCGCACGCACGCGCAGCAGGCGCTGCCGATCACCTTCGGCTTCAAGGTCGCCACCTGGGTCGCCGAGGGCGTGCGCCAGGTGGAGCGGCTCGACGAGACGGCGCCGCGCCTCTTCGTGGGCCAGCTCGCCGGCGCGGTGGGCACGCTCGCCGGCTTCGGCCCGCGGGGCGAGGCGGTCCAGCGCGCCGCGTTCGCGCGCCTCGGCCTCGGCGTCCCCCCCATCGCCTGGCACGCCTCGCGCGACACGATCACGGAGTTCGTCACGCTGATCGCGCTCATCGGCGCCACGCTCGCGCGCATCGCCAACGAGGTCGTCCAGCTCCAGCGCTCGGAGATCGGGGAGCTCGAGGAGCCGTTCGCGCCCGGCAAGGTCGGCAGCTCGACGATGCCCCACAAGCGGAACCCCGCGCACGCCGAGCGCATCGTGGCCATCGGGCGGCTGCTCCGCGGGCTCGCCACGACCGCGCTCGAGACGGCCGTCGCCGCGCACGAGCGGGACATGAGCGTCGGCCGCGCCGAGTGGGTGGTCGTGCCCGAGGCGGCGTGCCTCGTCGCGGCGGCGCTCCACTGGTCCCTCGTGGTGATTCGCGGCCTCGGCGTCAACACCGCGCGCATGAAGGAGAACCTGCAGCGCCTCGGCGGTCTCTTGCTCTCCGAGGCCGTCATGCTGCGGCTCGCCGAGACACTGGGCCGCCACGTGGCCCACGACCTCGTGTACGAGGCCGCGATGGCGGCGTTCGAGGGACGGGGGAGCTTCCGCGAGCTGCTGCTGGCCGACGCGCGCGTCCGCGCGGCGCTCGACGCCGAGGACCTCGACCGCCTGCTCGACCCGGCCGCCTACGTGGGGCTCGCGGGCAGCTTCGTGGACCGGGTGGTCCGGGAGGCGCGCCGGCTCAACACCTAGCCGGCGGGCGCGGGCTTGGCCTCGAGCGGCAGGCCCGCGTTGGCCCAGCTCCCGAGCCCGCCCTTGAGGATCCGCACGTCGTGGAACCCGAGCCGCCTGAGCTTGTGCGCCACCCGGGCGCTCGTCGCCTCGTCGGGTCAGGTGCAGTAGGCGACGACGATGCGCGCGGGGTCCACCACGAGGCTCGCCTGGCCCGAGTCGAGCGCCTCGGGCGGGACGTGGAGCGACTCGGGGATCCGCACCGGGCTCTTGGCATAGGTGGGACCGTCGCGCACGTCGAGGATGACGGGTTTGAGCGGCGCGGTCTCCATCAGCCGCAGCACCTCGGACGGGCGGATGCGGAAGCGGTTGCGCCACCAGCGCCGCCACGCGAGCACGCCCCAGGCGCCGAGGCTCAGGGCCGTGAGCGCGCCCCCCAGCGCCGCCCACGGGAACGGCCGTGGCGGCGGGTTCCGGGCCTCGGCGGTCAGGCGGCGCACGTCGGGCAGGTCGGGCACGAGACGATCGGCCTCAGCGAACCGGCGCTCCGCCCGCGAGTACTGACCCGCGAAGTAGTCGCGCAGACCGGCGTGCCAGGCCGTGTTGAAGCGGCTCGGCTCGGCGAGCGGCGCGGGCGTGCCCTCGAGGAACCGGCGCACGGTCGCCGACGGAATCACGAAGTTGAAGCCCTGCACGACGTCGCCGTCGCTGCCCGCGACCGAGACGAGCGTGAGCACGCCGAGCACCTCGCCGCGCGAGGTGACGGCGGGCCCGCCACTGTTGCCCCAGGCCGCCGGCGCGTCGGTCTGGATCACGGGCTTGTTGGCGACGTCCTGCTTGAAGCCCGAGATCGCGCCGGTGGTCACGGAGGCCTCGACCTTGGCCGAGGCGCTGAGCAGCTCGTGGCTCAGCACGACACCGGGAAAGCCGAGGATGTGGATCTTGTCCCCGAGCTGCGCACCGGAGGAGTCGGCCAGCGCCAGGGTGGGCATGTCGGCAGCCTCGATCTTCACGAGCGCGAGGTCGTAGCCGGACATCGCCTCGCCGCCGAGCGGCGCGCTGTACTTGACGACCTTCGCCGGGAGCCGGACCCCGTTCGAGAGGATGACGTAGAGCGTCGGCTCGAGCGTGAGGCCGGCGCGCGCGATCGCGGCGGCGAGCGCGCCCGGGGCGAGGTCGCCGCAGGCCTGGCGCACGCCCCGCTCCACCTGCTGGCGCCTGACCGCGTCCGTGGGCCGCCACGCGGGCGAGACCACGTGCGCGCTGGTGATCATCCACCCGCTCGGGCTTACGAACCAGCCGCTGCCGGTCTCGCGAAACGGCGGTGGCGCCACGGTGACCTCGGCGCTGCCGCCGCAGCGCACGCGCACCCGGGACCCCACCTCGGCTGCGACGAGCGCCACCGCCGGCTTGGCGCGCAGCAACGCCTCCTGGACGGAGATGTCCGCGGCGAGGGCGGAGCCGGGGAGGAGGGCGAGGGAGGGCAGGACGAGCCACCTGCGCATCTGGCGGAATGGTATACCCCCGGGCAAGCGGGAGAAAAGAAGAAGGCTCCAGGGACGGACCCCTGGAGCCTTCGGTGGCTCGAGTGGACCTGCTACTTCAGGGTCGCGATAGCGGCCTCGGCCTTCGCCTTCGCCGTCGCCATGTCGCCGGCCTTGCACGCGGCCTCAGCCTCGCGAACCAGCTTCCGCGCCTCGCCGGTCGTCTTGGCGCCGGCGAGCGAGCGAGGAGCTTGGACGTCCTGACCACGCGGGGCCTGGACATCCTGCTTGCCACGCGGGGCCTGTACGTCCTGACCACGCGGAGCCTGGACATCCTGCTTGCCACGCGGGGCCTGTACGTCCTGACCACGCGGGGCCTGGACATCCTGCTTGCCACGCGGGGCCTGCACGTCCTGACCGCGCGGGGCCTGGACATCCTGCTTGCCACGCGGGGCCTGCACGTCCTGACCACGCGGAGCCTGGACATCCTGCTTGCCACGCGGGGCCTGCACGTCCTGACCGCGCGGGGCCTGCACGTCCTGACCACGCGGAGCCTGGACGTCCTGCTTGCCACGCGGGGCCTGCACGTCCTGACCGCGCGGAGCCTGGACGTCCTGTCGGGCACCGGCCAGCGAGCGCGGCGCCTGGATCTCCCGGGCGCGCGGCGCCTGGGTCTCCTGGCTCTTGGCGACCTTGCTGATCATCGCCTTGGCCTGGGCGACCTCAGGCGGGCACGGCGACTGGGCGTCGGCCATGGGCGTCACTGCCCCAAGGAACGCCACGCTCATGAGCGCTGCGAGAACCTTCTTCATCAGGTTACCCCCGTTTTCTGGTAGTTGCGGCCTCGCTACGGACCGGTTGACGCCACCGCGCCCGGCACCATCTCCCCATCCACGTCCCCTCCAGTCATGGGCAAGGAAAAGCAAGGGCGGTGCCAGGCGGGGCGCGGCCTTGTATTCTGAACTGGACCAGACACTTACGAGGATGTTCAGCCACGGACCGTTGGCGTTGTGCCCGAGCCAGGCGCGGGGGCGGGCACGGCATTCTGCCCGGGAGGCCCGCAAAGCACGGCCCCCACCGACCCGTATGGTAGGCTGGCTCATACGTATGGCGCGTCCGGCACGCACGGTGCCCGTGCTGCTGCTCGTGTTGCTGACGACTGCGTGCGGGGTGACGCGGCCGACCCCCGCCCCCACGACATCGCCGGGGCCGGTGCGCCGCATCCTGGCCAACGGCGTCCGCGTGGTCGTCCAGGAGCTCCCGACCAGCGAGGTGGTCGCGCTCCAGCTCTGGGTGCGGGCGGGAGGTCGCGACGAGGCCGCCTCGGAGCTCGGCCTCGCCCACTACCTCGAGCACATGCTCTTCAAGGGCACCACCACCCGGCCACGCGGGTTCGTCGAGCGGGACGTCGAGGCGGCCGGCGGGCGGATCAACGCGGGCACCTCGCTCGACTTCACGTACTACCACGTGGTGCTGCCCGCCGCGCGCGCGCTCGGGGCCGTCGAGATGCTGGCCGACGTCGCCGTCAACTCCTTGCTCGACCCGCAGGAGCTCGAGCTGGAGAAGAAGGTCGTGCTGGAGGAGATGCGCCTCGGCGAGGACAGCCCGCGCCGGCGTCTGGTGCGTCAGCTCTACGAGCGGCTCTTCGAGGGGCACCCGTACGGCCGGCCGGTCCTCGGCACCCCGGAACTCGTGCGCGGGCTCAAGCGCGAGACGCTGATGGGCTTCTATCGCCGTCACTACGTGCCCGAGTCGTTCACGCTGGTCGTCGTCGGTCCGGTGACGGCGGCCGAGGTGATCGGCGCGGCCGAGGGGACCCTCGGGCGCCTGCCGCGGAGCGGTGTCCCGCGCCTGCCCGCGCCGCCACCGCCCCCGCTGGTGCCGGCGCGGCTCGAGGTGGAGCGGCCGGGGAGCCAGGCGTACCTCGCCCTCGGCTGGCCGGCGCCGCGCCTGGACAATGCCGAGACACCGGTCGTGGACCTGCTCGCGGCCATTCTCGGCCAATCGCGCTCGGCGCGGCTCGTCCAGGCGCTGCGCGAGCGCGAGCCGGTCGTGAGCTCGATCAGCGCGGGCTACTCAGCCCTCGAGGCCGCCGGGATCGTGACCGTGACGGCGGAGCTCGAGCCCGGCAATCTCGGGCGTGCCGAGGACGGGATCCTCGCCGAGATCCGGCGGCTGCGATCCCGGGGCGTCACGCCGGACGAGCTGCGCCGCGCCGTGACGGCGGCCGAGGCGCGCCACGCATTCTCGCTCGAGACCGTGGAGGGTCGGGCCTACAGCTACGGCCGCGCGGAGACGGTCTGGCGGCTCGAGGAAGAGCTCGCGTACGTCGACCGGGTGCGCTCGGTCACGGCCGAGCAGGTGCGCCAGGCGGCCCGGCGCTATCTGGACCCGGAGCGCTACGTGCGGCTGGCGTTCGTGCCGCGCGCCCGATGAGACGGCGCGTCGGGCTCGCGCTGGCCGCCGTCGTGGCGGCGCTGCTCGTCCACGTCTCCGCCGCCGCGGCGCCGGGCGCGGTGAGCCGTCGGGTCCTTGCGAACGGCCTCACGATCCTCGTCCGCGAGCGCGGCGACGCCCCCGTCGTCGCCGTCTCGCTCCAGGTGCGGGGGGGCTCCCACTTCGAGACCACGGAGACCGCGGGGGTGACGAACTTCCTCCAGCGGGTCCTCCTCCGCGGCACGACGAAGCGCTCTGCGGTCGAGCTCGCCGAGGCGGCCGAGGACCTCGGCGGCCGGCTCGAGGCCGCCGGGGAGGTGGAGTCGGCCGAGGTGCGGGGCGAGGCGCTGGCGCGCCACTGGGAGGCGCTGCTCGAGCTCGTCGCCGAGGTCGTTCGCGCGCCGGCGTTCGCGCCGCAGGAGGTCGAGAAGGAGCGGCGCCTGCTGCTGAGCCAGTTGAGGGCGCGCGCCGACAACCCCTTCCCGGCGAGCCTCGACGCGCTCACTCGCGAGCTCTACGGATCCCACCCCTACGCCTGGCCGAGCCTCGGGACGCGGCAGAGCCTCGAGCGGCTCGGGCGCGAGGCTCTCGTCGCGCGCTACCGCGAGCTCTACCGGCCCGACCGGATGGTGCTCGCGGTGAGCGGCCAGGTCGAGCGGGCGCGGGTCGTCAAGGCGGCCGAGCGGCTGTTCGGGACGCTCGAACGCCCGGCGCGCGCGGCGCCCGCGCCGCCGCCGGTGCCGCCGCGCGCGCCCGCGCGGCGGGTGATCGAGCGCCCCGTGCAGCAGGCGCACGTCCTGGTCGGCTACCGCGGGCCGGGCCTCGCCGAGCCGGCGTACCCCGCGGTCCGGGTGCTGGCCGCGGTGCTCGGCAGCGGCATGGCGTCGCGACTCTTCGTCGAGCTGCGCGACAAGCAGGGGCTCGCGTACTCGGTGGGCGCCTTCGTGCCGTACCGCACCGGGCCGGCCTTCCTCGTCGCCTACCTCGGCACCGCGCCGGCGAGCCTCGGCGCGGCGGAGGCGGGCGTCCTGCGCGAGCTCGAGCGGCTGCGCGCCGGGAGCGTCGGCGCCGCCGAGCTGGCGCGCGCCAAGGCGTACCTGCTCGGCAACCTGGCGCTGGACCGGCGGACGAACGCGCGGCAGGCCTGGTACCTGGCGTTCTTCGAGGTCGTCGGCGTCGGCTGGGACTTCCCCGAGCGCTACGCGCGGGCCCTCCGGGCGGTGACCGCGGAGGACGTCGCGGCGGCGGCCGCGCGCTGGCTTGCCGCGCCCACCGTGGTCGTCCTCACCCCGGCCCGCTGATGCTGCCGCTCAAGGACGACATTCCCAGCCGCACGGTGCCCTTCGTGACGGTCGCGCTCATCGCCGCCAGCGTGCTCGTGTTCCTCTACCAGGCGTCGCTCGGCCTCGGCCCGGACCCGCGCAGCGCGGGCGCGGCCGAGGCGTTCGTCAGGGAGTTCGGCGTGATCCCGTGCCGGCTCGCGGGCCGCTGCGTGCTCGGCGGGGAGCTGCCGCCGCCCGTGCTCACGGTCTTCACCGCGATGTTCGTGCACGGCGGCCTCTTCCACGTCGGCGGCAACATGCTCTACCTCTGGATCTTCGGCAACAACGTCGAGGACACGCTCGGGCACCTCCGGTTCACCGTCTTCTACTTCGCGTCGGGCGTCGCGGCGGCGCTGGCGCAGACGGCGGTGGCCCCGCAGTCGCAGATCCCCATGATCGGCGCGAGCGGCGCCGTGTCGGGGGTCCTGGGCGCGTACCTGCTGCTCTTCCCGTACGCGCGCGTGCTCACGCTCCTGGTCTTCGGCTTCTTCGTCCGGCTGGTGTACGTGCCGGCGATCGTCGTGCTCGGGTTCTGGATCGTCGTGCAGTTCCTCAACAGCTTCATCACCCTGGGCGCCGCGGTGTCGGGCGGCGGGGAGACGGGGGGGACGGCGTGGTTCGCCCACATCGGCGGGTTCCTCGCGGGGATCGTCCTGCTGTTTCTGCTGCGGCCGCGGCGCAGCCGTCGCCTATAATGAAAAGACCCATGGCCGCGCGCGTGCGTATCGACCGCTACCTCGTCGACAGCAGGCTCGTCGAGAGCCGCGAGAAGGCGGCGCGCCTGATCCTCGCCGGCGAGGTGTTCGTGGACGGTGAGCGGGTCGACAAGGCCGGGGCGCTCGTCCCGCCGGACGCGGCGGTCGAGCTGAAGGGGCGGTCGCCGTTCGTGAGCCGTGGCGGCGAGAAGCTGGCCCACGCGCTCGAGCGCTTCCAGGTCCGGGTCCAGGGGCGCGTCTGCATCGACGTGGGCGCGTCGACCGGGGGGTTCACCGACTGCCTGCTCCAGCAGGGCGCCGCCCGCGTGTACGCCGTCGACGTCGGCACCGGGCAGCTCGACGCGAAGCTGCGTCGCGACCCGCGCGTGGTGGTCATGGAGCGGAGCAACGCCCGCGCCCTCGACCCCCGCGTCTTCGGCGAGCCGCCGACGCTCGCGGTCGTCGACGTGGCGTTCATCTCGCTCGAGAAGGTGCTGCCGGCGGTCTTCGGCGTGCTCGCGCCGCGCGGCGAGGTCGTGGCGCTCGTGAAGCCGCAGTTCGAGGTCGGCCGCGAGCACGTGGGCAAGGGCGGCGTCGTGCGCGACCCCGCGCTCCACCGCAGCGCGGTCTCCCGGCTGGCGCGCTTCGCCGTGCTCCGCGGCTGGCACGTCCTCGGCGTCACCGCCTCGCCCCTGCGCGGGCCCAAGGGCAACCATGAGTTCTTCCTCCACTGCTCGTCGCACGGGCGGACCGCGGCGGACCTCGAGGCGATGATCGACCGGAGCGTCGAGGCGCTCGCGTGAAGCGGATCGGCGTCGTCGCCAGGGCGGGCGCGGTCGGGGCCCAGGCCGTGATCGCGGAGCTGCTCGCCTGGCTCGCCGCGCGCGGCCACGCCGTCGTGCTGGAGAAGGAGACGGCCGGCCTGGTGCCGGCGGCGGCGGCACCCTCGGTCGGCAAGGCCGAGCTGCCCGGGCAGGTGGACCTGATTGTGGTGCTGGGCGGCGACGGCACCCTCCTGTCGATGGCGCGGGCCGTCGGCGACCAGGGGATCCCGCTGCTCGGCGTCAACCTCGGCGGCCTCGGCTTCCTCACCGCGACGACGCTCGAGGAGATGCTGCCGGCGCTCGAGGCCTGGCTCGCCGGGCGCATGGCCGTGGACGAGCGGATGATGCTGGCCGCGCGCGTGCTCCGGCAGGGCCGGGCGCTCGGCGAGTACGCGGCGCTGAACGACGTGGTCATCACCAAGGCGGCGATGAGCCGCATCATCGACTTCTCGGTGTCGGTGGACGGGCAGTTCGCGACCTCGTACCGCGCCGACGGCCTGATCATCTCGACGCCGACCGGCTCGACGGCGTACTCGCTGTCGGCCGGCGGGCCGATCCTGTGGCCCGGGATGGACGCGATCGTGCTCACGCCGATCTGCTCGCACACGCTCACCAACCGGCCCATCGTGGTCCCGGGCGCGCAGCGGGTGGAGGTGACGATCCTGACCGACGAGGAGGTCATGGTCACGATGGACGGCCAGGTCGGCGTCAACCTGCGCGCGCGCGACGCCGTCGAGGCGCGTCGGGCGGCGGCCCGCATCCGCCTCGTCCGCTTCCCCCAGCAGAGCTTCTTCTCGGTCCTCCGCGCGAAGCTCAAGTGGGGCGAGCGGTAGCGCCGTATCCGCCGCGATACCGCTTGAGCTGCCCCGCCCGCTGACCTAGCATCGAGCCCGATGCTGCGGGAGCTGCGCGTCCGCAACTTCGCCGTGATCGAGTCCGTCGCGGTGCCGCTGGCGCCCGGGCTCAACGTGCTCAGCGGCGAGACGGGCGCCGGCAAGTCCATGCTGATCGACGCGATCCTCCTGATCCGCGGCGCCCGCGCCCAGGGCGACGTCATCCGTGCGGACACCGAGACGGCGGCGGTCGAGGCGGTCTTCGACGTCGAGCCCCGGGGCCCGGTGGCGGCGCTGCTCGACGAGGCGGGGCTCGCCCTCGACGACGGCCAGCTCGTCCTGCGGCGCGAGCTCAGCCGCTCGGGGCGCCATCGCGCCTTCGCCAACGACTCGCCGGTGACGGTCGGGCTCCTCGAGCGGCTGGGCGACCACCTCGTCGAGGTCCACGGCCAGCAGGAGCACCAGCGCCTCCTCGAGCCGGCGCGCCAGCTCGAGCTGCTCGACCGGTTCGCGGACGCCGACGAGCTGCGGGAGGAGGTGGGCGGCCTGTTCACGAAGTTCCGGGAGGCGCGCGCCGAGGTCGAGCGGGCGCGCGCCGCCGAGCGCGACCGCGCGCAGCGCGAGGACCTGCTGCGCTTCCAGGTCGGGGAGCTCGACGCGGCCCGGCTGCGTCCGGGCGAGGAGGCCGAGCTACGGGCCGAGCGCAAGCGCATCCAGCACGCCGGGAAGCTCGCCGCCGGGCTTGGCGAGGCGGCGGCCCTGCTCGACGACGACCCCGACGCGGCGACGAGCCGACTGGGCCGCGCGGCCCGGCTGCTCGGCGACCTCGGCCGGATCGACGCGGCGTTCGCGGCGCCCGTCGCGGCGCTCGACGCGGCGCAGGCGCACCTCGAGGAGGTGCTCGCGGCGCTCCGCGCGCTCCGCGACGGTGTCGTCGTCGAGCCGGGCCGGCTCGAGGCGATCGACGAGCGCCTCGACGCGCTCACGCGGCTCAGGCGCAAGTACGGCGACAGCGAGGAGGCGATGCTGCGCTTCCGCGACGAGGCCGCCGCGGAGCTCGAGCGGCTCGGCCGCCACGAGGAGATCCTGGCCGAGCAGGAGCGGATGCTCGGCGAGCTCCGGGCCGAGCTCGGGGCGGCCGCGACCGCGCTCGCCGACCGGCGGCAGGCCGCCGCCGAGCGGCTCGCGCCCCGGGTGGAGCGCGAGCTCCGCGCGCTCGGCATGGAGCGCGCGGTCTTCCGCGCCCCCGTCGAGCGCGCGCCGATCGAGGACGTCGGGGCCCGCGGGCTCGACCGGGTGGAGTTCCGCCTCTCGACGAACCCGGGCGAGGAGCTCCGGCCGCTCGCGCGCGTCGCGTCCGGCGGCGAGCTGTCGCGCACGATGCTCGCCCTCAAGGCCGTGCTCGCGCGGGCCGACCGCGTGCCGACGATGGTCTTCGACGAGGTGGACGCGGGCATCGGCGGGCGCGTGGCCTCCGTCGTCGCGCAGAAGCTCGCGGCCACCGCGGAGGGCCGGCAGGTGCTCTGCGTCACGCACCTGGCGCCGATCGCCGCGGCGGCCCAGCACCACGTGCGGGTCGCGAAGAGCGTCCGCGGCGGGCGCACGCGCGTCAGCGCCGAGCCGCTCGCGGGCGAGGCGCGCGTGGAGGAGATCGCCCGCATGCTCGGCGGCGAGACCGTGACGGACACGGCGCGGGGCCACGCGCGGGAGCTGCTGGGCCTCCCGGGCGGCCGGCGCCGGGGCTGAGCGCGCGGGACCGTCTCCGCGGGCCTGTATAATGGACGGCGAGACATGATCGAGGCCCTCCTCAAGAAGGTCTTCGGCACCAAGCACGAGCGCGACGTCAAGCGCATGACGCCGGTCGTCCAGACGATCAACGCGCTCGAGCCGGCCGTCGGCGCCCTCGACGACGCGGGCCTCCGGGCGAAGTCGGACGAGTTCAGGAAGCGCCTCGCGGACGGGGAGACCGTGGACGACGTCCTCCCCGAGGCCTTCGCCGTGTGCCGCGAGGCCGCGCGGCGCACGGTCCGCATGCGCCACTTCGACGTCCAGCTCATCGGCGGCATGGTGCTCCACGACGGCAAGATCGCCGAGATGGCGACCGGCGAGGGCAAGACGCTCGTCGCGACGCTGCCCGCGTACCTGAACGGCCTGACGGGGCGGGGCGTGCACATCGTCACCGTCAACGACTACCTGGCCAAGCGCGACGCCCAGTGGATGGGCCCGATCTACCGCGCCCTCGGCCTCGCGGTGGGCGTGATCCAGCACGAGGCGTCGTTCCTCTACGACCCGGCCTACGTGACCTCCGACGTCCGGATGAGCGCGCTCCGCCCCTGCACGCGGACGGAGGCCTACCGCGCCGACATCACGTACGGCACCAACAACGAGTTCGGCTTCGACTACCTGCGCGACAACATGCGCTTCGCCCTCGAGGAGCTGGTCCAGCGCGAGCTGCACTACGCGATCGTGGACGAGGTGGACTCGATCCTGATCGACGAGGCGCGCACGCCGCTGATCATCTCGGGCCCGACCGAGGAGTCGACCGACCTCTACTACAAGATCGACCGGATCATCCCGCGGTTGCACCGCGCCGCGACGATCGTCGAGGGCAAGCTGTCCGAGATCGAGGAGCAGAAGGCGGGCGACTACATCGTCGACGAGAAGGCCAAGGCCGTCGCGCTCACCGAGCAGGGGATCGCGACCTGCGAGCGACTGCTCGCGGTCGACAACCTCTACGACCCGCAGCACATCGACGTCCTCCACCACATCCAGCAGGGGCTGCGCGCCCACGCGCTCTTCCGACGCGACGTGGACTACGTCGTCAAGGACGGCGAGGTGCTGATCGTCGACGAGTTCACCGGGCGGCTCATGCCGGGCCGGCGCTGGTCGGACGGCCTGCACCAGGCCGTGGAGGCGAAGGAGAGCGTGCGGATCGAGCGCGAGAACCAGACGCTCGCCACGATCACCTTCCAGAACTACTTCCGCATGTACGAGAAGCTCGCCGGCATGACGGGCACGGCCGAGACCGAGGCCGAGGAGTTCGCGAAGATCTACAAG
>MGBU01000055.1 GCA_001790205.1 Candidatus Rokubacteria bacterium GWA2_73_35 | reverse complement strand
GGCGCGCAGGTGGCAGGGCACGTGGTACGTCACGGCGCCGACGGGCCGGACGAAGCGCGTGTCGAGCGCGCCGTCCGCCTTGAGCTTCGCCAGGTACTCGAAAAGGTCGCGGGTGCTGCCGGCGACGAGCTTCGCGTCCTCGGAGCCGTCGAGCCACGGGTACTCCCGCTTGAGCATGTAGCTGCACGTCGGACCCGGCGCCACGATCTCGCGCCCCTCGCGCACCGCCGCGGCGAGGCTCCGGACGTTGTCCCGGACGAGCGCCCGCGCCTCGTCCACCGCGCCGCCGTCGAGGTACGGCATCCCGCAGCAGCGCTGCCGCGGCAGGCTCACGTCCACGCCGTTCTTCTCGAGCACGCGGACCGCCGCCCGCCCCGTCGCCGGCTCGTTGTACTCGACGCTGCACGTGGTGAAGAACGCGACCTTCCTGGCTGCGGGCGTCGGGGCTGTCGCCACGCCCGCCGCCTGCGACGCCCCGCCCGCCGCGCCCTTGCTCCGCCGCGCGAACCAGGACGAGAACGTCTGCCGGTGGAACTTCGGCAGGTTGCGGCCCTTGTGGATGCCGGCCACGGCCTCGACGAGCGCGCGGTGCGCGGGAAGCTCGTTCAGCCAGTTCGACACGGGCGCCGTCCAGCTCCCCAGCCTGCCGACCAGCTCGGTGTTGCCGAGCACCCTGTCTTGTAGACTCACGCCGCGCACGCGCGCCTCGGCCGCCCTCGCCCGGAGCATGAGCCGCGGGAAGTCCACTTCCCAGCGGTGCGGCGGCGTGTACGGGCAGTGGTTGTAGCAGAGCTTGCACTGGTAGCAGAGGTCGACGACCTCCTTCACGTCCGCTTTCGGCAGCTTCTCGACGTCGCCGTCCACGGCCTCCACGTCGAGCCGGTCGAACATCACCTTGAAGGACGGGCAGAGGGGCAGGCAGCGGCGGCAGCCGCCGCAGATGTCGTAGACCCGCCTGAGCTCCACGTCGACCTTCTCGAGGTCCCAGAACTCCTTCGAGCCGAGATCCAGCGTCCCCATGGCCGTCCTCCAGCCTCGATGGTCCTCCGGCTCCGCACCGCTGGTGCCCGCCGGGTCGTGGAGCTTCCGCGAGACCCGTGTAGTCAGGGTTGCCCGAGCCGCGACGCTCCAGCCCGACCTCCCGCGTCGTGGCTAGCGTGGTCGAGCGGGAGCGCCACGACCCGGCGGGCGCACACCGGGGAGGAGCTAGATGGCCTCGGCCGGGTCCTTGCCCGCGATCTGCTGCAGGCCCTTGTTGAACCGGCCCGCGTGCGACTTCTCGGCCTTCGCGAGCGTCTCGAACCACTCCGCCAGCTCGGCGAAGCCCTCGTCGCGCGCGGTCCTGGCCATGCCCGGGTACATCTGGGTGTACTCGTACGTCTCGCCGGCCACCGCCGCCTTGAGGTTCTTCTCCGTCTTGCCGATCGGCTCGCCCGTCGCCGGGTCCCCGACCTCCTTCAGGAAGTCCAGGTGACCGAACGCGTGCCCGGTCTCGGCGTCCGCCGTGTCCTTGAAGAGGCCGGCGATGTCCGGGAACCCCTCGATGTCGGCGACCCGCGCGAAGTAGAGGTACCGGCGGTTCGCCTGCGACTCCCCCGCGAACGCCTCCTTCAGGTTCTCGACGCTCTTCGTGCCCTTGAGACTCTTGCCTGCCATAGCTCCTCCTCTCTCAACCGAGCCGTGATCGGCCGCGGCGCCGCCGACACGCGCCGCAGCGCCCGTAGAACTCCATGCGGTAGTCGAGGATCTCGAATCCCGTGCTCGAGGCCATGCGCGCCCGCACGGCCGTCTGCGGCCGGGCCGGCACGTCGTAGATCCGGCCGCACGCGAGGCACGTGAAGTGATCGTGGGTCCCGGTGTTGCCGTCGAAGCGCATGCCGTCGGCGGCGGCTCGCTCCGCCAGCAGCCCCTCCGCGGCCAGCAGCCGGAGGTTCCGGTAGACCGTCGCGAGGCTCACGCGCGGCAGCCTCCGCCGCACGCGCCGGTACACGAACGCCGCCGTCGGGTGGGCGTCGGTCGTCCGGACCACGTCCAGGATGATGCGGCGCGGCCGCGTCAGCTTGAGGCCGCGGGCCCGCAGAGTGTCCACCGTGGTCGGCGGCGGCCCGTTGCGGGCCGCGCCGGAGTGGTGCGAGTGGTTATTAGTAATCATTATCAACTAAGCCGACGTGGAGTGTACCCGCGGGTCGGGACCCTGTCAACCGAACGCGCCTGGCGCCGTCCGTGCGAGTCCAGTAGAATATCCACCTCAGGAGGACCGCTCGAATGGCCCAGCCCCCGGGGCTCCGCATCGAAGGAGCCCGCCAGAACAACCTCAAGAACGTCTCGCTCGAGATCCCGCACGATCGGCTGACGGTCATCACGGGCGTGTCCGGCTCGGGCAAGTCCTCGCTCGCCTTCGACACGCTGTTCGCCGAGGGGCAGTGGCGCTACATCGAGTCCCTGTCCACCTACGCCCGGATGTTCCTCGACCGCGTGGACCGCCCCGACGTGGACCGCATCGAGCAGATCCGGCCCGCGGTCGCGCTCGAGCAGAAGAACCCGGTGCGGACGGCGCGTTCGACGGTCGGGACCGCCACCGAGGTCTACGACTACCTGCGGCTGCTCTACGCAAAGATCGGGCACGTGCACTGCCCGGCGTGCGACGCCCCCGCCGCCTCGCACTCGCCCGAGTCCATCGTGGACGAGCTGCTCGCCGCGTACCCCGGCGCCCGCGCGCTGATCATGTTCCGGCTCGCGATCGCGGCCGGCGTGCCGGCGGCCGAGTTGTGGGCGAGCCTGACGCGCCGCGGCTTCGCGCGCGTGCGGCTCGGCGACGAGACGGTCGACCTCGCCGCGCCGCCGCCGGACCTCGGCGACCGGCGCGAGCTCGCGGTCGTCCTCGACCGCATCGTGCTCGACGCGGCGCGGCGCCGGCGCCTCACCGAGTCCGTGGAGTCGGCGCTGCGCGAGGGCGGCGGCCGGCTCGAGGTCGAGGTGCTCGGCGCGGGCACCCGGGTCTTCGCCGAGAGCTTCCGCTGCACGGCGTGCGGCACGTCGCTCGAGCGGCCCCAGCCCCTGCTCTTCTCGTTCAACCACCCGCTCGGTGCGTGCGCCGAGTGCAAGGGCTTCGGCAACGTCCTCAAGTACGACGAGGCGCTCGTCGTGCCCGACCGCACGCGCTCGCTGGCCGGTGGCGCGGTCGAGCCCTGGACGCACCCGTCCGGCAAGCGGCACCAGCGTGAGCTCATGAAGGCCGCGCGCCGCCGGAAGCTCGACACGGATACCCCGTGGGAGCAGCTGCCGGAGGCGGTCCGCCGGCTCGTCTACGAGGGCGACGGGCGCTTCCCGGGGATCCGGGGCTTCTTCGAGGAAGTGGAGTCGTACCGCTACAAGCTGCACGTCCGGGTCTTCCTCTCGCGCTACCGCAGCCAGTCGCCCTGCCAGACGTGCCGCGGCGCCCGGCTCAAGCCCGCGGCGCTCGCCGTGCGCATCGCGGGGCTCACGATCGCCGAGTTCACCGCGCTCACGATCGACGCGGCGGCGCGCCTGCTGGCCGACCTGAAGCTCACGGCGTGGGAGGCCGTCGTCGCGCGCGAGATCCTGCGCCAGCTCAACGCCAAGCTCAGCTTCCTGCTGCGGGTCGGCCTCGGCTACCTCACGCTCTCGCGCCAGACGCGGACCCTGTCGGGAGGCGAAGCCCAGCGCATCAATCTGGCGAATCAGCTCGGCTCCCAGCTCGTGGGAACCCTCTACGTGCTCGACGAGCCGTCGATCGGGCTGCACGCGCGCGACACCTCGCGGCTCGCCGAGCTGTGCCGCGAGCTCGCGCAGGCGGGCAACACCGTCGTCGTCGTCGAGCACGACCCGGGCTTCATCGGGGCGGCCGACTGGCTCGTCGAGCTGGGGCCGGGCTCGGGCGAGCGCGGCGGCGAGATCGTGTTCAGCGGCCCCCAGGCCGAGTTCCAAAAGGCGACGCGCTCGCTCACGGCGCGTTACGTGTCGGGCCGCGAGACGATCCCGGTGCCGGCGTTCCGGCGCAGCGGCCGCCGCCACCTCGCGCTGGTCGGCGCGCGCGACCACAACCTGAAGGACGTGACGCTGCGCATGCCGCTCCACACGCTCGCGGTGGTGAGCGGCGTGTCGGGCTCGGGGAAGTCCACGCTCGTCCACGACACCCTCTACCGGGCCGCCGCGCGCGCCTTCAAGACCGAGTTCGCCTCGCCCGGCGCCTACGACGGGCTGACGGGCCTCGAGTACCTGAAGGGCGTCCGCCTCATCGACCAGGAGCCCATCGGCCGGACGCCGCGCTCGAACCCGGTGACCTACGTGAAGGCCTTCGACGAGATCCGCCGCCTCTTCGCCGCGCTGCCCCGCGCGAAGGCGCTGGGCCTCGACGCGGGCGCGTTCTCGTTCAACGTGCCCGGCGGGCGCTGCGAGGCGTGCCAGGGCGACGGGTTCCAGAAGCTCGAGATGTACTTCTTCGAGGACGTGTACGTCTCCTGTCAGGAGTGCGAGGGCCGCCGCTACCGACCCGACGTCCTGGGCGTGAAGCATCGCGGCCGTTCCGTGAGCGACGTCCTCCAGATGACCGTCGACGACGCCGTCGACTTCTTCGCCGCGCAGGGGAGCCTCGCACGCCGCCTGCGCGTCCTGCAGGACGTCGGCCTCGGCTACCTCCGCCTCGGCCAGCCGGCGACGACCCTCTCGGGCGGCGAGGCGCAGCGGCTCAAGATCGCCGCGGAGCTGGGCGGGCGGCAGACGGGCGAGATGCTCTACATCCTCGACGAGCCCACGACCGGCCTGCACCTCGACGACGTGAAGAAGCTCCTCGGCGTGCTCAACCGCCTGGTGGACGCCGGCAACACGGTGCTCGTCGTCGAGCACCACCTCGACGTCATCAAGTGCGCCGACTGGGTCGTCGACCTCGGGCCCGAGGGCGGCGAGGAGGGCGGCGAGATCGTCGCGGAGGGGACGCCGGAGACCGTGGCCCAGACCCCGGGCTCCTACACCGGCAAGTTCCTGGCGGAGGTGCTCCCGAAGCTCGGCGGTAAGAACGGCCGATCCTGACCGTGCGCGTCTTTCGGGGCTGGATCGTCGTCGCCGGGGCGTTCAGCGTCCTCTTCGTCGCCTACGGGGCCCAGTACTCGTTCGGCGTCTTCTTCTCGGCGCTCCTCGAAGAGTTCGGGTGGAGCCGCGCGAGCCTCGCCGGCGCGTTCTCGCTCTACGCCGCCGCCTACTGCGTCTTCGGCTTCCCCGCGGGCCGGCTCACCGATCGCTGGGGCCCGCGCCTCGTCATCGCGTTCGGCGGGCTCTTCCTCGGCGCCGCCCTCGCGGGCATGGCGCTCGTCACCCGGCTCTGGCAGCCGTACGTGCTCTACGGCCTCGTCGCCGCGCTCGGGATGGGCACCGCCTACGTGCCGTGCAACAGCACGGTCGTGAAGTGGTTCGTCGCGCGCCGCGGCCTCGCCGTCGGCCTCGCCACGGCCGGCGGCAGCGTCGGCACCTTCGTCCTGCCGCCGGTGGCCCAGCTCCTCGTGAGCGCCGCGGGCTGGCGCACGGCGTATGTGGTCTTCGGCGTCGGCGTGTTCGTCGTCCTCAACCTGATCGCGCGCCTCATGCACCGTGATCCCGAGAGCCTCGGGCTCCACCCCGACGGCGCCGCCCGGCCGCCGGCCGCGGCCGCCGGCGCCGAGGCGCCGTGGCCCCTCGGCCGGGCGGTACGCACGCGCGCGTTCTGGCTGCTCGGGGCGACGTTCACGGCGACGTGGATCCCCGTCTTCATCCCGCTCGTGCACCTGGTGCCGTTCGCGCGCGACCTCGGCTACTCGCCGCTCGTCGCCGCCTCCGCGGTGAGCGCGCTCGGCGTGGGCGCCGTCGTCGGGCGCCTCGTGATGGGGAGCGTCTCGGACAGGATCGGGCGCCGGCCTGCGGTCGCGATCGCGATGGCGGTCCAGGCCATCGCCTTCCTCGGGTTCCGCCAGACGCGCGGGCTCGAGATGCTCTTCGGCACCGCGCTCGTGTTCGGCTACTCCTACGGCGCGATCTCGACCCTCTTCCCCGCGATCGTCAGCGACTTCTTCGGGCGTGGGCAGGCCGGCGCGCTCGTCGGCTTCCTCTTCGCGTTCGCGGGCGCGATGGCGGGCTGGGGGCCGCTGCTGGCGGGGGCGATCTACGACGCGACCGGCAGCTACAACCTCACCTGGCTCCTGGCCGCGGCGCTGAACGTCGTCGCGCTCGCGCTGCTCTCGCAGGCGCGGCCGCCGCGACCCGCCGAGGCGTGACGGCCGGGCGCGCGATCGAGGGCCGCCCGCTCGGCCGGGTCCTCGGCTAGAATCCCCGCTGGGGGCGGACCGCCGGGCCGACCGCGAGCCGACCCGGCACGGAGGGCGGATGAAGACGCTGCGCGACAGGTACTGCATCGTGGGCGTGGGCGAGACGGAGTACTCGCGCGGCTCGGGCCGCACCACGCGCGCCCTGGCCGTGGAGGCCGTGCGTCGGGCCATCCTCGACGCGGGTCTCACGGCGCGCGACGTGGACGGGATGATGGACTACCAGTCCGGCGACTCGACGCTCGCCAACCACGTCGCCCCGGACCTCGGGATCCGCCTCGACTTCTACATGGACGTGGTCGGCGGCGGCTCCTCGACCGAGGCGCTCGTCGGCCTGGCGATGGGCGCGATCGAGACCGGCATGTGCCGGACGGTCGCGATCTACCGCTCGATGAACGGCTACAGCGAGTTCCGCATCGGCGGCACCGGCGCCCGGGCCGCCCAGCCCGTGCGCGGCCTCGACCTCGCCCAGGTCCCGTTCGGGATGCGGAGCGCGGGGCAGAACTTCGCGCCGACCTTCATGCGCCACATGTACGAGTACGGCACCACGTCCGAGCAGGTCGCGCACGTGAAGGTCGCCCACAGCAAGCACGCCTCGCAGAACCCGAAGGCCCTCCTCCGGGAGCGCGTGAGCGTCGCTGACGTCGTCGGCTCGCGCTGGATCGTCAAGCCGCTCCACCTGCTCGACTGCTGCCTCGAGACCGACAACGCGACGTGCCTCGTCGTGACCTCGGCCGAGCGCGCCCGCGACCTCCGCCACCGACCGGTCCACGTCATGGGCGTGGCCGGGCGCGTCTCGAAGCCGCGCCTCGACTTCCACTGGGCCCACGGCCCGATCACCCGCGTCGCGGGCTACTACGCCAAGGACATCGTCTTCGGCCAGGCGGGCATCGGGCCCGAGGACGTGGACCTCACCGGGTCCTACGACGCATTCACCTTCACGACGATGCTCCAGCTCGAGGAGTACGGCTTCTGCAAGAAGGGCGAGGGCGGCCAGTACGTCTCGAGCGGGATCATCGAGCTCGGCGGCCGGCGCCCGAACAACACCTCGGGCGGCCACCTCTGCGAGGGCTACACGCACGGGATGTCGATGGTCATCGAGAACGTCCGCCAGCTCCGCGGGACCGTGGACGACTCCTGCCCCGGCGCGGCCGAGGGCGTGCACAGCCACGACTACGCGCCGGGTCGCTGCCGGCAGGTGAAGGACGCGGAGATCGCGATGAACCTCGGCTGGGCGGTGCCGCCGACCGGCAGCGCCCTCATCCTACGGCGCTGATCAGGAGCCTCGACGATGCCCGAACCGGTGACCTACCGCGGCATGACGCTCCTCGTCCCCGACAACGACAGCGAGTGGAAGGAGTTCTACGCCCACGCGCGCGCCCACCGTCTCGTCGTGCGCCGCTGCGCGGTGTGCGGACTCCTGCGCTACCCGCCCAGCCACGCCTGCCCCTGGTGCATGGACCTCGGCTGGGCGTGGCACGAGGTCAGCGGGCGCGGGACGATCTACTCCTACGCGATCGTCCACCACGCGATCCAGCCCGGCTTCAAGGCGCTGACGCCCTACCCGGTCGTGCTCGTCGAGCTGGACGAGCAGCGCGGGCGACCGACGCCCGACGAGGCGCTCCGCATCATCGCCAACCTCGTCCGGCCCGACCTCACGCCCGAGGCGGAGGCCAGCGTCGCGATCGGCCGGCGCGTGCGGGTGGTCTTCCAGGACCTCGCCGAGCACCTGGCGCTGCCGCAGTTCACGCTGACGGACGAGCCGCCCGCGGGGCGCGTCTGGCGGCTCTCGGAATGAAGCTCGGCCTCGCGCTCTCGGTCCAGCACCTGCCCGACGAGCCCCAGCCCGCCCGCTTCCGCGAGCACGTCGAGCAGGTGCGGCTCGCGCGCGCCGCGGGCTTCGCCTCGGTGTGGGCGAGCCAGCACTACCTCTCCGATCCCTTCACCTACTTCCAGCCGATCCCGACGCTCGCCCGCGTCGCCGCCGAGGCCGAGGGCATGACGCTCGGCACGGGCGTCCTCCTCCTGCCGCTCCGTCACCCCGTCGAGGTCGCCGAGGAGATCGCGACGCTCGACGTGATCGCGGACGGCCGCCTCGTCTTCGGCGTCGGTCTCGGCTACCGCGACGTCGAGAACCGGGCGATGGGGCAGGACCCGAAGACGCGCGTCGGACGGCTCGTCGAGGGCCTCGAGGTCATCGAGCGGCTCTGGACCGGCGAGCCCGTGACGTACGCCGGCCGGCACTTCACGCTCGCCGACGTGAGGATCTCGACGCGTCCCGTGCAGCGGCCGCGCCCGCCGATTTGGCTCGCCGCGAACAGCGACGGCGGCGTCCGGCGCGCGGCGCGGCTCGCCGACGCCTGGCTCATGAACCCGCACACGACGCTCGCCACGCTCGAGCGCCAGCAGGCGCTCTTCCACGCGACGCGCCGCGAGCTGGGCCGCCCGCCCGCCGCCGAGGTGCCGCTCGTCAAGGAGTGCTACGTCGCCCCCGAGACCGCGACCGCCTTCGCGGAGGCGGCCGCGTTCCTCGAGGCCAAGTACCGCGTCTATCGGAGCTGGGAGCAGGACCGAGCGCTCCCCGCCGGCGAGCGCTGGAGCCCGAGCTTCGAGGAGCTGGCGCGCGACCGCTTCGTCATCGGCGACCCGGTGAGGGTCGCCGAGGAGATCGCCCGCTACCGCGAGCGGCTCGGCGTCACGACGCTGATCGTCCGGCTCCAGTGGCCCGGCATGGAGCAGGCCGCGGTGCTCCGGTCGATCCGGCTCCTCGGGGAGAAGGTGCTCCCGCGCTTCGCCTGAGCGCCGACGGGTGAGCCTCAAGCGGCTGCTTCCCAGGGAGCACGGCACGTGGGGGATGCTGCTCGTGCCGTGGGCGATCGGCGTCGGCGTCGCGCGCCGGCTCGCGTGGCCGGACCTCCTGCTGCTGGCGGCGATGCTGCTGCTCTTCCTCGCCCACAACCAGCTCCTGGTCTGGCTCCGGCTGCGCCTCGTCCCGGCGTCCGATCCTGACGCCCGGGCGCGCGCCCGCGGCCTCCTCCTGCTGCTCACGGCCGCGGGCGGCGTCGTCCTCCTGCCGGTGCTCGCGCGCGCCCGCCCGGCGCCGCTGCTCGCCCTCGGCGCCCTCGCCGCGGTGCCCGCGGCCGCGAGCCTGTACCTGGTCTACCGCAGGCTGGACCACGCGCTCGCGGGACAGATCCTGGCGCCCGCCGGCCTGGCCCTGAGCGCGCCGGCCGCGTACGCGCTGGCCCGCGGCGCGCTCGACCGGACCGGGGCGGCGCTCTGGGCGATCAGCTTCCTGTTCTTCCTCGGCGCCGTCCTGTACGTCCGCCTGAAGATCGACGCCCTCAAGCGGACCGCGGCGCTCGCCGCGCCCGCCGCCAGGCTCGGATTCGCGGCGCCGACCCTCGGGATGGAGCTCGCGATCCTGGGCGCCGTCCTGATCGCGCTGCGCGTCGGAGGCCTCTCGCCGTGGACCGTTCTCGCGTTCGTCCCGACCGCCGCGCAGACGCTCGTGGGCGTCGCGCGGCTCGACCGCCCGGCCAGGCTGAAGCGCGTCGGGATCCTCGCCACGGCGCACGCGATCGCGTTCGCCCTACTCGTGATCTGGCTCGCGTGAAGGGCGGACGCCCCCTGTGAGCCAGCCGCGCTGTCGAGGGACGCCACGGTTGCGCCGGGGCGTCCCGAGCGCCGGGGGGCTTGGGGGGCGCCCGGAGCCCCCCATGAAATCAAAACAGCGCGATCGGGTTGACCGGCGAGCCCGTTGCGTGCTGCAGCCTGAGCGGCGCGAGGGTCAGCATGAACTCCCAGCGCCGCCGCGCCGCGCACGCGCGCGCGAGCGCCTCGAGGTCGGCGTTGTCGATGAGCCAGAGGCCCATGCCGACGAGGCCCACGATGTGGACGACGTTGCCGAGCCCCGGGTGGGTCGCCGGACTCACGTCGTTGTGAGTGTCGGTGCCGAGCATCGCGATGTCGTGGGCGCGGAGCCACGGCATGGAGGCCACGTGCGCCGCGGGAGAGCCGTCCCTCACGGGGTGGCGCGGCGTCTCGAGCCGGCGCGCGTAGTAGCCGGTCCGGATGAGGAGGATGTCGCCCGGCTCGACGCGCACGCCCTCGGCCTGCTCGGCGGCCTCGAGGTCCTCGGGCATCACGCCCTCGCCCGCCTCGAGCGGGCGCCCCCGGAGCGCCGCGACGTCGAGCAGCACGCCCCGGCTCACCACGCCGTCGCGCAGCAGGTCCACCGACTCGGCCCGCGCGCCCTCGCGCGCGGTCACCAGGTTGCAGGAGCGGCCGTTGTAGATCTTCCCGTCCCAGAAGTAGTGGGCCGGCGTGTCGACGTGGGTGATCGTGTAGCCATGGAAGACCATGCCGATGAACTCGGCCGCGCCCCGCCGGGCGAGGAGGCGCTCGCGCGGGTCGTGGTCGCGCCCCTCGCCCGAGTCCACCATGAAGCGGAGCGGCTGGAACGAGGTGTCGGCGGCGATGTCGTTCGTCACGATCGGGCGCGCGCAGCTCACGGAGACCCCGTCCCTCACGAGCGCCGCCGCCCGCCGTCGCTTCTCCGGCGTGATCAGGTTGATGGTCCCCAGCTCGTCGTCCGTCCCCCAGCGGCCCCAGTTGCTGAGCGACGAGATCATCGCGACCACGTCCTGCTCGCTGAGCGTCCTCACGTCGTGAGCCTCCTCACGATGTCGTCGTACGCCTTGTCGGCCAGCGCCCGGACCTCGTCGCGCGTGAGCGGCTGGATCGGGTGCGGGACCACGACGGTGCGGTACTCCGTGGCGCCGAGCGCCTCGGCCTGGGCGCGCGCGGCGCCGACGAACTCCGCCGAGATCACCGTCGCGGTCGGGATGCCGTGGTCCTCGAAGAACACGCCGTCGTGCACACTGCACGTGGTGCAGGACCCTCAGTCGGCGAGCGCCTCGATCAGGACGTCGGTGGCCCCCGCGATCTCCCGGCGGAGGGCGTCGGGCGCCGGCCGGGCGAAGGTCGGCTTCTTCTTCCGGACGATGGCCTTCGGCCGCGCGCGCTCGTGGAGCAGCTCCTCGATCCGGTCGAGGAGGTGGTCCCCCTTCGCCTTCGAGATGTCGAGGAGCGTGATCGTCCTGCCCTCGAGGCTCGCGGGCCGGGGCGCCGTCTTCCGCGGCACGGCGACGGAATCGGTCGGATCCAGATAGTCGGCCATGGGTCTCCTCCCGTCAGGGGGTGCGGATCGGCCTCAGGACCAGCGACGAGCCCTTGGGAAACGTCCAGCCGGGCACGATCGCCGAGAAGCGGCCGGCGGTGCCGCCGGCGACGACGAGCTTCAGGTTCTCCGGGGCGCGGAACTTCGGGATCAGCGTGTCGTCGCGGGCGGGGTCAGCGAACTTGGCGAGCACGTGCTCGGGGAGCCCCTCGCCGCCGTCGCGGCCCGGCACGAGCTCGCGCACGGGGCGCCGCAGGCGCTCCCAGAGCCAGCGCCGGACGTCAGCCTTCTTCCAGCCCGCGTCGCCGAGCGTCGTCGCGTGCTCGGGCGAGAGGACGACGAGCGTGTCCCCCCAGTGGGTCGCCTTGTGATGGGACACGACCGCCAGGCTCGCGGCGAGCGTCCCGAGCAGGTCCTCCGGCGTGCGCGACCGATGGTCGTACACGCCGAGGGGCGCGTCGGCGGCCAGCACTGCGACAGTGCTTCCTCCCACTGGGAAGCCGTGCTCGACGGCAAGCGACTCCCAGGGGCTCGCCTCCTCCCGCTCGCCGATGCAGTAGCTGTAGCGCCCCGGGTGGGCGAGCGTGGACATGCTGACGACGCCCGGCGTGGCGCCGCCCACGTTGACGCACACGAGACGCAGCGCCCGGCCGATGGTGGCGTTCGCGCGCCAGCCGGAGCCGAGGACGCCGGCGCCGCAGTTGATGTCGAGCGCCAGGCGGATCGGGCCGTTCACGACGACGAGGGGCGACGGCGAATTGGTCGTCGCCGACACCCCGTGAAGATCGAAGGCGTCGTCGCAGACCGCCTCGACCGCGGCAAGCACGACCGGCAGGTACTCCGGGCGGCAGCCGGCCATCACCGCGTTGACCGCGACCTTCTCGACGGTGGCACGCCCGTAGTTCGGCGGCACGAGGGCGACCAGCTCCTCGGCACGCCGCCCCGAGGCGGCGACGGCGCGCGCCACGCGCGCGGGGGTCGGCGGCACGACGGGGAGGCCGTCAGTCACGCCCCGCGCGTACAGCTCCTCGATCGCGTCGGCTTCGGTCTCGGCGCTCGCGCGGGACATGCCGAGAGGCTAACACACTCGGGGGCGCGCCCCGGGCTCACGCGAGCGTGTGGCGCACCATCTTGCTCTCGACCAGGTAGATGACCATCTCGGCGATGTTCGTCGCGTGGTCGGCCACCCGCTCGAGGAAGCGCGAGATCAGGATGAGGCGGATCGCGCGCGGGATGGTCTTGGGATCCTCCATCATGAAGGTCAGCAGCTCGCGGAAGATCTGCTCCTTGAGGGCGTCCACCTCGGCGTCCTCGGCGCAGACCCGCCGCGCGAGCGCCGCGTCCCGGCCGACGAACGCGTCGAGGCTCTCCTTGACCATCCGCTGCGCCCGCTCGGCCATCCGCGGCAGGTCCACGTAGGGCTTGAGCTGCGGCTCGCGGCCCAGCTCGATCGCGCGCTGGGCGATGTTCACCGCCTGGTCGCCGATGCGCTCGAGGTCCGTGACGATCTTCATCGCGGTCGTGAGGAAGCGGAGGTCGCCCGCCGCCGGCTGGTGGAGCGCCAGCAGCTCCACGCACTTCTCGTCGATCTCCACGTCGTAGGCGTTCACCTGCCGGTCGCGCTCGACGACCTCGCGCGCCAGGTCGTTGTCGCGCTCGATCAGCGCGCGCATGACCCGGCGGATCTGCTCCTCGACGAGCCCGCCCATGGCGAGCAGCGTCTGCTTGAGCGCGTCCAGCTCCTCGTGGAAGTGCCGCTGCATGGGACGCCTCCGTCTACCCGAACCGGCCGGTGATGTAGTCCTCCGTGCGCTTGTCGCGCGGGCTCGTGAACAGCTCCCGCGTCACCCCGACCTCGACCAGCTCCCCGAGGAGCAGGAAGCCCGTGTAGTCCGAGACGCGCGCGGCCTGCTGCATGTTGTGGGTGACGATCACGATCGTGTAGCTGTTCTTGAGCTCGAGCATCAGCTCCTCGATCCTGGCCGTGGCGATCGGGTCGAGGGCCGAGCAGGGCTCGTCCATCAGCAGCACGTCGGGCTCGACCGCGACCGCGCGCGCGATGCACAGGCGCTGCTGCTGGCCGCCCGAGAGCCCGAGCGCCGAGTCGCCGAGACGGTCCTGGACCTCGTCCCAGAGCGCCGCGGCCCTGAGGCTCCGCTCGACGATCCCCTCGAGGTCGCTCCGATTGCGCACGCCGAGGATCCGCGGCCCGTAGGCGACGTTCTCGAAGACGGACTTCGGGAAGGGGTTCGACTTCTGGAAGACCATCCCCACACGCTGACGCAGCTCCGTGACGTCGAGCGTCGGGTCGTAGATGTCCGTCCCGCCGATGCGGATCGCGCCCGTGATCCGCACGCCGTCCACGAGGTCGTTCATGCGGTTGAGGCAGCGGAGCAGCGTCGTCTTGCCGCACCCCGACGGGCCGATGTACGCGGTCACGCGGTGCTTGGGCACCGACATGGAGACGTCCCGGAGCGCCCGCTTGGCGCCGTACCAGAGCGACAGGTGCTCGATCTCCACCATCGGCGCCTCCATGATACCGGAGGCGTCGGCGTGGGGGTTGAGGCTCCCGGCGACATTGACCGTCCCCACCATGGATCCCTCCTAGACCGCCGCCGTCGCGTACGTGCGGCGGAGCCGGTTGCGCAGGCCGATCGCGACCAGGTTCAGGAGGATCACGACCAGCAGCAGCAAGAGCGTGGTCACGAACACCATGGGCCGCGCCGCGTCCACGTTGGGCGACTGGAAGCCCACGTCGTAGATCTGGAAGCCGAGGTGCATGAACTTCCGGTCGAGGTGGACGAACGGCCAGAAGCCGTCCACGGGCAGCGAGGGCGCGAGCTTCACGACGCCGGTGATCATGAGCGGCGCCACCTCCCCGGCCGCCCGCGCCATGGCCAGGATGAGCCCGGTGAGGACGGACGGCATGACCGCGGGCAGCACGACCCGCAGCGTCGTCTCGAGCTTCGTCGCGCCGACCGCGAGCGACGCCTCGCGGAGCCCCTGCGGGATCGCGGCCAGCCCCTCCTCGGTCGCGACGATGACGACCGGCACGGTGAGCAGCGCCAGGGTGAGGGACGCCCAGAGGATCCCGCCCGTGCCGAAGGTCGGCGTGGGCAGCGCTTCCGCGAAGAGCAGGCGGTCGAGGCTCCCGCCGATCGTGTAGATGAAGAAGCCGACGCCGAAGACGCCGAACACGATCGACGGCACGCCCGCGAGGTTGTTCACCGCGATGCGGACGGCGCTGACGAACGCCCCCTGCCGCGCGTACTCGCGCAGGTAGAACGCCGCGAGGACGCCGAGCGGGGCGACCAGGAGGCTCATGAGCACGACCATCATCACGGTGCCGAAGATCGCCGGGAACACGCCCCCCTCGGTGTTCGACTCCCGCGGGTCGTCCGCCACGAACTCCCACACGCCGGCGGCGTAGTGGCGGGCCTTGGCGGCGAGGCCCATCGCGTTGGGCGCCCACGCGCGCAGCACCTGGGCGAGCGGCAGCTCCTTCGCCTTGCCGCCGTCGGCGGCGACCACCACACGCGCCGTCTGGCGCCGCTTGAGCTCGGCGAGGCGCGCCTCCTCGCGGGCGTAGCGCGCCCGGAGGGCGGCCAGCTCCGCCTGGATCGCGTCCACCCTGGCGCCGGCGGTGATCCCCCGGAGGTCCAGGCGGCGGAGCGCCAGCCGGGCCTGCTCCTGGGCGTGGTTGATCGCGCCGATGTCGCCCTTCTCGAGGGCGCGGATCTCGCGGCGCAGCCGCGCGGCCTCGGGCAGCCGCCGGGCGAGCTCCGCGAGGCCCGCGGCGCCCCGGACCGCGAGCACGCGGTCGCCGTCGCGCAGCGCCTCGATCGTCCCGAGCAGGGGCCCCCACTCGGTGCGCTCGATCACCACGACGTCGGCGGGGCGCTCGCGCCGGGCGATCCGCGCCTCGTCCACCCACTGGAAGTCCGCGCCGTAGAGGTCGCGGTTGCCGACCTGGAGCTTGATCCGGAACTCGCCCGGCTTGCCGGGGATCGCCTCGCGCTCGCGGACGATCCCGGTGAGCACCGTGCCGTCCACGAGCGTGGCGCGGAGGACGTCCGCCGGCCAGAAGAAGCCGAGCCCGTTCACGAGGATGAGCGCGACCAGCCCGACGACCAGGAGCAGGCAGAGCGCGAGCGCGCTGCCGGTCAGCCAGACGAACGGCTCGCCGCTCTTCCAGAAGCGCCTCACAGGTAGCGGTACCTCCGGCGGAGCCTGAGCCGCACCAGCTCCGCCAGCGTGTTCACGACGAACGTGAGGCAGAAGAGCAGGAACGCCGCCAGGAACAGGACGCGGAACAGCGTGCCGCCCTCGGGCGCCTCGGGCAGCTCGACCGCGATGTTGGCGCTGAGCGCGCGGAACCCGTTGAAGATCGACCACTCCATCACCGGCGTGTTGCCGGTGGCCATCAGCACGATCATCGTCTCCCCCACCGCGCGGCCGAAGCCGATCATGACCGCCGAGAAGATGCCGGGGCTCGCCGTCGGCAGGACGACCCGCAGCGCGGTCTGCCAGCGCGTCGCCCCGAGCGCGAGCGAGGCCGCGCGCAGGTGCTGCGGCACGTTGGCGAGCGAGTCCTCGGCGATCGTGAAGATGATCGGGATCACCGCGAAGCCCATCGCGATCCCGACCACGAGCGAGTTGCGCTGGTCGTAGGTGAGGCCGAGCGCCGACTGGAGCCAGGCGCGGTAGCTGCCGCCGAGCAGCGCCTGCTCGACGAGACCGCCCAGCACGAAGGCCAGCCACACCCCGAGCGCCGCCACCGGCAGCAGGAGCGCGACCTCGGTGCCCGGGCGGAGGCGGCTCCGGACCGCCGCGGGCAGCGCCCGCCACGCGGCGAGGGCCACCAGCACGAGGGCGGGGATCACGAGGTGCGTCAGGAAGATGCCGGGCACGACCTGCTCGACCACGGGCGCGAGCCACAGGCCCGCCAGGAAGCCCAGGACCACGCTCGGCAGCGCGGCCATGATCTCGACCACCGGCTTGACGTAGGCCTTGATGCCCGGGTGCATGAACTCGCTCACGTAGACCGCGGCCAGGAGGGCCAGCGGCACGGCCACGAGGAGCGCGTAGAACGTCCCCTTGAGCGTGCCGTAGATCAGCGGGGTCAGGCTGAGCTTGGACTCGAAGTCGTCGGTCCCCCCGGTGGACTGCCAGACGAAGGCCGGCTCGGTGTAGCCCTCGTACCAGACGCGGCCGAAGACCGTCCGGAGGGTGATCTCGGGGTGCGGGTTCGTCACCGCCCAGTGCGTGAGGCCGCCGGAGGCGTTCACGGCGAGCACGCCGTCGGCCTTCGGCGCGTAGACGAGGCTCCGGAGCGTCGACCCGTCCCCGGTGGCGAACGCGAGCAGCGTCTCGCCCGAGGTGCCGTAGCGGATGCGGACCTCGCCCCGCGCGTCGGCGGTGGCGAAGCCCTTGTCGCGCTGGGAGGCGGCGATCGAGACGACCGCGCCGTCGTGGCGCGTGAACTCGTGGATGCGGGTGAGCCGGCGCTCCGCGGCGCCGGGCGGGGCGAGCATCTGCCAGGACGTGACGCCGCCCCGGGCGTCGCCGACGACGAGCGTGCGGTCCCCGATCAGGAAGGCCAGGGCCGTCACCGGCGCCCCGGTGGGGCTCGCCGCGACCCACTGCCCGCGCGCGGGGTTGCCGCGGTCGCGCACGTCGTAGTGGACGACCTGGCCGCGGGAGGTGCCGACGAAGAGGTCCTCGGCGCGCGCGTCGAGCGCCAGCGCCGTGATCTCGCCGTCGGCCTCGACGGCGAGCGGCTGCGTGGATTCCTCCTTGCGGCCCGGCCCGACGAGCGCCTTCTTCTCCACGACCGTCTGGATCACGAGGTCCTTCGGCCCGACCTGCGCGACGCGGAGCGGCCCGCCTTCCGGGGCCGCGAAGGCGAGCTGCCGGATCGGGCGCCGCCCCTCCGGATCGAGCGCGACGGGCTCGCCGAACTCGGGGGCGGGGGTGACCGTGCGGCGGCCACCATCGAAGGTCACGTCGAACCCGACGGCGAGCGGCACGGCGCGTCCGTCGGAGGTCCCGAGCAGGAGCTGGTCCCGGCCGCCGCGCGCGACCGTCGTCACGCGCGCGCCCGCGAGGCCCGGCACCGGCGCCGGCGCAAGGCCGCGCTCGCCCCTGAGGGAGACGAACTCGACCACGCCGCCTGCCGTGACCCGGTAGGCGATCTCCCGGTACTCGTCCACCCCGACGGCGGCCCCGGCGGCCGGCGCGCTCGCGTCCCCGGCCGCCGCGTGCCGGCCCGCGACGACGGCCGTGGGCCGCTCGAAGAGCGGAGAGACCTCGCCCACAATGACGACGAGGATGGCGAGGATCGAGGCGATGATGATGATGCCGCCGAGCACGACGAGCCGGCGCGACACCCTGTCGAGGAGGATGCGCCGGCTCGTCCGCGCCCGGCCGAGCGTGAGGCTGGTGACGGCCACTACTGGATCCGGTTCAGCTCTTCCCTGGCGATCGACGCCGGGATCGGGAAGTAGCCGTCCTTCACGACCACCTCCTGCCCCTCCCGGGACATGACGAGCTTCATGAACTCGCGGGTGAGCGGGTCCAGGGGCTTGCCGGGCGCCCGGTTGACGTAGACGTAGAGGAAGCGCGCCAGCGGGTAGTCGGCCGAGTAGGCGTTGTCCGCCGTCGCCTCCACGCACTTGCCGCCCGGCTTCGCGGCGATCGGGACGGCGCGGACCCCGGCGGTGGCGTAGCCGATCCCGCTGTAGCCGACGGCGTAGCGGTCCACGGTCACGCCCTGCACCACGGCAGCCGAGCCCGGCTGCTCCTTCACGGCGTCCTTATAGTCGCCGTTCTTCAGCGCGTGCTCCTTGAAGAAGCCGTAGGTGCCGGAGGCCGAGTTGCGGCCGTAGAGGCTCACGGGCTTCGCCGCCCACTCGCCCGTGAGGCCGAGCTGGCCCCAGGTCTTGACGTCGTCCTTGGCCCCGTAGCGGCGGGACTTGGAGAACACCGCGTCCACCTGGGCCATCGTCAGGCACGTGAGGGGGTTGTCCTTGTTGACGAACACGGCGAGCGCGTCCACCGAGGTGCGGAGCGCGGTCGGCTTGTAGCCGTACTTCTTCTCGAACTGGTCGATCTCCGAGCCCTTCATCGGCCGGGACATCGGGCCGAGCTGCGCCGTGCCCGCGATCAGCGCGGGTGGCGCCGTCGAGGAGCCCTTGCCCTCGATCTGGATCTTCGCGTTCGGGTAGAACCGGTTGAACGACTCCGCCCAGAGCGTCATCAGGTTGTTGAGCGTGTCCGAGCCGATGCTCGAGACGTTGCCGCTCACCCCGCCGACCGCCTTGTAGGGCTGGAGGCCCGGATCCACCTTGACCTGCGCCGCCGCCTCGCCGCCCGCAGCGACGAGGAGGACCGCGAGAGCCGGCCCGAGCATCCAGTAAAGTCTCTTCATCATCGTCGTCTCCTTTTCGTGTCTGGGTTCAGCATGCTCTGCCGGTGTTTCCGTGACATGAACGGCGTGTTACGAATGCGTTACGATCCCGCGAGGGTGTCCGCGCCGTTCGAGGTCGCCGTGACCTCCCAGTCCTCTCGCGCCAGATCCATCGGCGCCGAGTGTCGACGCGCGCGGTTACAGGACGATGACAGCGGAGTAAATGTTGGGTGAACACCCTCGGCGAGCGCGAGGGCGTCGGGTCGAGGCGATCGGTCGGGAGGGTGTCGGGGGGAGCGGCCCTCGCTCCCCCCGACGTCGGATCAGGCGGGCGTCACAGCGGCCGGATCTGCACCTTCCGCCACTTGATCGGGCCGCCCTGGGCGCCTTTCACTCCGGGGCCGTACTGGAGCGCGAACGGTCCCGACGCGTGCTTGCTGTCCTGGATGCTCACGGTCTGGACGCCGTTCAGCTTGACGGTGAGCTGCGTTCCCTTCGCGGTGATCTCATAGGTGTTCCAGCGGCCGCCCGCCTTGTGCACCAGCGGCACCGGCACCGTGGCATGGTCGACGATCCCGCCCGTGGCGTACTTGGGGTCCGGCCGGATGTCCCAGATGTTCACCTCGTAGCAGGTCGCCGCGCCGACCTTGGCGGGATCGGAGCAGCGGATGAAGACACCGCTGTTGGTGTCCGTCGCCGCCCAGAACTCGGCGCGGATCTCGAAATCCGTGTAGGCGGCCCTCGACACCAGGTAGCCGCCCTTGCCCTTGTCGGCCACGACGGCACCGCCCTCCGCGCGCCAGTTGGCGTCACCGATCCGGTTCCAGTTGTCGAGCCCGGCTTCGCCGTCGATCAGCGTGACCCAGCCGCTGCCGGGCAGGCGGGCGCAGCCGGCCAGCGTGAATGCGAGGAACAGTAGCGCCGGGATGGAGGAAGATAAGCGTTTCACGTGGACCTCCTCTGGTGTGGGAGTCGTCGGCAACACGGACACAGCTCCCGCTCCGCGGGCCGCCACCCTTATATCGCGGCCGCGGCCGGGCCGCAACGAATCCGACTCCAGGCGGGCCGCCTTCCCGGGGTCGGCGCCCGGCGGCGCCTACGCCAGCTCGGCGAGCCAGGCGCGCAGGTGCGCGCCGATCTCGTCGCGGACCCGCCTGAACACGGCCAGCCGCTCCTCCTCCCCGCCCACGGCGCCCGACGGGTCGTCGAAGCTCCAGTGGACGCGGGTGGTCCGCGCCGGGAACACGGGGCAGCGCTCGTTGGCGGCGTCGCAGACGGTGACGACCCAGTCCCAGGGCTCGGCGACGAAGCGCTCGAGCGTCTTCGAGGCGTGGCCCGCGATGTCGACGCCGGCCTCGGCCATCGCCCGGATCGCCAGCGGGTGCACGCGCGTCGCCTCGGTGCCCGCGCTCGCGGCCTCGAAGCGGTCGCCCGCGAGGGCGCGGAGCCAGCCCTCGGCCATCTGGCTGCGCGCCGAGTTGTGCGTGCAGAGGAAGAGCACCCGCCGGCGGGCCGTCATGGCTGCGCGGCGGGGAGCGTGACCCGCACGGTCGTCCCGCGGCCCGGCGTGCTCTCGATCCCGAGCGTCCCGTCGTGGGCGAGGACCAGGTGCTTGACGATCGCGAGGCCGAGCCCCGTGCCGCCGAGCTCGCGCGAGCGCGCCTTGTCCACGCGGTAGAAGCGCTCGGTGATGCGCGGCAGGTCGGCGGGCGGGATGCCGACGCCGCTATCCGCCACCGCGACCTCCAGCCGGCCGTCGGCGCCCGGGCGCGCGCTCACCGTGACGCGACCGCCCTCGGGCGTGTACTTGACCGCGTTGTCCACGAGGTTGATCAGGATCTGGGCGAGCCTGTCGCGGTCGGCGTGAACGCGCGGCAGCTCCGCAGGGATCTCGGCGGCGAGTGCCACCCGGCCGGCCTCGGCCCGGGGCGCGATGATCGCGAGCACCGAGTCCACGACCTCGTCGAGCCGCACGGGCTCGAGCCGAAGCGCCACGCGCCCCAGCTCGATGTTGGAGAGGTCCGTGAGGTCGTCGAGCAGCCGGCCGAGCCGCTCGGTGTGGCGGAAGACGATGTCGAGGAACCGGCGCGCGTTCTCGCGCTCCTCGAGGGCGCCGCCGAGGAGCGTCTCGAGGTAGCCGTGGATCGCCGTGAGCGGCGTCCTGAGCTCGTGGGAGACGTTCGCGACGAACTCCGTGCGGACCTGCTCCAGCCGTCGCAGCTCGGTGACGTCGTGGAGCACCATGACCACCCCGACCTCGCCCCCGGCGAGGCGCAACGGCACCGCGGTCACCTGGAGCCACCGGTCGGCGGGCCCGGCGAGCCTCAGCTCGCGGCGCGACACCCCCTCCTCGCCCACGTCGCGGACGCCGCGGAGGATCTCGTGCAGGTCCACGTTCCGGACGACCTCGAGGAAGGGCTTGCCCTCGGGGCGCACCGCGCCGAGGCCGAACATCGCGCGCGCCCGCTCGTTCATGAGGAGGACCGCGTCGCGGCCGTCCACCGCGAGCACGCCCTCGACCATGCCGTCGAGGATCGCCGTGGCCTTGGCCTGCTCCTGCTGGAGGTCCTGGATCTCGCCGCGGAGCCGCCCCGCCATCGCGTTGAGCGCCCGGCCGAGCGTCCCGATCTCGTCGGGGGAGCCCGCGGGCGCCCGCGCCGCGAAGTCCCCCGCGCTCATGCGCTCGGCGATCGCCTGCATCTCGACCACCGGGCGCGTCACGCGGCGCGCGACGAACAGGCCGATCGCGAAGGCGACCGCGAGCGCGACGAGCCCGCCCCCGAGCACGACCCGGTGGACGCCGGCCCAGGCCTCGCTCACCACCGAGAGCGGCAGCGCCAGGCGCAGCACGCCGACCAGGCGCCCGCCGTCGTGGACGGGCAGCGCGACGTAAAGGAGCGGCGCCCGGACCGTCGCGCTCGTCCTGAGGTCGCGCCCGATCCGTCCCGCGACGGCCTCGCGGACCTCCGGCCGGCCCGCGTGGTCCTCGACCCGCCCGAGGTCCCCGACCGCCACCTCCGAGTCGCCCAGCACCCGGCCCTCCGCGTCGATCAGCGTCACGCGCGTCTCCGTCGGCCGCGCCGCCTGCACGAGCCAGGCGTGGATCTCCTCCGGCGGCGCGCGGCGCGCCAGGAGGCCGCGCGCGCCGTCGTGGAGGAGCCGGCCGGTGCTCGCCAGGCGCGCCTCGAGCGTCTCGACCGCGAAGCGCTCGAGGGCGCGGTTCAGGAAGAGGCCGGCGGCGAGCGTCGTCACGGCGACGAACCCCACGAGCGTCAGCGTCAGCTTGCGGGCGATGCTGCGCTGGAGGAAGAGGACGAGCCGACGCGGCATCACGCCTCCTCGAACCGGTAGCCGACCGACTTGACCGTGGCGATCCGGCTGCCGAAGTCCCCGAGCTTGGCCCGGAGCCGGCGGACGTGCACGTCCACCGTGCGCGACTCGATCTCGTCGGCGCGCGCGTAGCCCCAGACGCGGTTCAGGAGGTGCTCGCGCGAGAGGACCCGCCCGGCGGACTCGAGGAGCACCTGGAGCAGGTCGAACTCCTTGGGCGTGAGCGCGAGCACCCGGCCCTCGAGGGTCACGGTGTGCCGCGCCACGTCGAGCGTGAGCGGCCCTGCCGAGAGCACCGGGGTCGCCCCCGCCGCGGGGCGGGCGCGGCGGAGCACGGCCCGCACGCGCGCGACCAGCTCCTTGGGCGAGAACGGTTTGACGACGTAGTCGTCGGCGCCGACCTCGAGGCCCACCACGCGGTCCACCTCGTCGGCCTTCGCCGTCAGCATGATGATCGGCACGCCGGCGGTGGCCGCGTTCGCCCGGAGGCGCCGGCAGACCTCGAGCCCGTCGAGGCCGGGCAGCATCAGGTCGAGCACGACGAGCGCCGGCGGACGGGTCCCGGCCTCGCGCAGCGCGTCGGGCCCGCTCGCGGCCGTCCGGCACCGGAAGCCCTCGCGCTCGAGGTGGAGCACGATGAGGCCGCGGATGTCGGGCTCGTCGTCGACGACGAGGATCTCCTGGGTCAGCACGCTAGCCGCGGCAGGCGCGGAAATTCGCGTAGTCGCCCTGGGCGCTCGACCGGGTGTCGTCGGCGTCGGTGAGCACCGCGATGCCCGCGGGCGTGGGGGTGCCGGCGTCTCCGAAGAGCTTCCGCCAGTCCTCGAGGACGTTGACGCGCTCCTCCACCCACTCCCCCGTCCGCGCGGCGCCGCTCCGGAGCACGCGCACGCGGGTGAGGCCGTGGTTCGAGGCGAGCTGGCTGCCGGCCGGCACCTTCTCGCTCCAGACGTACTTCACGGCCTTCGGGCCGACGACCCGCGAG
>MGBU01000054.1 GCA_001790205.1 Candidatus Rokubacteria bacterium GWA2_73_35 | reverse complement strand
GCCCGGATCTCGCGCATGCGGGCCTGGAAGCCCCGCACGTCGAACACCCTGAAGTCGCCGGCGACGAAGGCTCGGGAGGGCATCGCGGTCTCCTCGTCACCCGAGGGTGACGTCGTCCAGCGGGAAGATCGGCCGCCGGACGTGCTTGAACGTGAAGCGCGCGAGGTTCGACGACGAGAGGCCGGGCGCGTCCACCTCGAGGATCTCGTGCGCGATCGGCTCGAACGCCGCCCGGTAGTGGACCGACGACTTGACGACCAGGATCCGCTCGGCGGCCGGGTCGATGCCGACGAACCGGATCATCTCGGGGTCGAGCGTCTGCCACCGGTGCGAGATCAGGATGATCTTGAGGTCGTCGACGTCGAGGACCGCCGTCGGGCCGAGGCGCCCCTCGACCCCCCGGAACATCGGCCCCGCGTGCACGAACCGCCCGTCGGAGAGCGCGCGTACGCGCCCGGTGACCTCGACCGGCGCGCCGTGGCTCGGGTCCACGCGGCCGCCGACCGCCAGCGTGAGCGTGGCGCCGGCGCCCGCGGCGGCGCACGCGCGCGCCGCCTCCGGGTCCCACAGGCACGCGACGGTGGCCCCGCGCGCGCCGACCCGCAGCAGCTCGCGCAGGATCCCCGTCGTGTCACCCGGCGCACCGCCGCCCGGGTTGTCGGCGATGTCGGCGAGCACGACCGGCCGCCCGGCGGATGCCTGCGCGCGCGCGACGGCCTCGCGCACGGGCGGGGCCGTGTGGAGGAACTCGTGCCGGTGCTCCCAGGCGGTCGCGGCGAGGCGGTCCGCGAGCCGGTCGGCGAGGGGCCCGTCGTCGTCGGTCGCGACGTAGACGCTGAGCCCGGCGTCGTGGATGTCGGCGAGGGGGAAGCCGGCGAAGACGGAGATTGACACGACCCTCGGGTCGCGCTCCAGCTCGGCCGCCAGGTCGTGGAGCCGCCGCATCGGGCCGCGCGCGGTGAGCTGTCCCGCGATCGGCGGCAGGAGCGGCGGCTGGCGGAAGGCGACGGTCGGGCGGACGCGCCCGCCGACCACGTCGAGGAGGCGCGTCGCGGCCTCGCGGCCGCGCGCCTCCATGTCCACGTGCGGGTAGGTCTTGTAGCCGTGGAGCAGGGTCGCGTGCGCGACCATCGCCCGGGTCACGTTCGCGTGGAAGTCGAGGGTGACGGCCACGGGCATCGCCGGTCCGACGACCTCGCGCACCGCGCCGAGGAGATCGCCCTCGCCGTCCTCGAGCCCCTCGGGCACCATGGCGCCGTGCAGATCGAGCAGCACGCCGTCGAGACGGCCCGCCGCGCCGAGGTCGGCGAGCAGCCGCGCCCGGACCTCGGCGTGGAGCTCGGCCCTCACGCGCCCGGCGGGTGACGCGGCGGCCGCCACCGACGGCACCAGCTCGACGCCGCGCGCGGCGGCGACCTCGAGCATCCCGCCGAGGCAGGTGCCGGTGCCCCGGTACGCCTCGAACAGCTCGCCGCCCCAGCGCAGGTCCCGCGCCTCGAACTCGCGCCGGCCCGTCGGCAGCGTGCTGAAGGTGTTCGTCTCGTGAGCGAACATCGCGATGAAGACGCGCACGATTCCTCCGTTGTCGCAGACCGAAGCGGGAGATAGTGTAATGGCTCGGCGGATGCCTGTAAACGGAGACGAGAGGAGCCGACCATGAGCGACGCGTCCTGCTTCCACAACCTCCGCGAGGGCGGCATCGTGCGCCAGCTCGCCCCCGGCGTGACCGCGCGCGTCTTCCCCGGCGTCCACGCGATGCTGTCGGTCGTCACGCTCGAGCCGCACTCGAGCTCGCCCGTCCACGCGCATCCCAACGAGCAGTGGGGCGTCTGCCTGGAGGGCGAGTGGATCCGCGTCCAGGACGGCGTCGAGCACCACGTCCGGGCCGGCGACTTCTGGCAGACGCCGCCCAACGTGCCCCACGGCGGCCGCACGCTCGCCGCGCGGTGCGTGGTGCTCGACATCTTCGCGCCGCCGCGCGAGGAGTACCGGCAGGCCGGTCAGGGGCTCGGTGCCGCGACGGTGCTCGGGACCGGCGGGTGATCCGCGTCCTCGAGCTCCTGACGACGATGTCGCTCGGCGGGGGGCCGCGGCAGGTCTGGGATCTCGTCCGGCACCTGCCGCGCGACGAGTTCGACGTGACGGTCGCGGGGCCGCGCGACGGGCCGTTCTTCGGGCGCTTCCGCGACCTCGGGTGCCGCGTCGCGGTCGTGCACGCGGACCGGCTCGGGCTCCGGCCGCTCCGCGAGACGCTCGCCCTCGCGCGCGCCCACGGCGTGCAGGTGATCCACAGCCACGGCAAGGGCGCGGGCCTCTACGGGCGCTTGGCGGCGCGCCGGACCGGCGCCGCCGCCGTCCACACCTTCCACGGGATCCATTATGAGGGCTACCGGCGCGCGGGGCGGTGGCTCTACCTGGCGCTCGAGCGGCGGCTCGCGCGCTGGACGCACACGGTCGTCGGCGTCTCCGCTTCGGAGGAGGCCGAGGCGCGTGCGCTCGGTCTCTGCCGGCCCGGCGGGAGCGCGACGGTCGCCAACGGCGTGGACGTCGAGGCCCAGGACCTGGCACTCGTCGGCGCGCCCGTGCGCCGCGAGGCCCTCGGCCTCACGGCCGACGCGCTCGTGGTCGGGTCCGTCGCCCGCTTCGACCCGGTGAAGAACCTCGGCGCGCTCGTGGGCGCGCTGGCACGGCTCGCCCCGCGCGAGCCGCGGCTCACGCTCCTGCTGATCGGCGACGGCGCGGACAAGGCGCGGCTCCAGGCGCTCGCCGCGCGGGCGCGCCTGGGCCCCCGGGTCGTGTTCGCCGGCTGGCTCGAGGACTCCGCGCGCGCCTGCCCGACGATGGACCTCTACGCCGCGCCCTCGCTGAAGGAGGGGCTGCCGCTCGCGCTCCTCGAGGCGATGGCCGCGGGCCTGGCCGTCGTCGCGACGGACGTGCCGGGGCACCGCGACGTCGTGCGCGACGGCGAGACGGGCCTGCTCGTGCCCGCGGGCGACGAGGGCGCGCTCGCGGAGGCGATCGGCGCGCTCGCCGCCGACGCCGCGCGGCGCCGGCGCCTCGGGTCGGCCGGGCGGCAGCGGGTGCTGCGCGAGTTCGGCGTCGCGCCGATGGTCGCCAAGACCGCGGAGATCTACCGCGCGGCGGCGGCGGCCGCCAGGCGCTGACGCCGGCGCCCCGCGGGCTACAGCTTCATGTGCGGGTCGAGCCAGTCGCGGAGCGCGTTCCCCATCAGGTTGATCACGAGCGTGGTGACGAAGATCGCGAGTCCCGGGAAGGCGGCGATCCACCACGAGTTCAGCATGTAGACGCGCCCCTCGCCGAGCATGTTGCCCCACGCGGGCGTCGGCGGCTGGATCCCGAGGCCGAGGAACGAGAGGAACGACTCGAGGATGATCACGCGCGCCACCTGGAGCGTCGCGATCACGACGATGAGCGACACGAGATTCGGGAAGATCTGGCCGAACATGAGGCGCGCGTGGCTCATCCCGAGCGCCCGCCCGGCGGTGATGAATTCACGCTCGCGGATGGCGAGCGTCTCCGCGCGGATGACGCGGGCGTAGAGCGGCCAATCGGCGACGCCGAGCACGAAGATCATGTTCACCAGGCTCGGCCCGAGGACCGCGATCACGGCCAGCGCCAGCAGGACGAACGGGAACGACAGCATCACGTTCAGGAGCGTCATGACGACCGCGTCGGTGCGGCCGCCGAAGTAGCCCGCCGCGAGCCCCCCGAGGACGCCCAGCGTCGCCGAGATCAGCACCGCGAAGACGCCGATCACGAGCGACACGCGGCCCCCATAGATGACGCGCGCGAGGAGGTCGCGGCCGACCTGGTCCGTGCCGAGGAGGTGCCGCGTCGTGCCGCCCTCCATCCACGCCGGCGGGACCAGGCGGTGGCGGATGTCGACCGCCAGGGGGTCGTGCGGCGAGACCCACGGAGCCAGGAGCGCGGCGCCGACGATCGCGAGCATCACGGCGGCCGCGCCCACGCCCCAGCGGAGCCGCGCCAGGCGCCGCAGCGCGCCGCGTCGGGCCGCCGGGGCCAGATCGCGCGCCGCCGGGCTCCGCTCGACGACCGCGCTCACGCCCGCACCCGGATCCGCGGGTCGATGAAGCCGACGAGCAGGTCCACGCAGAGGTTGACGACGACGATGATCAGGGCGAGCAGCACCACGGCGGCCTGCACGACCGGGAAGTCCTGGTTGCGGATGGACTCCACGGTGAGCGTGGCGACGCCGGGCCAGGCGAAGACGGTCTCCGTGACGATCGCGCCGCCCAGGAGCTGGCCGAACTGCAGCCCGAGGACCGTGATCACGGGGATGCAGGCGTTGCGGAAGGCGTGCTTGATGACGACCATCCGCTCGCCGACGCCCTTGGCGCGCGCGGTCTTGATGTACTCCATGTTCATGACCTCGATCACGCCCGCGCGGACGAGCCGCATCGTGATCGGGGCGAGGAAGGCGCCGAGCGTGAAGGCGGGCATGACGAAGTGCTGCCAGGTGCCGTAGCCGGAGGCGGGCAGGGCCTTCAGGCGGACCGCGAAGACGATGATCAGCATGATGCCGAGCCAGAAGATCGGCATCGCCTGGCCCGCGACCGCGAGCGCCGTGCAGAGGTTGTCCACGAACGAGTGGCGCTGGAGCGCGGCGAGGATGCCCAGCGGCAGCGCGATCAGGAGCGCGACGCCGAGACCGGCGAGCGTGAGATAGATGGTCGGCGGCATCCGCTGGAGGACCAGGCCGAAGGCGGGCACGTCGCCGTACCACGAGTTGCCGAAGTCGCCCCGGACCGCCCGGCTCGCGAACTTCCAGTACTGGACGTAGAGGGGCTGGTCGAGCCCGAGCAACCGGCGGTAGCGCTCGAACTCCTCCTTGCCGGCGTTCTGCGGGAGCAGGAGCAGCACGGGATCGCCGACGACGTACAGGATCGCGAACGCGAGCATCGAGATGCCGATGACCACGACGACGAGCTGGACGAGCTGGCCGGCCGCGTACCCTCGCATGAGGCTAGTGTCGCGTCCGCGAAATCATGTGAACAATCGTGCGGCGGAGCCGACGGGCGCGTACGACAGGGGTCGCAGGGACCCGTTCCGGCCCCGTGGCAGCGGACCGGGCGCGACGGGATGGAGCCCAGCCGCGACGGGGCGGCGGACGCGTGCCGCGTGGTCCCGCGACCCCTGTCGTACGCGCCCGTCGGCTCCGAGCCCGCGTGGCGGCTACTTCCTCCTGGGCGTCACGATGAACATCCGGTCGATCTCGTCGCGCGGCGCCGCGTATTCCACGCGATTGCTGATGCCCCACACGCCGCGGAGCCCCCACTTGTAGATGTAGGCGGCGTCGTCGAAGAGGAGCCGCTGGGCCTTGACGTAGATCTCGGTCCGCTTCTTGGGGTCGAGCGTCGAGCGTCCCGCCTGGATCAGGTCGTCCAGCTCCTTGTTGCAGTAGTAGCTGTACGACTCCCCGCACTTGAAGACGTCGTAGAGGATCGCGTCGGCGTCGAAGACCGAGTAGTAGCCCCACGACCAGTTGAACATCGGACCCGCCTTGCCCTCCTTGACCTGCGCGACGTAGGGCCCGACGTCGCCCATCAGGTTCTGCTTCGCGACGATGCCGGCCTTCGCGAGGTCGGCCACGATCGCGTCGTTGGTCTGCTGGACCCCGGGCTCGACGATCGCCAGGCCCGTGCGGAAGCGCACCTCGAAGCCGTTCGGGTACCCGGCGGCCGCGAGGAGTTTCTTGGCGGCGGCGAGGTCCGGCTTGTAGGGCTTGAGGGACGGATCGAACCCGAACGCCATCGGGTTGACGCCGGTGGCCACGCGGTCGCCGAGACCGTTCAGCACGTACTTGATGATCGCGTCCATGTCCACGGCCATGTTGGCCGCCTGGCGCACGCGGCGGTCGGTGAAGGGGTTGGGGCCGCTGCGCGCCGCCTGGTCGAGCTGGAGCATCGCCGTGCGGAGGATCGGCGAGGTCGAGGTCCGGGCCTGGCCGGACTTGTCGATGACGTCCATCTGGTCGGGCGGCACCGCCTTGATCACGTCCACGCCCCCCGAGATCAGCTCGGCGATCTGGGTCGCGGTCTCGGGAATGATGCGGACGCGGACGTATTTGAACGCGGGCTTGGCGCCCCAGTAGTCGTCGTTGCGCACCAGCAGGTGCTCCTGCTTCCGGTTCCACCGGACGAGCTTGTAGGGCCCGGTGCCGATCGGGTTCTCCTGCATCCACTGGTGGCCTTTCTCCTTGATCACCTTGTCGGACTGCATGACCTGGGCGGTCAGCCGCTCGACGAAGAGCGGATACGGCCCGTCGGTCTTGAAGCGCACGGTGGAGTCGTCGACGATCTCGACCGACTTGATCTTGGCGTGATTGCCCCGCGCGGTGAGCTTGTTCTTGGGGTCCAGCACGCGGTCGAAGGTCGCCTTGACGGCGGCGGCCGTGAAGGGATACCCGTCGTGGAACCGGACGCCCTTGCGGAGCTTGACCTCCCACGTGGTCTCGTCGAGCGCCCTCCAGGACGTGGCGAGGTTCGGACCCACACGGCCCGTCTTGAGGTCGCGGACGGCGAGATGGTCGAAGACCTGGTAGCCGAGGATGATCGCCTCGCGCAGGACCGAGTTCGGCGGGTCCCAGCTGTCCACGTCCGACTGGAACGCGTAGACGACGGTGTCGTCCTTCGTCTGCGCCGCGGGGGCGTCCGGCAGGGCGAGGACGAGCGCGAGAAGCAGGAGCATCGCGAGGCGGCTGCGGCTCATGGCGTCCTCCATCATTGCGGTGCGGGTCCCGGGTCGACGGGCTGCCCGAAGGTGCCGCCATGATGGGGCGAAATCGCCAGGGCTGTCAAATGCTACAATCGGCGCCGTGAAGAGCGCCGTGCTCGTCACCGGAGGCGCGGGATTCATCGGCTCGCACCTCGTCGAGCGCCTGCTCGCCGAGGGCGCACGCGTGCGGGTGCTCGACAACTTCTCGACGGGCGACCGCGCGAACCTGGCCTTCGCGGCGCGCCACCGGCGGCGGCTCGAGATCGTGCGCGGCGACGTCCGTCGGCTCGACGCGGTCGTGCGCGCGGCGCGCGGCGCGCGCGTGATCTTCCACCAGGCGGCGATGCGCTCGGTGCCGCGCTCGGTCGGGGACCCGCTCGGCGCGAACGAGAACAACGTGACCGGCACGCTCAACGTGCTCGAGGCCGCGCGGCGCTGCCGCGTGCGGCGCGTCGTCTACGCCTCGTCGTCCTCGGTGTACGGCGCGCGGCCGGACCTGCCCAAGCGCGAGGAGCAGCCGCCGGCGCCGGTCTCCCCGTACGCGGTGTCGAAGGTCGCGGGCGAGCAGTACGCCCGGGTCTGGGCGCAGCTCTACGGCGTCGAGACGGTCGGGCTCCGCTACTTCAACGTCTTCGGCCCGCGGCAGGACCCGAAGTCGGAGTACGCCGCGGTGATCCCGCGCTTCATCCTGTG
>MGBU01000053.1:2983-21918 GCA_001790205.1 Candidatus Rokubacteria bacterium GWA2_73_35 | reverse complement strand
TCCACCTCATGGACTCCCGTGCGCGTGAGCTGAGCGGCGAGAGTTTAACCACGGACTGCTAACCCGCCCCAGGAATTCGGGTGGGCCGATCGCATCAATTTTCCACGATCTTGCACCTACCGCCGATCGCGACCCCGTCAGCGAGGTCGGACGAGCGCGGCCGCGGCGCGCGCCGCGGCGACGGCCAGCCGCGCGTAGTGGCGCGTGTAGGCGCGCGCGGCGCGCGCGGTGCCGTAGCGGCTCCGCGCCCACGCCGCGGGTGGCGCCACGCCCGCCGCGAGCGCGCGCCCCACGTCGGCGAGCCGGTCCATCACGAGTAACGCCACCAGGTGGTCGCCGAGCCCGCGCTCGTCTCCCCGCCGGGCGAGCCGGTCGAGCAGCGCCCCGCGCGGACCGCGCGGCCTGAGCGCGGCGAGCGGGGCGCCGGGCACGCCCGGCGCGAACGCGTACTCCACCGCGGCGAGGGCGAAGTAGAGGGCGCCGCGCGCCCGCCACGCGCCCGCCCGCGCGACGAGGGCGTCCCAGTCGAGCGCCGGGCCGTGCCGGCGCAGCAGGAGCGCCAGGTCCAGGCGCCAGACGAGCCCGGCGAGCGGGTGGTGGACGGCCAGGTGGAGCGCGAGGTAGAGGACGAGGTCCTCGGCGGCGAGGGCGAGCACGCGGCGGCCCCAGCGCTCCGTCGCCACCGCGCGCTCCCACACCGAGGCCTCCGCCCCGGGCGCGAGCGGTGCCGTCCCGGCGGGGAAGCCGACGAGCCCCCAGTGGAGGTCCACGGGGAGCGCGCCGCCCCCAGCGACGAAGCACGCGGCGGGGGCGTGGGCCAGCTCGTAGGCGAGCGAGCGCTGCCAGCCGAGGTGCCGGTAGCCCAGCTCCCCGAGCACGGCGACGGCGCGCGCCGCGTCCTGGCGACGCACGAGGAGGTCGAGGTCCGTGAACGGGCGGAGGCCCGGGTCGCGGTAGAGCGCCTCCGCGAGGGCGGGCCCCTTGAGCGGGATCACGTCGATCCCCGCGCCCTCGAAGGCGCCGAGCAGCGCGCGGAGCTCTGCGACGCCCTGGAGGTGCTGGCGCCCGAAGGCGAGCCACGCGGCCCGGAGCCGGGCCCGCGCCGCGTCCGGGAGCGGCAGCTCGCGGCCGAGCGCGTAGAGGAGCGGGGCCAGGCGCTCCTCCTCGGCGCGGCCCGCCACGCGCTCCCAGTCGGGGTCGGCGAGCGCCGCCGGCGCGGGCGCGGCGTCGAGGAAAGCGCGGGCCGCGGCGCGCAGGGCCGCGCCCTCAGACGCCCGCGTCGCGGACCTCGTCGTGGATCTCGGCCATCGCCTCGCCGCGGCGGTGGGGCCCGAGGAAGTCGCCGTCCTCGATGAGGGCGAGCGCGCTGCAGCGGAAGCCCGGCGCGGGCCGGGCGCCGTTGCGGAGGTCGTCCACCGTGCGCGCGCGGATCTCGCGGAGGAGCGGCGAGCCGGTCCAGATCTCGCGGAAGCTCCGCTCACGCAGGGTGCCGGCCGGAACTGGGTGAACGCTGCACGCGAAGACCTCGCCGTAGGGCGAGATCATGCACGTGCGCCGCCCGCTCCCGCACAGCTCCTCCCCGGGCTCGGGCAGGCAGCGCACGGGCTGCGGCGACTCGCGCAGCAGGAGCGGGTCGGAGAAGAACGCGCGCAGCGTCTCCGGCGAGGGGCCGAGCCGGCGCACCGGCGCGGCGTCCCCGTCACGCCGCGGCACGAGCATCGGGTCGAAGCCGTAGCCGGCGCCCAGCTCCTCGGCGAGCGCCGCGATCCCGCGGTACTCGCCGGCGTTCAGGCTCATCACGGGGCTCTTGAGCAGGATCACGACGCCCCGCTCGCGGAGCAGCCTGAGCGCCCGGAGCGAGCGCGCGTGGGAGCCCGGGATGCGCGTCACGCGGTCGTGGACCTCGGGCCGCGCGCTGTAGACGCTGATCTCGACGGACAGCGGGTGGAGGTCGGCCAGCGCGCTCGCGGTCTCCGGCGTGAGCAGCGTGCCGGTGGTGAACACCGTCACCGAGAAGTCCCGCGCGCGCGCGTGGGCGACGATGTCGAGAAAGTCGCGCCGGAGGAACACCTCGCCGCCCGTCAGCGTGAGGAAGAGCGTGCCGGCCTCGGCCAGCTCGTCGAGCACGCGCCGGACCTCGTCGAGCCCGAGCTCCTCGCGGCTCGGCCGTGGCCGGCCCACCGGGCCCTCGGTGAGGTAGCAGTGCTCGCAGCCGAGGTTGCAGCGGTGGGTGACCTCGAAGAGGACGCTCAGCGGGACGTGGGCCCGCGAGGCGGCGCGCACCACCTGCTCGTAGCGCGACCTCACGGCCCGCTCCGCCGGGCGCGCGCGTCGAGCGCGTCCCAGAAGCCCCGGTCCGGCGCGAAGCGCATCGCCCAGCACGGCACGCCGCGCGCGAGCGACCCGGCGATGTCGAGGAAGCGGTCGAGCTCGCCGGCGTCGGCCCGCGAGAAGAGCACGCTCGGCAGGAGCTGCCGCAGGGCCTCGACCGGCGCGAGCCGGCGGAACGCGGTGGCCCGCGCCTTCTCCAGCCGGAACAGCCCCGCCACGGGCGCCTCGAGGGGCGTGCCGCGCCACGGCACGGCGGAGGCGCGCCAGCCGTCGCCGTCCGGGCGGAGCGCGACGGTCTCGTCCGAGATCACGCCCTCGCCGACCAGCTCCGCGACGGTCGTCTTGCCGCTGCCCGACGGGCCGAAGAACACGCGCGCGCCGTCCTCCCCGACGAGCGCCGCGGCGTGCAGGAAGAAGCCGCCCGCGCGCAGGAGACGGCCGGCGTAGATCGCGGTGAGGAAGGTCTCGAGCGGCGACGGGTCCGGCGGCTGGACGATGACGCCCTCGCCCCGCCGCTCGTCGAAGCTCCCGTGGAAGCCCGCGCCCTCGATGGTCAGGACGCCGTCCGCCCCGCCGAGGCGGGCGAAGGGCCCCGGCCGGCGGAGGCCCGGGCCGTCGGGCGCCCTCAGCTCGACGCGCAGCAAAAGCTCGGGGGCTCCGGTGGCGTGGAAGCCGGCGAAGCGCTCGGCGAGCAGGCTCGCGAAGGCGGCGTCGGGGCACTCGATGCGGCAGGCGACGCCCGCGATCGCGACCGCTTCTAGGAATTGCGGTGCAGGTTGCATATGAAGCCCTGCCCCGCCATCTTCCCGCACGTCGAGAAGGCGTAGGGCTGGAAGTCTTCCTCCCAGGTGATCCGCGGGGGCTCGTACGCCCGCTGCGCTGGCTCGCCCGCCTGCTCGGACCGTCCGGCCTGCTCGGTGTCCATCAGCCGCTCCTCCAGGCTCTCGGGGACTCGCCGGGACGACGACGTTCGGTTACCGCCACGTTAGCAGACCGGCCCGGCGCTCGGCAACGCGCGGCGCGCCGCGGGGCGTCAGCGCGCCAGGACGAAGACGGCGACGGCGACGGGGACCGTCGCGTCGTCGAGGAAGACGCGCACCCGCCAGCGGCCGAGGAGCGCCCGCTCGGTGATCCAGGTCCCGCCGACCGGGAGCCGCGTCTCGACGCGCGCCCGGCCGTCCAGGCTCTCGACCGGCGCGGTGAAGCGTTGGTAGAGGGCGCCGTCGGGCGCGAGCACGTCGAGACGCTGGGTGTGGGCGCCGACGAGCGCCCGCCACTCGACGACGATCAGGAGGTCGCGCGCCCGGGCGACGGAGAAGCGCTCGCCCCGCCGCTCCTTGCCGTCGTGCTGGACCAGGACGAAGCGCACGCGGGCCGGGCCGCGCCGGGGCTCGCGCTCGTCGCGCTCACGCTCGTGGGACGGGCGCCGGTCGTCGGCCAGGGCGCGGGGCGCGCCGTCGAGCGCGAGCGCAAGCGCGAGCACCCCGAGGACGAGCACGCCCGGTCCGCGTCGCATGTCCATGGGCTATGGCCAGCGTCACCGTCTGCGGCGTCGCGGACATCGTGACGCTGCCCGAGCGCACCGCCCTGACCGACGCGGCGTGCGCCGGAGCGGGTGCGGCCCACGCCGCGACGCCGAGGGCGAGGAGGGCGATCGGGCGAGCCACCACGTCAACCACTCGAGCAACGAGCCGGCCGGGCCGCGAGAGGAAACGGCGAAGTTACGGAAGTTCGGGCCCCGCCCCTGCGGCCTCCGGCCGGCACACCCACCACCCCGGGCGCGCCTCCGCCGCGACGAAGCCGGCGGCCCGGAGCTCCTCCCGCACCTCCGCCGGCCCGTCGTAGTCGTGGAAGAAGATCGCCTCGCGCGGGTCGCTCGCCTCGGACACCTCGCGCATCCAGCCGTCGCCCGGCTCCGACAGGCGGAACGCGCCGGGCAGCCGCGCGCCCAGCCGGCGCACGAGGTCCACGAGCCGGCTGCGCGAGACGAGGCCGCGCCGGCCGCGGTACACGACGACGAGGATCAGCGCGCCGCCGGGCGCGAGGGCGCGCCGGATCCGCGCGAGCGCCTCCACCCGGCGCGCGCGGCCGGGTACGTGGTGGAGCGAGCCCGCGAAGTACGCGCCGTCGAACGCGCCCGGGGGCGCGTCGAGCTCGGTCACGCTCCCGACGCGGAACTCGATCGCGAGGCCGGCCGCGGCGGCGTGCGCCCGCGCCGCCTCGATCATGCCGGGGACCAGGTCGAGCGCGACGACGCGGAAGCCCGCGCGCGCGAAGCCGAGCGCCTCGCGTCCCGCGCCGCAGCCGACGTCCAGCACGCGCCCGCCGGCGCGCACGTGGGCCCCGAGCAGGTCGAGCTCGAACGGGTCGAGCCCCGCGCGCGCGGTCCGGGCGTACTCGCGCACCTCCGCGGCGCCGCCGTACTTCGCGCGCACCGCGGCGAGGCAGTCCTCCGCGCTCCCCTGGAACGGCGGGGGCGTCAGCGGGTGGCGGAGGCGCGCGAGGACCTCGAGCGCGTCGACCGCCGCCCCGAGCCATCGCGCCGGCAGCCGGCGGAGGGGACCGCGCTCGAGCGAGCAGACGGCCGGCCCCCGCCCCGCCGCGACCACGCGCCCGAGCGCCACCTCGCCCGGCGCGCCCCGCGCGCCCGGCAGGCGGAAGCCGAACGCGCCGCCGCACCGGATCAGGACGACGTCGCGGGCGGCCGGCGCGGCGCCGGCGAGCGGGTGCACGTGCACGATCTGTCCCTCGCGGAACGGCCGCGCGGCCGCCGTGAGCCGCAGCCGGACCGGGGCGGCGAGCACGGCGGCGGTCGCCTCCGTGAGCGCCTCGCCCCGCTCGAGGAGGACGAACCCGCTCACGGCGTCGCGGTCACGAGGCCCCGCGCGAGCAGCTCGCGCACGAACGCGTCCACGTCGCTCCGCGCGGGCCCGGGCGCGACGGCGAACTCGCGCACGATGACCGCGACGATCTCCTCGACGCTCCGCCGCCCGTCGATCAGCTCCCACACGCGGCTGCCGACCGGGTTGAGCCCGCGGAGCACCTTCGTGTCGATCGACAGGATGACGGCCTCGCCCTCGATCACGCGCGACGCCGTCGCGGGGCTCTTCGCGAGGATCATCGCGCGCCGCGCGCCACGAGGTGGAAGGGCGCGCGCAGCGCCTTCCACGCGAGCCCGCCCGGCTCGAAGCGCGCGGCCATCGTGGCCAGGAGGGCGAGCGCCCGATCGAGCAGCGGCCAGGGGAAGCCGACGAGGCCCACGTGCCGGCCCTCGGGGGTCCGGAGCGCCACGACGCGGCCGACGACGTCCGCCCAGCCGACGGGCGCGTCCGGGTCCCCCAGCGCGTCGCCCTTGGTGACGGCGAACGCGGGGGTGCGCGCCAGGACGCGGTGGACGACGAGGAGCCCGCCCCGCCGGAACCCGACGACGGCGCCCGCGCCGACGCGCCCCGGCACGGCCGGCGCGAGGCACAGCTCGTCGCCCGGGCGGATCAGCGGCGCCATGCTCGGCGACGCCTCGCGCACCCAGCACGCGCCCTCGCGCGCGAGGACGTCGCGCACGAGGTCCACCGCGGCCTCGGGGGGGATGGCCGGCATGCGCCCCTCTTGTATCATGGGCCGCGTGACGGTCGCCACCCGCTGGCCCGAGGCGCGCGCCCGGCGCGGGATCGTCGCCTCGCCGCACGCGCTCGCCTCGGAGGCGGGTGTCGCGATCCTGCGCCGGGGCGGCAACGCCGTGGACGCCGCCATCGCCGCCGCGGCGACGGTCGCCGTCGTCTACCCGCACATGAACGGCGTGGGCGGCGACAACGGCTGGCTGATCCGGGACGCGCGGCGCGGCACGCTCTCCGCGCTCAACGCCGCGGGCCGCGCGGCCGCGGCGGCCGACCTCGAGACCTACCGCGCACGCTTCGGCGCCGCGATCCCCGCGCGGGGCGGCCCGGCCGCGCTCACCGTGCCGGGCGCCGTGTCCGGCTGGTGGGCCGCGCACCGGCTGAGCCGCGACACCCTCGGCTCCCCGATCGCGTGGGCCGCGCTCCTCGAGGACGCGATCGCGCGGGCGCGCGACGGCTTCCCGCCGTCGCCGGGTCAGCGGCGCGTCACGGCGGCCACCGCCGACCTCTTCGGCGCCGCGGCGCCGGCCGAGCTGCGCCCCGCGCTCTGGCGCGTCTACCATCCCGCGCTGCTCGCGCGCGAGCGCTTCGCGCAGGCGGATCTCGCACGCACGCTGGCCGAGATCGCGGCGGGCGGCGCCGAGGCGTTCTACCGCGGCCCGCTCGCCCGGCGCGTCGTCGCCGGCGCGGCCGCCGCCGGCAGCCCCCTCGCGCTCGAGGACTTCGCCGCCCACGCGGCGGACTGGGTCGAGCCGCTCCGCGTGCCGTACCGGGGCGGCGTGGCGGCGAGCCTGCCGCCGCCGACCCAGGGCGTCGCCGCGCTCGCGATCCTGGCGCTGCTCGAGGGCTTCGACCTGGCGGCGCTCGACGAGGCCGACTGGCTGCACCTCGTCGTCGAGGCGACCAAGCTCGCCTTCGAGGACCGGGACCGCTGGCTCGGGGACCCGGCGGTCGTGCCCGTGCCCGTCGCGCGCTGCCTCGACCCCGCCCGACTCGCCGCGCGCCGGCGGCGGATCTCGCGTCGCGCGGCGATGCCGGCCGCGGCCGCACCGATGGACGGCGACACGATCGCGATCGTCGCCGCGGACGCCGAGGGCAACGCCGTGTCGCTGATCCAGAGCCTCTACTGGGAGTTCGGCTCCGGCGTGCTCGCGGGCGAGACGGGCGTGATCCTACAGAACCGCGGCGCGTTCTTCGCGCTCGACCCCGCGCACCCGAACCGCCTGGCGCCGCGCAAGCGGACGGCGCACACGCTGATCCCGTCCATGTACCTCGTGGACGGCCGCCCGCGCCTCGTCTACGGCACCATGGGCGGCGAGGGGCAGCCCCAGACGCAGGCCGCGCTCCTCACGCGGATCGTGGACCGCGGCCTCCGGCCGCAGGCCGCCGTCGAGGCGCCGCGCTGGCTCTGGGGGCGCACGTGGGGCGAGGCCTCGCGCTCGCTCCGCCTCGAGGCGCGCTTCGCGCCCGAGGTCGCCGCCTCGCTCCGGGCGCGCGGCCACGACGTGAGCGTGGTCGAGGCGTGGAGCGACCTGATGGGCCACGCCCAGGTGATCCGCGTGGACCCTGACGGCTTCACGGCGGGCTCCGACCCGCGCGCCGACGGCGCCGCCCTCGGCTGCTAGCCCGCGCCCGAAGAGCCTGCCGGCGTCCCGGCGTCCACGGGCAGGTGCGGCAGGGGTCTTGGGACCACGCGGCACGCGTCCGCTTGCCCCGCCGCGGCTGGGCTCCATCCGGGCGCGCGGGGCCCGCGATCCGCGCGGCGGGAACGGGTCCCCACGACCCCCGCCGCACCTGCCCGCGGACGCCGCGCCGCGGTCAGGTCAGCGGCAGCTCCTGCAGGAAGACGGTGAACGGCGACTTGCGCGCGGCCTCGAGCGCCTGTCTGATTTGCGCCTCGCCCCGCCCCGCCCCCTCGGCGAGCAGCGCCTCGAAGAACTTCGTGTAGAAGGCTTTGGGCTCGACGACGACCGCGAGGCGCACACGCGCGCCGGCCGCGGGCACGCGCACGCGGTACTCGAGCGCCGTGCTCCGGCCCGGCAGGAGGCGCGTGTCGAAGATCTCCCGCGAGAGGTCGAGCGCGATCTCGCGCGCGATCACCCGCTCCCGGCGGCTGCCGGCCACCACCCGTCCCGCGGCGTCCACGAGCTCCGCGCGCAGGATCACGCGCGCGGTCACGTAGGTCGGGAACGCGTGACCCACCCGCGTGCTCGTCACCCGGAGCGTGGCCGTCGCCGTCTCGCCGACCCCGTAGCGCGGGGCGCCGGTCGTCGCCCGGATCTCGAGCCCGGAGCGCACCGTCTCGGGGTCGTGGATGCCGCGCCACAGGTGGTGCCGGTCGGGCATGTGGCAGTCCTGGCACTGCGTGCCCTCGCGCGCGAAGCGGCTCGCGCGCCACTCGTTGTACGTGTTCTCGAGGAGCTTGCCGTTCAGGGCGAAGCCGTCGGGCGCGAACTGGTGGCAGCTCTGGCAGAACTCGGAGCGGAGGAACGCGGGCGTGCGCGTCGCGCCCTCGTGCGGGAGCGTCGCGCGCGGCGCGGCGCTCTCGAGCGAGCCGTCGCGCCGCGGCGGCCCGAAGCGCGCGTGGCCGCGCACGTGGCACGCCGCGCACGCGAGCCCGCGGGCGCCGAGCGCGGCGTCGTACGCGGGGTTCGGCCGCGTGGCCGCGCCCGCGGCGACGAGCGGCGCCTGCTCCGCGAGCGGCGCGTGGCACGTGAGACACGCGAGCGCCGACTCCGCGTCGCTCCGCAGCATCTCGACGAGCTGGCCGGCGACGCCGGGGCCCATGGTCTGGGCGTGCAGGCTCGTGCGCCACTCCGCGAGCTGCGCGGGGTGGCAGGTGCCGCACGCCTCCGTCGCGAGCGACCCCTCGAGCGCCGTGAAGCGCGCGGGCGGCGCGCCCTGGGGCGCGAGCGGTCGCCGCCAGTGGCGGCGGAGGAACTCCTCGACCGGGTCCGCGGCGAGCGTGGCCCCCGCGAGCAGGCCGATCAGCGCCGCGAGCAGGACCGCGACGGGGCGCGAGCGCATGTCCGCCCCAGCTTAGCAGCGCGTGGTAGCGTGGGTCCGTGATTCGCGCGCGCGCGGTCGGCTGGAAGGCTTGGGCGGCGCTCGAGGCGACGGACGGTGCGGCCCGCGTCCTCGCCCCACTCACGGCGTCGATCTACCTCGAGGCGGACGACGAGCTGGTCTGGCTCGGCCCCGTCGGCGCGGATCTCCACCCGCGCGCGGTCCTCACCGACGCCCCGCTGCCAGGGGCGGACGGCGCGCTCGTGCTCGACCGCGAGGCCGCGTGGCGCTGGGCGCCCGAGCCCGCGGCGCCGGCCCCGGCCGCGACGCTCCGCGCGGGATGCCGCGCGCTCCTCGACGCGCTCCCGGCGCTCGGTCCCGCCGACGGCCTCGGCGCGCTCCTCTGCGGCGCCGCGCCCGCGTTTCCGCTCGAGGGCGCCGCGCCGCAGGCGCGTTCGCTCGCCCGCGCGTGCGCGGCCGACGACCCCGGGGGCGCCGTGGAAGCCGCGACCGCGCTGCTCGGCCTCGGGCCCGGCCTCACGCCCTCGGGCGACGACTACGTCGGCGGCGCCTTCTTCTCACGGGCGCTCGTCGCGGACAGCGACGCGCGCGCACGCTGGGCGCGGGCCGCCGCGGTGGTGCGCGCGCGCGCGCGAAGCCGCACGCACCCGATCAGCGCCGCGCTCCTCGGGGATCTGCTCGACGGCGGCGGGCCCGCGCCGCTCCACGACCTGGCGCTGGCGCTCGCCCGGGGCGCGCCGCCCGCCGCCGCGCTCACCGCCGCGCGCCGCCTCGTGCGCCTCGGCCACTCGTCGGGCTGGGACATGCTCGCCGGATTTGTCGGGGGGAGTTCCGGAATCCGCGACGATTCTCCGGTCGCTTCACCATCACCGCGAGCCAGGACGACAACGCGATCGTGATCGTGGATCTCCTCTCGCGGCTGCCGCTGGGCGCGGCGCTGGCGGCCCGCGGCGCGCCGAGCGGCGTCACCCTCGTCGGCAGCGACACGTCCCCGAGCGCGACGGTCCTCGGGATCCCCGCGGACACGCTCCCGTAGCGCGCCCGCCAAGTTGAGGTACAGTAGGACCCTGTCGTCGCCGTCACCCTGACCTCTCCCGGAGACGAACGGTGGACCCACATCGACTGCCACGCCACGTGGTGCCGAGCCGCTATGACGTGAGGCTCGAGCCCGACCTCGACACGCTCACCTTCGAGGGGGAGGAGACGATCGCCCTCACGGTCGTCGAGCCGACCTCGGAGATCGTTCTCAACGCCGCCGAGCTGGCGATCCGCGAGGCGGCCGTCACCGACGCGCGCGGCCGGACCTTGGCCGCCCGGGTCGAGCTGGACGAGGCGGCGGAGCGGTGCCGGCTCGCCCTCGCCGAGCCGCTCGCGCCCGGCCCCTGGCGACTCCGGCTCGCGTTCGGCGGGACGCTCAACGACAAGCTCCGCGGCTTCTACCGCTCGACGTACAAGGACGCGCAGGGCCGGACCCGGACGCTCGCGGCGACCCAGTTCGAGGCGACGGACGCGCGCCGCGCGTTCCCCTGCTGGGACGAGCCCGGGTTCAAGGCGGTCTTCGCCGTCACGCTCGCGATCGACCCCGCGCTCACCGCCGTCGGCAACACGCGCGTGGTCGCGGAGCGCCGCGTGGGTGGCCGGAAGGTCATCACCTTCGCCGACACGATCCGGATGTCCACCTACCTGGTCGCGCTCGTCGTGGGCGAGCTCGAGGCGACCGAGCCGGTCCTGGTCGGGCGCACGCCGGTGCGCGTCTGGTGCGTGCCGGGCAAGCGACGCCTGGCGGCGTTCGGCCACGAGATCGCCGTCGCCTCGCTGCGCTTCTTCGAGGACTACTACGGGCTGCCGTATCCGGGCGACAAGCTCGACCTGCTGGCGATCCCGGACTTCGCCGCGGGCGCCATGGAGAACCTGGGAGCGATCACGTTCCGCGAGACCGCGCTGCTGGTGGACGCCGGGGCCGCCGCGCACGCCGAGCTCGAGCGCGTCGCCGACGTCGTCGCCCACGAGAACGCCCACATGTGGTTCGGCGACCTCGTCACGATGAGCTGGTGGAACGGCATCTGGCTGAACGAGGCCTTCGCAACCTTCATGGAGATGCTCGCGGTGGACGCGTGGAAGCCGGAGTGGCGGCGCTGGGAGACGTTCGGCGCCTCGCGCGCGGCCGCGCTCGCGGTGGACGGCCTGCACAGCACGCGTCCGATCGAGTTCCACGTCGGGGCGCCCCGCGAGGCGGACGCGATGTTCGACGTCCTCACCTACGAGAAGGGCGCGTCGGTGCTCCGGATGCTCGAGCAGCACCTCGGCGCGGAGGTGTTCCGCGCCGGCGTCCGCGACTACCTCCGCGCGCACGCCTACGGCAACGCCGACACCGTGGACCTCTGGGCCGCGCTCGGGCGCGCCGCCGGCCAGCCGATCCCCGAGGTGATGGACGGCTGGATCTTCAAGCCGGGCTACCCGCTCGTCACCGCCCGGCGCGAGGGCGGCGCGCTCGTGCTCGCCCAGCAGCGCTTCACGTACCTGCCCGAGCCGCCGCCGGGCGCGGCCCCGGCGGGCGAGCCCGGTCAGCGCTGGCGCGTGCCGGTGCAGGTGCGCGTGGCGACCGCGGGCGGCACCACCACGACGCGGCTGCTCCTCGGGGACGCCGAGGCGCGAGTCCCGCTGCCGGCGGACGCCGACGCCGTCCTCGTCAACGAGGGCGGGCACGGCTTCTACCGCGTGCGCTACGCGGGCGACCTCCTGGACCGGCTCCTCGCCCGGGCCCCGGCGCTGGCGCCGATCGAGCGCTTCAACCTCGTCGGCGACGCGTGGGCGGTCACGGTGGCCGGCCACATGGCGCTCGCCGACTACCTCGACCTCACCGCGCGCTTCCGCGACGAGCGCGACCGCAACGTCTGGTCCATCCTGCTCGCGTCCTTCCACGCGCTCAACCGGATCGCCGAGGCCGCCGACCGCCCGCGCCTCGCCGCGCTCGTGCGCGACCGCGTGGGGCCGGCCGCGGCCGCGCTCGGCTGGGCGGCGCGGCCCGGCGAGGACGAGCTCACGCGGCAGCTCCGCGGCGACCTGCTGCGCGCGCTCGGCACGCTCGGCGACGACCCCGCGGTCCAGGCGGGCGCGGCCGAGCGCTACGCGGCCGGGGCCGCGGGCGTGGACCCGAACGTGCTCCCCGCGCTCATCGCGGTCCTCGCGCACGCGGGCGACGCCGCGCGCTACGAGGAGTTCCTCGCCCGTTTGCGCGCCGCGGCGACGCCGCAGGAGGAGCAGCGCTACCTCTACGCGCTCGCCGGCTTCCGCCAGGCGGCGCTCGTCGAGCAAACGCTCGCGCGCACGGTCAACGGCGAGATCCGGACGCAGGACGCGCCGTTCGTCACCCGCGCGCTCCTGCTGGGCGTCGACGCGCGCGCGCGCGCCTGGGACTTCGTCAAGCAGCAGTGGGAGGTGATGGACCGCCGCTGGCCCAAGCACGGCCTGCGCCGCATGGCGGAGGGCGTGACCGGCCTCGCCACGCCGGACCTCGAGCGCGACGTGCACGCGTTCTTCGCCGAGCGGAAGATCGACCTCGGCGGGAAGACGCTCGCGCAGTACCTCGAGCAGCTCCGCGTCGTGGTGCGCCTGCGCGAGCGGGAGGGCGCCGCCCTCGCCAAGTCCCTCGCGCGCTTCGCCTAGCCGGGAGGACCCGCGAAGGGTCACCGTCGCGCGCGGCGTGGGACCTATGCTATAGTTCCTTTTCTGTGAGCCCCGACCCGCTCGGCCCGCGCCCGCTCCTCCGCTGGGTGCTCGTGGCGGTGGGCGCCATGGTCCTGGCCGCCGCCGTTCTCACCCTCCTGATGCTGCAGACCCGGTAGCCCCGGCCTCGGCGAGCCGGCGGCGCAGCGCCGCCTCGTCCACGCGGAACTTGAAGGCCAGGCGGCCCGCGACGAAGACGAGCGGGATGCGCTCGCCGTAAGCCTCCAGCAGCTCCGCGCTCGACTCGATGTCCACCAGGGTGAGCTCGAACGGCACGTCGCTCCGCACCCGGACGAGCACGGCCTTGACCTCGTCGCAGAGGCAGCACTCGCGCTTGCCGTAGACCACGACGCGGATCATCGCCTCGCTCCAGGGCCGCGCGCGCCACCCCGCCGCTGCGGCGCGGTCCTCCGACAAAAAGTCGGCCCGCCGGCCGGCGCGCCGCGCGTGGCGGCCAGATTGTCAGGCGCCGGCGCCGGCCCTCGCCCGGCCGCCGGCCTCGCGCGATCCCACATGTGCATGCTGGCGGCCATGTTGCCACAACGTCGTCGCCCTGGCAGGGTTCTTGCTCCCCCTTCCCGGTGATGAGCCCACGTGCCCGACGTGCGATGGTCGCCCTGCTGCTGGCCGTCCTGGTCCTCGCCGCGGGCGTCTGCCTCACGGACGCCACGGGACATCACGGCGATGGCCCGGCCCAGTGCTGCGCCGCGCTCCTCGCGCTCGCGGCCCTCACGGCGCCGCTGGCGCTCGGCGGCGCCGGTCGGCTGGCGCCGCTCGCCGCCGGCGGACTCCCCGCCCTCGCGCTCGACCTCTCCGCCCCGCCGCCCGAGGCCTGAGCGACCCTCGCGCCCGCTCCCGTCCGCGGGAGCCCGTTCGACCGAACCCGAAAGGAGTGCAGCCATGACTACCTTCGTCCGCACGACCGCGATCCTCGCGCTGCTCGTCCTGCCCGCGCTGGGCGCCGCCGAGGAGCTGACCAAGCGCGACGCCCGGGGCCCCGTCACCGTCGTCGCGACCCTGATGCCCCCGGCGGCGGCCGGCGAGCCGCTCAGGGTGAAGGTCGCGCTCGACACGCACTCGGAGGGTCTCGACACGATCGCCTTCGAGCGCGCCGTCGCCTTCCGCAAGCCGGACGGCACCGAGGTGGCGCCGTCGGCCGTGGAGACGACGGGCAGCGGCCACCACCGCCAGACCGTCATCGTCTTTCCCGCACCCGCCCCGGCCACGCCGATCGTCATCGTCGTCAAGGCCGTGGGCGGCGTGGCGGAGCGCGTCTTCACCTGGCAGGCGCTCGCGCGCTGAGGTCACCGACGAAAGGAGACGCCCGATGCGTGCGCTCGTCTTCGTCCTGCTCCTGGCCCTCGCGCGGCCGGCCGCGGCCGAGCCGATCCGCCTCTACGTCACGAACCTCGGCGGCAACACCCTCTCCGTGGTCGACGGGCGCACGCGCGCAGTCGCGCGCACGCTCCCCGCGGCCGCGGACCCGCACTTCGTCGTCGCCACCCCGGACGGCAAGCGGCTCTTCGTCACCATGGCCGGCGCCGACCAGGTCTGGGTCCTCGACGCGGGCACCGAGAAGGTGCTGACGAAGCTCGACCTGGGTCTCCGGCCCACGCACCTCGCGATGGCGCCCGACGGCCGGTTCGTGTACGCGAGCCTCGAGACCTCGCAGGAGGTCGCGGTGATCGATGCGGCCGCCCCCGGGGTGGTCGCCCGGATCCCCACGGGGCCCGAGCCGCACATCACCTCGGTCTCGCCCGACGGGCGGACGGTGCTCGTCGGCGGCGCCGAGTCGCACCAGATCTTCGTCATCGACGCGGTGGCGCGCCGGCTGGTCGAGCGCGTCCGCGTGGGCTTCCTGCCCCACCTGGCCCTCTTCACGCCCGACGGCCGGCGCGCCTACGCGAGCAGCACGGGCTCCAACGCCCTCTCGATCCTCGACGCCGCGACTCGGACGGTCACGGGCCGGATCGAGCTGGGCCTGAACTCGCACGGGATGGCGATGGCCCCCGACGGGCGGACGCTCTGGGTGGCGAGCGAGGTGGGCGCCAAGGTGCTCGCCGTGGACCTGGCGCGCGGCGCCGTGCTCGCGCGCATCCCGGTCGGGCGCATGCCGCACACGATGATCCTCTCCCGCGACGGCGCCTGGCTCTACACCGCCAACATGGAGGACGACACGCTCTCGGTGATCTCGACGGCGACGCGCGCGGTCGTGGGCACGATCCGCGTCGGCAAGGCGCCCTCCTCGATCGCCCTCCTCGAGCGGTGACGTGAGGCGCCTCCTCGCCCTCCTCGCGGTCGGCGCGCTCGCGGGCGGCGTGGTGCTGCTGCTCGCCGGCGTCGGCGCGGGCGCGCGCGCGGGCCGGGAAGTCGAGGTGCGCCTCTTCGCGGGCCGGTACGAGTTCTCGCCGCCGCGGGTCAGCGTGCAGGCCGGCGACCGCGTCACCTTCCGGATCCGCTCGCGCGACGTGACGCACGGCTTCGCCGTCGAGGGCACAGGCATCGAGACCACCGTCCTGCCCGGCCGCGAGGCGCGCGTCACGGTGCCGGCCGGGCGCCCGGGCAAGCTGCGCTACCGCTGCTCGGTCATCTGCGGCCCGCTGCACCCCTTCATGGTCGGCGAGCTGGTGGTCGAGCCCAACCGCTGGCCGCTCTGGGGCGGCGCGCTCATGGTGCTGGTCGGCTTCCTGGCCGGGGCCGGCGCCGCGCGGACCACACCGCGGCCGGACCTCGCGCGCTGGCGGCCGGTCCGCTGGCTCCTCCGCCGGCGCGCGCTCCAGTTCGCGCTGATCGCGCCGAACCTCGCCTTCTTCACGGTGATCATCCTGGCGGGGTTGGTCGGGACTGCCACAGGCGCGACCAACTTCTCGACGATCTTCGTCTGGATCGCGTGGTGGGGGCTCCTGGTGCTCGTGCTGATCCCGCTCGGCGGCCGGCTCTGGTGCGCGATGTGCCCGATCCCGGCGCCCGGCGAGTGGCTCGCGCGCGGCGCGATCGTCCGGCACCGGGCGCGGCCGCTCGGCCTCGGCCTGGCGTGGCCCCGGCGGCTCCAAAACCTCTGGCCGGCCTTCGGCGCGCTGCTGCTGCTCGTGCTCTTCGGTCTCGTCGTCACCACGCGGCCGCTCGTCACGTCGCTCATGCTCCTCGGATTCGCCGTCGTCGCGCTCGGGACACACCTGGTGTTCGAGCGGCGCGTCTTCTGCCGCTACCTCTGCCCCGTCGGCGGACTCCTCGGCGTCTACTCGATGCTGGCGCCGCTCGAGCTCAGGGCGGGCGACCTCGCGGTCTGCCGCGAGTGCCGGACCAAGGCGTGCTTCCGCGGCGGCGACGCCTACCCCTGCCCGACGTTCCAGTTCCCGGGCGGGGGCATGACGCGCAACACCTACTGCCTGCTCTGCACCGAGTGCCTCAAGGCCTGCCCGTACGACAACGTAGCCCTCCGCGTGCGGCCGTTCGGCGCAGACCTCGCGGTCGCGCGGGGCCGGCGCGCGGACGAGGCCTGGCTCGCGCTCCTGCTGGTCGGCACGGCGCTCGCCCACTCGGTGATCAAGCTCGGCCCCTGGGGCTTCATCAAGTCGTGGGCGAACCTCGAGGCGGCGGTCCCGTTCCTCTCCTACACGGGGCTCTTCCTCGGCACGGTCCTCGGCGGGCTCCCGGCGCTCTCCCTGGGTGTCGCGTGGCTGTCCCGGACGCTCGCGGGCGCGCGCGAGGTCCCCCTGCGCCGGCTCTTCGTCGACTACGCCTACGCGCTGCTGCCGCTCGGCCTCGGCGCCTGGATGGCGTTCACGCTGGCGGTCGTGGCGCCGAACCTCTCGTACGTGCCCCGCGTGCTCTCCGACCCGTTCGGCTGGGGCTGGGACCTGTTCGGCACGCGGGCGACGACCTTCGCGTGGATGCCGCTCGCGGCCCTGCCCTGGGTGGAGCTCGCGCTCCTGCTCGCGGGACTCTGGGGCTCGGTCCGCGCGGCGCGGACGATCGTCGGCCAGGCCTTCGGCGACGGCGCGGGCGCGCGCCGCGGGCTCCTGCCGCTCGCCGGCTTCCTGGTCGCGATCGCCTGGGCCTTCGCGGTCCTCTACTTCGGATGAGGGGTGCCATGAGACGCCTCGAACGGCTCGCGCTGGCGATCGTGCTCCTGGTCGTCGTCGGGATCCCGGCCGCGGTCCTCTCCTACCAGGCGCTCGGGCGCGGCGGGCGCGACGACATCCTCGTCGTCATCCGCACGGCCGAGCGCGGCGGCTTCTCGCCCTCGCGGATCGTCGTCAGGCAGGGGCAGCGCGTCCGGCTGCGCCTCCTCGCTGAGGACGTCACGCACGGCTTCCAACTCCTCCACTTCGGCGTGGACGCGGGCGCGATCAAGACCGGCACGATCAAGACGGTCGAGTTCACCGCGGACAAGACGGGCGAGTTCCCCTTCTACTGCAGCGTCCGCTGCAGCGCGCTCCACATGGCGCTCATGGGGACGCTCATCGTGGAGCCCTGAGCTCATGGGGGGCTCCGGGCGCCCCCTGCCCCCCGGCGCTCGGAGCGTCGCGGCGAAGCCGTGACGCTCCTCGACCACGCGATTCGTTCACGGGCTCTGAGTGGGACCCGGAGGGCGTGAGGGAATCGGGCACGTCGACTCTCACCGGAGCTGCCGGCCGAAGCGCCAGAGTCCGAGCGCCCCGAGGCCGGCGCCGAGCCCGCCCATCGCGAGCGCCTGCGGCCAGAGCGCCTCGAGACCGACGCCCTTCAGCAGGACGCCGAGCGCGATCTCCATGTAGTAGGTGAGCGGGCTCAGGCGCGACAGGAGCTGGACCGCGCGCGGCATGCCGTCGACCGGCACCGTCGTGCCCGAGATCACCAGCACCGGGAAGAGGGTGAAGAAGCTGAGCAGCAGGGCCTGCTGGAGGTTCGCGGCCAGCGTGCCGAGGAGGAGCCCGAGCCCGAGCGCGCTCACGAGGAACAGGGCCGAGAGCGCGAAGAACAGCGGCACGCTGCCGCGGATCGGCACCGCGAACCACCACGGGACCCAGAAGGCGAGCGCGAGCGCGCCGAGGCTCACCACGAAGGTCGGCACGATCTTGGCCAGCATCAGCTCCCAGCGCCGGAACGGCATGACCAGGAGCTGCTCGATCGTGCCCGCCTCCTTCTCCCACGCGAGGCCGGCGGCCGGGAGGATGATCGCGATCATCATCACGGCCAGCGTGAGCATCGAGACCACGACGAAGTCCACGCTCCTGAGCGCGGGGTTGTACCGGGCGCGGCGCTCGTTCTCCAGCGTGGGGATCGGCCCGGGGCGGCCGACCGCGCCGCGCAGCCACTCCTGCTCCACCTCGCGCGAGTACCGGCCGACGATCCGCTGCGTGTAGCCGAGCGCGACGAGCGCCGAGTTCGAGTCCGAGCCGTCCAGGAGGACCTGCACGGAGGCGGGGAGCCGCTGCGTGAGCCGCCGCGAGAAGTCGCCCGGGATGACGACGCCCACCGTCGCCTGTCCGCGCTCGAGCAGCGCGTCCAGCGCCCCGCGGGTCGCGACCGGCCCCGTCACGTCGAAGGACTCGGTCTGCGCGAACCGCGAGACGAGCTCGCGACTGCGCGCCGAGCCGTCGAGGTCCTGGACGGCGACGCGCAGGTGCTTGACGTCGTACGTGATGCTGAAGGCGCAGATCGCGATCTCGATCGCGATGGTCCACACGACGAGAATGATCAGGGGCCTCGAGCGGAAGAACTGGATGAACTCCTTCCGGATGAGCGCGAGCAGGGGGCCCACGGCTCACCCGACCTTCTTCCGGAACCTGAGGGACGCGAGCGTCAGCACGACCGCCGCGTAGGCCCCGAGGAGCGCCGCGCTCGGCCAGAGCGCCTCGAGCCCCACGCCCTTGAGCGCGATGCCCCGCGAGATCTCCATGAAGTGCCGCGCGGGGAACAGGTGCGTGTACCACTGGAACACGACGGGCATGCTCGCGATGCGGAACAGGAACCCCGAGAACAAAAACGAGGGCATCAGGGTCAGCACGAGGCTCAGGAGGATCGCGACGACCTGGCTCCGGGTGGCCATCGAGACCGACAGGCCGATCCCCACGGTGGCCAGCACATAGAGGACCGAGAGCCCGAGGAGCAGCGGGAGGCTGCCCTGGACCGGCACGCCGAACCAGAGCCGGCCGACGGCGAGCAGCAGCAGCATGTCGAGGAAGGCGATGGCGGCGTACGGCAGGAGCTTGCCGCCCAGGAACTCCCAGCCACGGATCGGCGACGTGTAGA
>MGBU01000053.1:0-2933 GCA_001790205.1 Candidatus Rokubacteria bacterium GWA2_73_35 | reverse complement strand
AGCAGCGGCGGAAAGGCCATGAGGATCACCGCGAACAGCCCGGGGATCACGTAGGGCTCGCTCCGGAGACCGGGGTTGTAGCGAACACGGGCCTCGGCCCGGACGGCGGCCTCGGCCGACCGGGGGAGGCCGCCCACGCGGGCGGCGAGCGCGCGCGCCCCGAGGCGCTGGCTGTACGCGGCAGTGATCGTGTCGACGTAGTTGAGCGCGATGATGGCCGTGTTGGCGAACGAGCCGTCGAGCAGCGTCTGCGCGCGGGCCGGCAGTCCCTGCGCGAGGGATCGCGAGAAGTCGCCGGGAATCACGAGCGCGACGCGCACCTCGCCGCGGTCCAGGAGCCGTTCGAGCTCACGCGAGTCGTGGACGACCGCGGCGAGCCGGAAATAGCCGGAGCGGAGGAAGGCGGCCACGTACTCCCGGCTCTCGGGGCTCCCGTCCTGGTCGAGCACGCCGAGGCGGATCTCGCGCACGTCCAGCGTGATGGCGTAGGTCAGGAGCAGCATCATCACGACCGGGAGCACGAGCGCGATCGCGAGCGTGATCGGGTCCCTCTGGACCTCGCGGGTCTCCTTCTTCGCCACCGCGGCGATGCGCGTGACGCTACCCACCGCGTTCCCTCCGCCCGCGCTCTTCCATCTCGATGAAGAGGACGAAGAGGTCTTCGAGCGAGAACGGGACCGGCTCGACGCGCGCGACCGCGAGCCCGCGGGGCTCGAGCGACGCCCGGATCGCGCGCTCGCCCTCGGCCGCCTCGGCGGCCAGGACGTGGAGCCGCCGCCCGAAGAGTCCCGCCCAGCCGGGCGCGGGCTCGGCGCGCAGGAGGCGGAGCGCGGCGAGCGGCTCGGCGCACTCGACCTCCAGCATGACCCCGGCGCGCATCCCCTCCTTGAGGGCGCGCGGACTGCCCTCCGCGACCAGCCGCCCCTGGTAAATGAGGCCCACCCGCTGGCAGTACTCCGCCTCGTCCAGGTAGTGGGTGGTCACGAAGACCGTGGTCCCCGCCGCCGCCAGCGCCCCGATCAGGTCCCAGAACTCCCGCCGCGCGATCGGGTCCACCCCGGCCGTGGGCTCGTCGAGGAAGACGATCTCGGGCTCGTGGAGGATCGCGCAGCCGAGGGCCAGGCGCTGCTTGACGCCGCCCGAGAGCTCCCGCGCCAGGCGCCGCTCCTGGCCCGCGAGCCCCGCCATGTCCATGACCACTGCCGTGCGGTCGGCCAGACGCCGGGCGCCGAGCCCGTAGCCGCGGCCGAAGAACGCGAGGTTCTCGGCCACCGTCAGATCGTCGTACAGCGAGAAGCGCTGGGACATGTAGCCGATCCGCGACCGGACCTGGCGCGCCTGGCGCCGGACGTCCTGGCCGAGCACGTCGCCGCGCCCGGCCGACGGCCGGAGGAGCCCGCAGAGCATCCGGATCGTCGTCGTCTTGCCCGAGCCGTTGGGCCCGAGAAAGCCGAACACCTCGCCGCGCCCGACGTCCAGGGTGAGTCCGTCCACGGCGACGAAGTCCCCGAAGCGGCGCGTGAGCGCGTCGAGCCGCACCGCGGGGCCGTCGCCCGCCCGGCGCGACGGCGCGACGTGGGCTCCCGCCGCTTCGCCCGCCGCGCGGTCGGCCTCGCCGCTGACCGCGATGAACAGATCCTCCATCGTCGGCTCGACCTGCCGCAGCTCGAGCCCGTCGCCGAGCGCCGCGGTGAGGCGCGCGCGAAGCTCCGCGCCCACGTCGGCGCCCGGGGCCGCGACGATGTGCAGGCGGTCGCCCATGAGGTGGGACCGGAGGGGCAGGCCCGTCGCCCCGAGCAGGGCGCGCGCGGAGGCGAGCGCCGGCGCCCGCAGCTCCCACGCCGTGCCCGGCACCGCGCGGCGCAGGCGCTCGGGCGCGTCCGCGGCGCGGATCCGGCCCCGATGGATCAGCGCGACGCGGTCGCACTGCTCGGCCTCGTCCATGTACGGCGTGGCGACGACGACGGTCAGCCCGCGGCCGACCACGTCGTGCAGGATCTCCCACAGCTCGCGGCGGGACACGGGATCGACGCCGTTGGTCGGCTCGTCGAGCAGGAGCAGCTCGGGGGCGTGGATCAGCGTCGAGCAGAGGTGGAGCTTCTTCTGCATGCCGCCCGACAGCCGCCCCGCGCGCCGGTCCCGGAACGGCGCGAGCCGGCTCCACCGGAGCAGCTCCTCCTTGCGCTCCTCGCGCACCCGGGCGGGCACCCCGTAGAGGTCGGCGAAGAAGTCGAGGTTCTCGTCCACCGAGAGCGCGCCGTAGAGCGTGAACTCCTGCGCGACGTAGCCGATCCGGAGGTGCAGGCGGGCCGCGTCCTCGACCACGTCGTGACCGAGCACGCGAGCGCGGCCCGCCGTCGGATCGAGCACGCCCGCCAGGATCTGGAGCAGGGTGGTCTTGCCGGCGCCGTTCGGGCCGATCAGCCCGAACATGGTGCCCGACGCGACCTGGAGCGCGACCCCGTCGAGCGCGGTCAGTGTCCCGAAGCGCCGGACGAGGCCCTCCGCCTCGATCGCGGTCGCCATGGCGCTACTCCCGGCCCTCCCCGATACGCGCGTCCACGGGCATGCCCGGCTTGAGGACGCCGCCCGGGTTCTCGAGCGCGAGCTTGACGGCGAACACGAGCTTCATCCGCTCGTCCTTCATGTGGACGTCGCGCGGCGTGAACTCCGCCTGCTCGGCGACCTCGGAGACGACCGCGTCGAAGGCGCGCCCGGGAAAGGCGTCGGTGTAGACGCGCCCCGGATCGCCGACCTTGACGCGGCCCAGCTCCGCCTCCGCGACGTAGACCTTGGCATAGAGGCGCTGGAGGTCCACGAGCGTCACGAGCGGCGTGCCACTCGCCACCACCTCGCCCGGCTCCACGAGCTTCCTGAGCACGGTGCCCGTGAACGGGGCGGCGACCGTCGTGTCGGCGACGTTGGCCCGCGCC
>MGBU01000052.1 GCA_001790205.1 Candidatus Rokubacteria bacterium GWA2_73_35 | reverse complement strand
CATGGCTCAGGCGAGCCCGAGCAGGCGCACGGCGTTGCCGCCGAGGATGCGCGCCCGGGCCGCATCGCCGAGCGGCAGCGCGCGAAGCGCCTCGACGTTGCCCTTCATGGTTGGCACGCTCGGCCAGTCGGAGCCGAACAGCACCTTGTCGCTCACGCGCTCGAGGTCGGGGAAGTACTCGAGCAGCTTCCGGGGCGGCAGGCCGGCGATCTCCATGTAGACGTTCTCCCGCATCCGCGCGAGCGTGTAGGCGGTGTCGTACCAGAGCGGCCGGCCGCTGTGCGTGATGATCGCGACCAGGCCGGGGAAGTCCACGGCGACGTCGTCGATGTGCAGGGGGTCGCCGTACTTGAGCCGCGAGGCCGGGAAGGCGGACGTGCCCGTGTGCCACGCGACCGGGATTCCCAGTTCCTGGGCCTTCGCGTACACGGGATACAGCATCCGGTCGTTCGGGTAGAAGTAGCTGTACGTCGGGTAGAGCTTGAGGCCGCGGAAGCCCTGCTCGCGCACGAGCCGCTCGAGCTCGCGCGCGGGGTTCTCGACGAGGTACGGGTTGAGGGACGCGAAGGGGATGAGCCGCGGGTGGCCCGCGCAGAGGCGCGCGACGGTCTCGTTGCTCCCGATCGCCGAGGTGATCGGCGCCAGCTCGGCCAGGATCACGCCGTAGTCCACCTCGGCTTCGTCGAGCACGCCCTCGTACGCCTCGCCCGTCGCGTGGCGCTCGACGAACGCGGCGAACGAGCCGTAGGCGCGCGCCATCTCGCGGTCCATGAAGCGGACGAACGAGGGGGGCGCCTGGATCGGCCAGTCGTAGCAGTGGAGGTGGCAGTCGACGACCGGCATCAGCTCACCGGCCAGCGCGGGGCCACCAGCGCCTCGAGCTTCGTCCGGGCGAGGATGCCGGGCGCCCGGCGCCGCGCCTCCTCGACGATCGCCTCCGCGTCGAGCGTGAGCGCGTGCCCGCCCTCGACGAGCACCCGGCCGTCGCAGATCACGGTGTCCACGCTCCGGCCCGTCGCGCTGTAGACGAGGTTCGCGACCGGGTTGTAGAGGGGCTGCCACTCGGGCCGGGCGGTGTCGAAGAGCACCAGGTCCGCGCGGCGGCCCACCTCGAGCGCCCCCAGCTCCTCGCCGCGGAGCGCGCAGCGCGCGCCGTTCACCGTCGCCATCTCGAGCACGCGCTCGGGCGGCAGGACCGCGGCGTCGGTGCGGACCTCCTTGTAGCCGCCGGCGACGAGGAACATCTCCTGGCAGAGGTCCACGACGCCGGAGGAGGCGTGGTCCGAGCCGAGGCCGACGGCGACGCCGGCCTCGAGCAGCTCGGGGACGTGGCCCTCGCGGATGTTGCCGTAGGCGGTGTGGAGGCTCGAGGACGGCGCCGCCACGCACTTGACGTCGTGCCGGCGCAGCAGATCGAGCTCCGCCTCGGTCGCCCAGCCGACGTGGACCAGGAGCACGTTGCGGTCGAGCACGCCGAGGCGCTCGAGCCGCTCGATCTCTGTCACGCCGTGCCGGGCCTGCGAGGACTCCCGCGTGTCGCGCGCGAAGCAGGCGTGGGTCTGGACGCCGACGCCGTGGCGGTCCGCCAGGCGCTTCAGCCCGACGATCAGCCCGTCGGTCGAGTTGTTGAGCCCGCGGAACTGGAGCCACGCGTGGACGCGCCCGCCGTGAGCGCCGTGCAGCTCCTCCACCACCCGCTCGGCGCGCGCGAGGGCCTGCTCCGTCGTCTCGATGAACGCGGGCGGCAGCACGCCCATCGCCGAGGCGGCCACGTCGAAGCTCGAGCGCGCGACCACGCAGCGCACGCCCGCGGCGCCCGCGACCTCGGCCGTGAGGCGCGGCTGGTAGTTGCCTGCGTCGATGAACGTCGTCACGCCGTTCGTGAGCAATTCGAGCACGCAGAGCCGGATCGAGGCGAGCGCGTCGGCCTCGTCGAGCGCCGCCTCGTAGGGGTACATGCGCTCGAAGAGGAAGCGCTTGCTTCCGACCTCGTCGGCGAGCCCGCGGCTCATCTGGAACGTCGTGTGGATGTGGCTGTCCACGAGCCCGGGCGTCACGACCTTGCCGCGGGCCGAGATCACGCGCTGCGCCGGGTGGTCGCGGGCGATGTCGTCGGTCTTGCCGACGGCGACGATCCGGCCGTCGGCGACGGCCACGGCGCCGTCGCGGAGGATCCGCCGCTCGCGGTCCAGGGTGAGGAGCCAGTCGGCGCCCTCGACGCGGAGGTCGGCCATGGCTCAGATCGTCGTGTAGCCGCCGCTCACGCTGACGGTCTGGCCGGTGATCCAGGAGGCCAGGTCGGAGGCGAGGAAGGCGACGAGCGGCGCGATGTCGTCGGGGCGGCCCAGGCGCTTGATCGGGTAGGCCTGCAAGATCCGCTCGCGGTTGGCCTCCCAGAAGCTCCGGTCGGCGTGGCCCGTCTCGACCCAGCCGAAGGTCACCGCGTTCACCGTGATGTTGGCGCGCCCGAGCTCGCGCGCGAGCGTGCGCGTGAGGGAGAGCACGCCCCCGCGCGCCGCCGCCGTGATGCTGAGCTGCGCCTGGCCGACGCGTGCCGAGTCGCCGGCGATGTTGACGATCCGGCCCCGCTGGCGCTCGACCATCCCCGGGGCGATCGCGTGGCAGCAGTTGAGCACGCCGTAGAGGCCGATGTCGATCTGCGCGGGCCACTCCTCGGGCCGGGTCTCGAGGAAGAACTTCCGGCGGACCATGCCCGCGTTGTTGACGAGGACGTCGATCGGGCCGAGCTCGGCCGCGACGCGCTCGGCCATGCGCCGGACGGCCGCGTAGTCCGTCACGTCCGCCTCGATGGCGACCGCGCGGCTCCCGCCCTGGCGGATCTCCGCCGCGGCCGCCTCCGCCTCGTCCCGCGACTTCGCGTAGTTCACGGCGACCGCGGCGCCCTCGCGCCCGAGCACCAGCGCGATTTCGCGGCCGATGTCCCGCCCGGCGCCCGTCACCAGCGCCACCTTGCCCGCGAGCCCCAGATTCATGTTCCCCCCGCGATTCTTCGGAAGAGCCGCTCGGGCGTGACCGGCAGCTCGTCGATCTCGACGCCCAGATCGGACAGCGCGTCGGCCAGGGCGTTGGCGAGCGCCGCGGGCGCGCCGATCGTCCCGCCCTCGCCCATGCCGCGGAAGCCGCCGAGCGTCGTCGGCGAGGGCGTCTCGATGTGGTGCACCTCCATCGCGGGCACCTCGCTGGCGGTCGGCACCAGGTAGTCCATCAGCGTGCCGGTGAGGAGCTGGCCCGCGCCGTCGTAGACGACCTCCTCGAGGAGCGCCGCGCCCACGCCCTGGGCGACGCCGCCGTGCACCTGGCCGTCCACGACGAGCGGGTTGATGATCCTGCCGCAGTCCTCGGTCACGAGGTAGCGGAGGATCCGCACACCGAAGGTCTCGCGGTCCACCTCGACGACGGCCATGTGGGTCGCGTTCGACGCGGTGCCGTAATAGGGGTCGTAGAAGCGCGTGGCCTCGAGCCCGGGCTCCAGGCCCCGCGGCAGCCGCCGCACGCCGCCGTAGGCCGCCCGGGCGATGTCGCGCACGCTCACGTGCCGGTCGCCGAGGCCGCGCACCGCGACGCGGCCGTCCTGCACGACGAGGTCGACCGGGTCGGCCTCGAGCAGGTGCCCGGCGACCTTCAGAATCTTCTCGCGCACGTCGCGGCTCGCCAGGATGCCGGCGCCGCCCGCGAGCACGGTGCTGCGGCTCGCGTAGGTGCCGGTGCCGTAGGGCGAGAGCGCGGTGTCGCCGTGGACCACGCGCACGGTCTCGAGCGGCACGCCGAGCTCGTCGGCGACGACCTGCGCGAGCGTCGTCTCGAGCCCCTGGCCGTGAGAGGCGACGCCGAAGATCGCCGTCACCGTGCCCGACGGGTCCACGCGGATCGTCGCCGCCTCCGTCCCGGTGGGCACCGGCATCCCCGGCGAGACCGTGATCGCCGAGCCGATCCCCGTCAGCTCGACGTACGAGGCGACGCCCACGCCGACCCAGCGCCCGCTCGCGCGAGCCCGCGCGGCCTCGGCGCGCGCGGCCTCCCAGCCGAGCGCCTCGCGCGAGCGGAGCATGGTCTCGGTGAACGAGGCCTTGTCCCAGACGATGCCCGAGGGCGACTTGTAGGGGAAGTCGCCGTCCCGGATGAAGTTCCGCAGGCGGATCTCCGTCGGGTCCAGCCCGAGCCGGCGCGCGGCGCGGTCGAGGAGCCCCTCCATCACGAACACCGCCGGCGGGCGCCCGACGCCGCGGTACGGTCCCATCGGTGCCTTGCACGTCGTGATCCCGCGCGTCCGGCCGCGGTAATGCTCGACGCGATAGGGGCCCGGCAGGAACGAGATCGTCTGCACGGGCTCGATCGCGGCCGTCCAGGGATAGATCGAGTAGGCGCCGACGTCGGCCATGACCTCGGCGCGCAGGCCCACGATCGTCCCGTCGGCGGCCACGCCCAGCTCGGCCTCGACGATCTCGTCCCAGGCCTGCGAGGTCGCCAGCAGGTCCTCGCGCCGGTCGCCGGTCCACTTCACCGGGCGGCCGAGCCGGCGCGCGAGCACGCAGACCGCGATCTCCTCCGGGTAGAGCGAGGCCTTCGCGCCGAAGCCGCCGCCCACGTCGGCGGCGACCACGCGGATCAGGTGCTCGGGCACGTCGAGGAGGTCGGCGAGGATGTCCCGGACGAGCCCCGGGCACTGCGCCGAGGAGCGGAGCGTCAGGGCGCCGGTGCCGCCCGCGTACTCGGCGAGCGCCCCGCGGTTCTCCAGGCAGACCGCCGTGTGCCGGTGGAAACGGAAGCGCTCGCGCACGACCAGGTGGGCGCCCGCGAGCGCCCGGTCCACGTCGCCCCGCGCGAACTCGCGCGCGAGCAGGAGGTTGTCGCCCGCCTCCTCGTGGAGCACGGGCGCGCCGGGGGCGAGCGCCTGCTCCAGGTCGGCGACGGCGGGCAGAGGCTCGTAGTCCACGACGATCAGTTCGGCGGCGTCCTCGGCCAGGTACCGGCTCTCGGCCGCGATCACCGCGACGGCCTCGCCCGTGTAGCGCACCGTGTCCTGCGCGAGCGCGGGGAAGGACGTCACCTTGTAGGCGGGCATTCGCGAGCCGGCGCGGACGGGCTTGCAGTCGCGCGCCAGGTCCTCGCCGGTCAGCACGGCCGCCACGCCCGGCAGCGCGCGCGCCGCCTCCACGTCGATGCGGACGATGCGCGCGTGGGCGTGCGGCGTCCGGAGGAACGCCGCGTGGAGCATCCGCGCGGGCCGGTGGTCGTCGACGTAGCTTCCCTGCCCCGTCAGGAGGCGGGGGTCCTCCCGGCGCGGCACGCGCGCGCCTACGAGCTTCGGCGCCGCGGGCGCGCTCACCGCGTGCGCCCGCTAGCGATCGCCGCCGGGCGCGCGCGCCGCGGCCCGCACGGCGTTGAGGATGCCCTGGTAGCCGGTGCAGCGGCAGAGGACCGCGGAGATGCCCTCGCGGATCTCCGCGTCGCTCGGCGCCGGGTTCGTGCGGAGCAGGTCGAGCGCGGTCATGAGCATGCCCGGCGTGCAGAACCCGCACTGGAGCCCATGGTGCTCGCGGAAGGCCTCCTGGAGCGGGTGGAGCTTGCCGTCCTTCGCGAGCCCCTCGACCGTCATGAGCTCCGCGCCGTCGGCCTGCACCGCGAGCATGATGCAGGAGCGCGCCGCCTGGCCGTCGAGGAGGATCGTGCACGCGCCGCAGATCCCGTGCTCGCAGCCGACGTGCGTGCCCGTGAGACCGAGGTCCTCGCGGAGGAAGTCCACCAGGAGCTTGCGCGGCTCGCAGCGCCCCTCGCGCTCGACGCCGTTGACCCTGAGGCGGACGCTGACGAGGTCAGCCACGGGCGACTCCGAGCGCCCGCGTGAGGGCGCGCCGGGTGAGGACGCCGGTGAGGTGGCGGCGGTAGTCGGCCGAGGCGTGGATGTCCGCGTCGGGGCTGACCAGCTCGGCCGCGCGGCGCGCCGCGGCGTCGAGCGCCTCCGCGCCGAGGCCGTCGCGCTCCAGGATCTCCTCGGCGGCGCGCAGGCGCAGGGGCACGGGGCCCGTGCCCGCCGTCGCCAGGCGGGCGAGCGTGCAGCGCTCGCCCTGGCGCGCGACGACGCACGCGATCGCGACGATCGCGAAGTCGCCCTGGCGCCGCGCGAACTCCTCGAGCGCCGAGCCGGCGCCCGCGGGCGTCGCGGGCAGGTGCACCTCGACCAGGATCTCGTCGGGCTCGAGGCTCGTCGTGAGGTAGGTCTTGAAGAGGTCCTTCGCTCCGATCACGCGCTCGCCCCGGGGGCCGCGGGCGACGACCTCGCCCTCGAGCGCCGTCAGCACGGCCGGGTACTCGGCCGAGGGGTCCGCGTGGGCGATCGAGCCGCCGATCGTGCCGCGCGTGCGGATCGGCAGGTGGGCGACCCAGCGCGTGGCCTCGGCGAGGAGCGGTACGCGCGCCTTGACCACCGGCGAGAACTCGATGGTCCGCTGGCGCGTCATCGCGCCGAAGCGGACCTGGCCATCCGCCTCCCGGACCCAGGCGAGCGACGGGATCCGGTTCAGGTCCACGAGCGCGGCCGGCCGGCTCAGCCGGAAGTTGAGCAGCGGCATCAGGCTCTGGCCGCCGGCGAGGAGCTTCGCGTCGCCGCCGTAGCGGCCGAGCAGCGCGAGCGCCTCGTCCACGGTCGTCGGCGCGTGATAGTCGAACTTCGGAGGCTTCATGTCTTCCGTGCCTTCTGGATCATCGCGTGGAGCTTCGAGGGGGTGATCGGCAGCTCGGTGATCCGGATCCCGAGCGGGGCGAGCGCGTCGCTCACCGCGTTGGCGACGACCGCCGGCACGGTCATCGAGGAGGACTCGCCGAGCCCCTTCGAGCCGAGCGGCGTCAGCGGCGAGGGCGAGACGACGTGCGCGATCTCGATCGTCGGCGCCTCGCACGCCGTGGGCACCAGGTAGTCCATGAACGTCGCGGTGAGGCACTGCCCGTCCTCGTCGTACTGGAGCTCCTCGTACAGCGCGCCCCCGAGGCCGTGGAGCGCGCCGCCGTAGATCTGCCCCTCGGCGATCATCGGGTTGATGATCGTCCCGGCGTCGTGGACCGTGACGTAGCGGAGGATCCTGATCGCGGCGGTCTCCGGATCCACCTCGACCGCCATGATCTCGGCGATGAACCCGTAGGTGTTCGAGGAGTTCACGCGGTCCTCGGCGTCCACCGCCCGGGCGACGTCGAACCCGAAGACCGCCGTCGCCTGGAGCCCCGGCTCCATCCCGGCGGGGAGCGACTCCGTGTTCCAGTGGGCGCGGCCGGCCAGGTCCTTGACGGAGTAGGACGGCCCCTTGCCCCGCTTCGGGCGCACGGCGCCGTCGCGGAACTCGAGCGAGTCGGGCGGCAGGTCCATCAGGTGGGCGGCGTACGCGACGAGCTTCGCCTTGAGCTTGCGCGCGGCCAGCGCGACGGCGCTGGTGCCGACCGAGCCGAAGCGGCTCGAGTACGTGCCCGAGGAGATCGACCACACGCGCGTGAACGTGTCCATCTCGTCCACGACCGTGACGTCCTCCGGCACGGACCCCAGCTCGTCGGCGACGATCTGCGCGACGATCGTCTGGTGGCCCTGCCCCTGCGGCGTCGTGGCGAGGATCGCGAGCACGCGCCCGAGCGGGTCCACCTTGACCGTCGCCGAGTCCACCGCGCCCGACTTCGGCAGGTACTCGGGCTTGGCGCGGAACTGAGGGTCGAGCGCCGTCGCGACGTAGCCCATGTTCGAGACCGACGGATCCACGGCGAGCGCGACGCCGACGCCGAAGTACCGGCCGGCCGCCCGCGCCCGCGCCTGCTCGCGCCTGAGCTCGTCGTACCTGGCGAGCTGAACGGCCTTGTCCAGCGCCGCCGGGTAGTCGCCCGAGTCGTAGAGGCCGCCCGTCGGCGTGCGGTACGGGAACGCGCCGGCCGGGATCAGGTTCCGGCGGCGCACCTCGACCGGGTCCAGGCCGAGCGTCGCCGCGAGCCGGTCCATCATGCCCTCGGTCTCGAAGTAGAGGTGGCCGCAGGCGTAGCCGCGGTTCGGCCCCGTGAGGCACTTGTTGGTCATGACGGTGGAGGCGTCGACCTCCAGATGCTGGAACCGGTACGGACCGACGAAATTCCCGGTCGGACGAAAGCTGCAGCCCGGTTCGGGGCTCCGGATGTAGCCCCCGACATTATCGAGCCACTTGAAGCGCATCCCGAGGACCGTGCCGTCCTTCCGCGCGGCCAGCTCGCGGTAGGCGACGCGGTCGGTGCCCGTCGAGGAGGCGAGCAGGTGCTCGCGGCGGTCCTCGATCCACTTGACCGCGACGCCCGTGAGCTTCGAGGCGAGCGCGACCAGCGCGATGTACGGGTAGATGAGCGACTTGATCCCGAACGAGCCGCCGATGTCCGGGGGCACGATGAAGCGGAGCCGGTTCTCCGGCAGGCCGAGCACGCGCGCCGTGAGCGGATGCATGATGAACGGCCCCATGAAGTTCGACCACACCGTGCACACGCCGTCGAGCGCGTCCCAGCGCGCGATCACGCCGTACGTCTCGATCGGCGTCGAGCCGTACTTCGGGAACCTGAACCGCTCCTTCAGCACCACCTCGGCGTCCCGGAACGCGCGATCCGGGTCGCCGTACACGAGCCGCCGGTTGTTCGCGAGGTTCGTGCCCACCGTCTCGTGGAGCACGGGGGCGTCGGGCTCGAGCGCGCGCTCGGGGTCCACGACCGCGGGCAGCGGCTCGTACCGCACCTGGACCAGCTCGGCGGCGTCCTCGGCGACGTAGCGACTCCGCGCGACGACGACCGCGACCGGCTCGCCGACGAAGCGCGCCTTGTCGGTGGCGGCGCAGTAGTAGTGGACGGGCGCCGTGACGCCGACCGAGAAGGGCTTGCTGTGCCGGGCGACGTCGGCGCCGGTGATCACGCCGACGACGCCGGGGAGCGCGCGCGCCGCCTCGAGGTCGTAGCCGAGGATGCGGGCGTGGGCGTGGGGCGAGCGGACGATCGCCGCGTGGAAGAGGTTGCCGACGGGCGGGTGGTCGTCGATGTAGGTCCCGCGCCCGGTGAGGAGCCGGGCGTCCTCGACCCGCCTGACCGAGCGCCCGATCCACCGCTGGCCGGCCCCGCCGGAGGGCGCCGTCACAGCCGCCGCTCCGTGATCACCCAGAGCACCTTCGCGCGCCTGGCGCCCGGGTTCGCCCAGCGGTGGTCCACGCCGCCGTCGAGGTAGGCGCTGTCGCCCGCCCGCAGGTGGTACGTCTGGCCGCCGTACACGACGTCGATGGCCCCCTCGATCACGTAGCAGAGCTTCATCTCGCCCGGCTCGACCACGATCTTGTCGCCGGCGCCGGAGGCCTGGCGCGGCCCGAGGCTCGCGACGACCGCCCGGATCTTCCCGCGGACGAGGCCCGCGGCCAGGATCGTCCAGCGCTCGGAGGCGCCGTCGAAGGTGAGGCGCGCGTGGTCGTTCTTCCGCACGACCTTGATGCGCTCCGTCAGGCGCTCGTCGAAGAAGTGGGCGAGCGGCACGCCGAGCACGCCCGCGAGCTTGCGCAGCGTGTTGAGGGAGGCCGACGTGCGCCCCCGCTCGATCTGGGACACGAGGCTCGGCGTCACCCCGGCCTTCTCGCCGAGCTGACGCTGCCTGAGCCCCACCGCCCGCCGCGCCTCCCGGAGCCGCGCCCCGACGCTCACCGACCCTCCTCCGCGGCCCCGCCGCGGGGACAGTATTAGTTAATTCCCCCGCGTGTTGTCAAGAGGCCCGGGTTAAGAAATACTTCTTTCGCGGCGGCCGCCAGCCCACGAAAATGAGCCGTCGGTCCTATTGCCGCCCGCGCGCGCCGGCGCCGAAACTGGGCCCGACGACGCAGCCACGGAGGTGACACGATGCCCGCGATGACGCCCTCGGTCGCGATCGCCAGGTTCCTCGAGGCCGCGGGGACCGAGTTCTTCTTCGGCGTCGTCGGCCACGGCAACTGGGCCCTGCTCGACGCGCTCGACCGCACGCGGATCCGCGGCGTGCGCACGCGCTCGGAGGACCACGCGGTCCACATGGCGGACGGCTACTGGCGGACGACGCGCCGCCCGCCCCCGGCCGTCGTCGTGGCGAGCGGCGGTCCCGGCGCGACGAACCTGATCCCCGCGCTCGCCGAGGCCTACTACTCCTCCGTCGCGCTCGTCGCGCTGATCGGCGCCGGGCCGAGCCAGTGGTTCGACCGCGGCGGGATCCAGGAGGCCTACCGCTCGGGGCCCGAGGAGTGGATCGCGCTGGCCAAGCCCGTGACGAAGCGCGCGGTGCTCGTGAACCGCCCCGACACGGCGCTCGAGATGTTCCTGCGCGCCTACAAGGACGCGATCACGGGCCGGCCCGGCCCCGTCCTCGTCCAGGTGCCGTTCGACATCCAGGCGACGCCGACCGAGATCCGCGAGATCCCCGACCCGCGCGCCTGGACGCACGTGCACCCACCCGCGCCGGCGCCCGAGGCCGTCGCGGAGGCCGCGGCGCTGCTCGCGGGCGCGCGGTGCCCGCTCGTCGTCGTCAGCAGCGGGATCGCGAGCGCCCGCGCCTGGGACGAGCTCCGCGCGCTGGCCGAGGAGTTCGCCCTGCCCGTCTGCACCACGTTCGCGGGCAAGGGCGCGTTCCCCGAGGACCACCCCTGCTACGTCGGCGTCGCGGGGCGCTTCGGCGACGAGCACAGCGTGGAGGCCGCGCGCGCGTGCGACGTCCTGCTCTCGATCGGCAACCGCTTCACCGACCTGACGACGGCCGGCTGGACGATCTACGACATCCCGAAGACTACGCGCCTGATCCAGGTGGACATCGACCCCGGCGAGATCGCCCGCGTCTACCCGGTCGCAGTCGGCATGATGGCCGACGCGCGCCAGGCGCTCCTGGCGCTCGCCCCGGCGCTCCGCGCCCGCGGCTACCGCGGCGAGGGCAACCGCGCCTGGCTCGAGCGGATCGCGGGCTGGCGGCGCGCGTGGGAGGCGAAGGTGGCGCCCATGCGCGAGAAGCCGGGGCCGCCCCTCGACTACGCGCCGCTCCTCGACGAGGCCGCGCGCGCGGTGCGGGACGTGGACCCCGAGACCTCCGTGCTCTTCGACACCGGGCAGATCCTCTGCTACGGCCCGAGCTTCTTCCGCGCCGCCTCGCGCCACGTCCACACGAACAACGGCCACTTCATCCGGATGGGCTGGAGCGTCCCCGCGCTCATCGGCGCCCGGCTCGCGAACCCCGGGCACCCGGCCCTCGCCTTCACCGGCGACGGCTCGTTCATGATGACGGGCACCGCGATCGCCACGGCGGTCGAGCAGGGCCTGCCGGTCGTCTGGCTCGTGTTGAACAACCGCTCGATGGTCTTCGAGCGCCGGATGGACCGCTTCTACGACCGGCACGTGTTCTGCGACTACCGGATCGAGCGCACGGGCGAGCCGTGGAACCCAGACCTCGTGGCGATGGCCGAGTCCATGGGCGCGCGCGGCATGCGGCTCAGCAAGCGGAGCGAGGTCCACGCGGTCGTCTCGGAGGCGCTCCGCCACCCGGGCCCCGTCGTCGTGGACGTGGACATGGACCCGGCCTCGCCGGTCTACAACCCCGTCACGTTCCGTTACGCGAGCGACTTCCACGAGCGGGGGCTCGCGGCGCCGCCCTTTTGACTTCATGGGGGGCTCCGGGCGCCCCCCAACGCCTCAGCGCGGCTTGACGAGGAAGTCGGCGCGGCGGTTCCGGGACCAGCAGGCCTCGGTCTTCTCGGTGCAGACCGGGCGCTCCTCGCCGAAGCTCAGGATCGCGATGCGGTCGGCCGCGACGCCCTGCGAGACGAGGAAGTTCCGCGCCGACCGGGCGCGGCGCTCGCCGAGCGCGAGGTTGTACTCCTCGGTGCCGCGCTCGTCGGCATGCCCCTGGATCAGCACGCCCATCTCCGGGCGGGCCTTGAGCCACTCGGCGTTGGCCCGGAGGATCTCCGCGTCGGCCGGCCGGATGTCGTACTTGTCGAAATCGAAGTAGACCGGCTTCACCTCGGGGATCTCGGCGAAGTCCCTCGGCGCGGGCCGGGCCGTCGCGGCCGGCGGCGCCGGCGTCGGGGCGACGGGCGCCGGCGGCTTCGGCGCCTCGGGCGCGGAGGGCGCCGGCGCAGGGGCGGCAGGCGCCGGCGCGGGGGCCGGCGGGGGCGCGGCAGCGACCGGCGCAGGCGCTCTCACGCGCCACAGCTCGAGGATCACGGGCGGCCTGGCGTCGCGCACGCTGCCGACCATGCGGTCGCCGTCCACCCGAAGGTCGAAGATGAACAGGCGGCCGTCGACCGCCTCGCGCATGACGACCTCGTTGCCCGACACCTCGAACTCCACCTGCGAGCCCCAGGCCCCATCGAGCCGCACGACCTCGGGGATCGACTCGGCGGCCAGCGTGCCGGACATCACGATGCGCCCGCTGCCTCGCGAGCCTTGCTGGGTCAGCTCGGCCGTCACCTCGTCCTTGCGGGGCGCGTCCTCGATGCCGAAGCCCCGCCAGATTCCGCGCCACTTGCCGGAGATGTCCACGGTCGGCGGAGACACCGGCTTCGGCGCGGCGGCGCAGCCGGTCGTCACGAGCGCAGCGACGGTCAAGAGGACCAGGAGCCCACGCATGTGCGCCTCCTCCGTCCCAGGGTATCACTTCTGGGTGAGAAGCCTGCTACGGCGCAGAGCCCGGGGGCGGCGCCGGCCCGGGTCGCCGTCCTTGACGAGGAGCCCGAGGCTCACGCACGCGGTGAGCAGCGCGCGCAGGCGGCACGGCGCGATCCCCATCTTGCGCGCGAGCGCGTCGGCGTCCTTTGGCCCGTCCGCGACGCGGCTGAACACGTCGAGGTGGAGCGCCGCGAACAGTACCTTGGAGGCCATGAAGCCGTAGGCCACCCTGGCGATCTCGCGCACGTCGCGGAGCGGCTCCATCCTGCCCTCCCCCGGCCCAGCGCGCTCCGGCCGCCCACCTTGCGACAGGCGCCATGACAAGGCGAGCGCCCGGGCTCCTCCCCGCGCGCCGTGACAACGGCCGGCGTCGGTGGTAGTGTCACGGGACCTTTCGTCGGGGGGGAGCCGAGAGCCGCGTGAAGCGCCCGCCGCTGGTGGTGATCCTGGTGGCCGTCCTCGTGATCGCGCTGGGCGAGACCGCCGGCGCGGCCATGGCGCGGCTCCGCCTGCCGATCCAGCGCTTCGCCGCCCAGCGCATCGACGCCAACCGGGCGGCCCACGGCCTGTCGGGCTCGGCCGAGTACGACGACGAGGTCCGCGCGCGGACGGTCTTCTTGAGCGAGGCCGGGCTCTCCTTCTTCCACACCCACGCCGAGGGACTCGGCCTCGTCCTGCTGTTCACGGGCACGCTCGTGGCGAGCGCCGTCGCCGGGCGCCGCGCGCGCGGGCTCCTCTACCTGCTGCTCTCGCTCGGCGCCCTCTTCCCCGCGGGCTACCTGGTTTACGGCCTCGCCGTCCTCGAGCTGGGCCGCGACGCGGGCGTGGAGCTGGCGGAGCGCTGGGTCCTGACGGGGCTCGGCAGCCTGGCGATCCTGGGCCTCCTCGGCCTCGGCGCCGCGCTCGCCACCGGGCGGAGGCGCCGGTGACCGCCGGCGACGCCTGGCGCCTGCCGCCGCGCGGGGTCCTGCTGGTGGCGGTGGTGCTGATCGTGCTCGCCGAGGTGGGCGGGGCGTCGATGGCCCGCTTCAAGCTCCCGCTGGCGCGCTGGGCGCGCGACGCCATGCTGGCGCGGCCGGCCGTCCACGGCCTCGTCGGCGTCCGCGACGTGGACGAGCGGATCCTCGACGAGGCGCTCGTGAAGTTCGACGCCGGCCTGCGCCTCTTCCATCTCCACGCCGAGGGGATGGGGTTGGTGATCCTGGCCACGACCTCCGTGGCCGCGACCCTCGCGGGGGCGGGCGGCGGGCGGCTGCTGATCGCCCTTCTCACGGTGGGCGGTGCGGGGTATCCTCTCGGCTACCTGCTGTGGAGCGTCCTGATCCCGTATCGCGGGATCGAGGGGGGCAAGACGATCGCGGAGTGGGTCGTGTGGATGCCCTTCGGCGGCGCGGCGATCGTCGCGCTCTGGTGGCTCGCCGGCCTCGTCGCCCTCAGGATGGCAGGGCGATGGCGCGCCTGATCGGGGGTGTCGGAGCGCGTCTGGTCGGGCGTGTCGGAGCCACGCGCTTCGTTCTCAGGCCACCCACGGTCGTCGCCGTCCTCGCGGCCCTCGCTCCAGTGGTCCTCGCGACGACAATCGCCCCCGCCGCCGCGCACCACGTCGGCACCTACACGCCGCAGGACAACGCGGTCAGCGCCGGCTTCAAGCAGGTCAAGTTCGCGCTCGAGGCGGGCCGGGCGGACGTCGCGCTCGCCCTCTTCGAGCGCGGCGCGCTGCGCCGGGAGATGCAGGCGCAGGCGGCGGCGCTCCCGCCGGCGCTCGAGGCCCGCACCCTCGCCGCCCTCCGGGCCGGCGACGCGCGCGAGGTCGAGGGCCACCTCGCGGTCTTCTTCTCCGCCCTCGCCCGGGACCTCGCCCTCGAGGCGGCGCGGCAGCTCGGCCGGCCCGGCGTCCGGCCTCCGGACGCGGCGGCGACCGGCTCGAAGTTCCTCGAGGCGATCTGGCGCTACTACAACCTGATCGACTTCGCCGTGTCGACGCGCGACAGCAAGCGCTCGGCCGCCATGCGCCTCGCGCTCGACGATGCGGAGACCTACGCCAGGACCGCGGCCGCCCCGGACCGGCTGCGCGCGTCCCTCGGGCAGATCGCACAGATCCTCACCGACGTCATCGAAGCGTCAACCCCGTCAAGGAGGAACCCATGAAGCGCGTCACCTCGCTCGCTCTGCTCGTGGCGGTCGCGCTCGCCGTCTTCCTCGCCGCGCCCGCCGTGGCCCAGCAGAAGGTTGTGAAGATCGGCGACCTGGGCTCGAAAGTCGGCGTCTTCGAGGGGTACGGGAAGTACCAGTCCATGGGCATCCAGCTCGCCGTGGAGGAGATCAACGCGAAGGGCGGCGTCCTCGGGCACAAGATCGAGGTGATCGCCGAGGACGACGACACCAAGCCCGCGCCCGCGGTCCGCAAGGCCGAGAAGCTCATCCTGCAGGACGGCGTGAAGCTCATCATCGGCGCGGTGTCCAGCGGCTCGACGATGGCGGTCATGGACGTCACCAAGAAGTACAAGACGATCCACTGGAACTCCGTCTCGTGCGCCGAGTTCATGCGGACGACCAAGTTCCACAAGTACTACTTCTCCAACCAGCCCGACTCGCGGCAGCAGGCCAACGGCCTGGCCAAGTACATCCTCGACAAGATGGGCAAGAAGGTCTACATCTTCTACACCGACTACGCGATGGGGCAGTCGGACGGCCGGCAGTTCAAGACCGCGCTCGAGCGGCTCGGCGGCGAGGTCGTCGGGGTCGCGGGCGCGCCGCTCGACACGAAGGACTTCAGCCCGTGGTTCGGCGCGATCAACGCCTCCGGCGCCGACGTCCTGTTCCTGGCCTTCGCCGGCACGGACTCGCTGCGGCTGATGACGCAGCTCCACTCCTTCGGCATGACCAAGAAGTACAAGCTCGCCGGGATCGACTGCTTCCTGCTGCAGCAGGATCTGGCCGCGATCGCCGAGCCGATGGAGGGCTTCGTCCAGCTCAACCACTTCTCGGCATACAACCCGGACCCGAACATGCAGGCGTTCAACCAGAAGTTCAAGAAGAAGTTCGGCGTGGACGCCAACATCGCGGCCGGCGCCTACGACGCGGTGTACTTCTGGAAGACGGCGGTCGAGAAGGCCGGGAGCTTCGACTCGGACAAGGTCTCCGCGGCGCACGAGGGCCTGTGCACCGACGCGACGCACATCGGCCGGCAGTGCATCCGCACGGAGGACCACCAGGTCGTGATGGACATGCACCTCTACCGCGTCGAGAAGGGCAAGAACATCCCGATCGCGCGCATCGACGGCAAGGACGCGATCGGCGCGGCCATGGTGGGCCAGGATCCGCTGAAGGGCTTCACCTGGGAGATCAAGAAGAAGTAGGCCCGGCACGGGGTGGACTACCTCGTCGCGGTCCTGCTGCCGCAGCTCCTGCACGGCTTCGTCTTCGGGGCCGCGCTGGGGCTGCTGGCGCTCGGCCTGACCGTGATCTTCGGGCTCCTGGGGGTGATGAACTTCGCCCACGGCGAGCTGTACATGCTCGGCGCCTACGCGGGCATCGTGGTGATCGGGGTCACCCAGTCGTTCTGGGTGGCCCTGGTCGTCGCGCCCATCCTGGTCGGGGTGCTGGGGGCGCTCACCGAAGCCACCATGCTCCGGCCCCTCTACCGGCGCGAGCCTCTCTACGGCCTGATCCTCACCTTCGGCCTCGCGCTCGTCCTCCGCGAGGGCGCGCGCCAGGTGTGGGGCGGCGACATGCGGCGGATCCCGGCGCCGTTCACGGGCTCGACGCCGCTCCTCGGCATGACCTATCCCGACTACCGGATCTTCCTGCTCGCGATCTCCTGCGCGCTGCTGCTGGCGATCTGGCTGTTCTTCACGCGCACCCGCGCCGGCGTGCTCGTGCGGGCGGCGGTGCAGGACGCCGAGATGCTCGACGGGCTCGGCGTGGACGTCCGGCGCCTGTTCACGCTCACCTTCGCCGGCTCCGCGGCGCTCGCCGCGCTGGCCGGCCTCCTGCTGGCGCCGGTCTTCACCGTCTACCCGCAGATGGGGGTGGAGATGATCCTGCTCGCCTTCATCGTCGTGATCCTGGGCGGCATGGGCTCGCTCGGCGGCTCGGTGGTGGCCGCCTTCGTCATCGGCATCGCCCAGAGCCTGTTCTCGCTCTGGATGAACCCGCAGCGCGTGGCCATCGCCATCTTCGGCATCATGATCGTCGTGCTGATCGTCCGGCCCCGCGGCTTCTTCGGGCGGGAGGGCGTCCTTGAGTAGGACGCTCGGCTGGCGCGCCGCGCCGGTGTTCGCGGCCCTGGCCGCGCTGCCGGCCGTGCCCGGCATGACCGACTACTACCTGCTGCTCGCCTTCGACGCGCTCCTGTTCGGCGCCGTCGCGATGAGCCTCGACCTCCTGATCGGCTACACGGGGCTCGTCTCCTTCGGCCACGCGGCCTTCTTCGGGCTCGGCGCGTACGCCACGGCCATCCTCCTCGAGCGCGGGATCCTCTCGCTCTGGGCGTCGCTCGGCTTCGCGGTGGTGATCGTCGGGCTCTACGCGCTCGTCGTCAGCTACTTCGCCACCGCCCGCCGCGGCATCTACTTCGCGCTGCTGACCCTGGTCTTCGCCGAGGTCGTCTTCACCTTCTTCCGCTACACGCAGACCTTCGGCGGCTCGGACGGGATCCAGGGCGTGCCGCCGCCCGAGCTCCTGCCCGGCGTGACGCTCGACACGCCGATGCGCAACTACTACCTGATCGTGGTCTACCTGGCGCTGGCCTGGGCGGCGTGCCGCGTGCTCGTCGGCTCGCACTTCGGCAAGGTGCTGGTCGCGATCCGCGAGAACGAGGACCGGGCCCGGTTCCTCGGCTACAACGTCCAGCGTTACAAGATGGCGGCGTGCATGATCTCGGCGCTCCTGACCGGCCTGGGCGGCGCGCTCTACCCGGGGCGCGCGGCGTTCGCGACGCCGGACCTCCTGCTGTGGACGGTCTCCGGGGAGTTCATCATCATGGTCATGATCGGCGGCCTCGGGACGCTGACGGGGCCGGTCATCGGCGGCGCCTTCTTCATCGTGCTCCAGGAGAAGGTCTCCTCGTACGTGGACTGGTACTTCATCGTGATCGGCGCGGTGCTCATCCTGATCGTGCTGTTCATGCCGAAGGGGCTGCTCGGCTTGCGGCGGCTCCTGGGGGCCCGGCCGTGGCGCGCGACGGCGTGATCCTCGAGGTCCAGGGCGTCTCCCGGCACTTCGGCGCCCTCGCCGCGCTCGCCCAGGTGAGCTTCGCGGTGCGGGCGGGCGAGGTCTTCTCGGTCATCGGACCGAACGGCGCCGGCAAG
>MGBU01000051.1 GCA_001790205.1 Candidatus Rokubacteria bacterium GWA2_73_35 | reverse complement strand
CGCCCGCGCGTAGTGAACGCCCTGGCCCGCGTAGATCACCGGGCGCTCGGCCGCGACGAGGACCTCGGCCGCGCGCGCGACGTCGGCTGGATCGGGCGCCGTGCGCAGGCGCGGCGCCGGCGTGTAGCTCCAGCCGTCGGGCACGTCCTCGCGGAGGAGGTCCACGGGCAGCTCGACCAGCACCGGCCGCGGCCGGCCGTTCCTGACCTGCGTGAACGCGCGCCGCATCGCGGCGGGGACGGCGTCCGCCAGGACGACCTGTTCGGCCCACTTGGTGACGTGCTGGTAGTTGAGGAACGAGCTGAAGTTCGGCGGGATGTTCAGCAGCCGGCGCGGGTAGCCGGCCGGGAGCACGACGATCGGCACCGAGTCGCCGAAGGCCTGCGCCACGCCGCCGAACGAGTTCTCCGTCCCCGGGCCGTGCTGCATGGCGAAGACGCCGATCCGCCGGCCGGAGGAGACGCGGCTCACGGCGTCCGCCATGTGAAGCCCCGTGCGCTCCTGGCGGACGATGATCGTCCGGATGTCGGCCTCCGCCGCCGCCTCGATGATCGGGTTGACGGGATAGCCGATGAGGAACTGCACGCCCTCGCGCTTGAGGATCTCCGCGACTACCGCGGCGGCCTTCATGGATGCCCTCCCTGTCGTCTCGGTCGACCGGACAGGAGCATATCATCCCGGCTGGGCCGGGCGTGGCCGGTCGGCTATAGTCGCGGGATGATCCACACGCTGGTCCTGAGCGCGCTCCTTCTCGCGCCGGCCCCGGCCGGTGCCGACGAGGCGCTCTGGGCGCTCCTGCGCGGCGGCGGCCAGGTCATCGTCCTCCGCCACGCGCAGACGGATCCCGGCGTCGGCGATCCGCCGGGCTTCAGGCTGGAGGCGTGCGCCACGCAGCGGAACCTCTCGGCGCAGGGCCGGGAGGACGCGCGGCGGCTCGGCGAGGCCCTCCGCGCCCGTGGCGCGCCGATCGGCCGGGTGCTCTCGAGCCGGTGGTGCCGCTGCCTCGAGACGGCGCGCCTGGCCTTCGGCCGCGCCGAGCCGTGGGCGGCCCTCGACTCGCAGTTCCACGACCGGAGCCGGAGCGGGGAGCAGGCCGCCGAGTTCGGCGCGCGCGCCTCGGAGCCGCCGCGCGGCGGCAACCTGGTCCTGGTCACCCACGGGACCAACATCCGCGAGTGGACCGGCATCCATCCCGCGCAGGGCGAGCTGGTGGTGCTGACGCCCGAGGGCGCCGGCCGGTTCCGCGTGGCCGGGCGCCTCGCCCCGCTCCGGGCGCCGTGAAGCCGCGGCCTGGGCCGAGAGGCCGCACCGGGGAGGGGTGGACGAGACCCGTTCCCTCCACGCGTCGCTGCGGGCCTCGCGCGTCCGGATGGAGCCCAGCCGCCAAACGGTGATGCGATCGCGTGCCGCGTGGTCGAGCGACCCCTCCCCGGTGCGGCCTCTCGGCCGAACCCGCGGCGCGAACGATTCGGGCTAGCGGAGGTAGCGGACGGCGAGGAAGCCCGCGACGCCGAGGGCGAGGAGCCCCCAGGTGAACAGGTCGAAGTAGCGGTCGATCAGCGCCCGCACCCGCGCGCCGAAGAGGTAGATCACCGCACCGACGAGGAAGAAGCGGGCGGAGCGGCCGAGGACGGACGCCGCGACGAGGGTGGCCAGGCTCACGTCGAGGACGCCGGCGGTGACGGTGAAGACCTTGTAGGGGATCGGGGTGAACGCCGCGGTGAGGATCGCGAGGAAGGCGTTGCCCTGGTAGAGCTGCTGGACGTTGTCGAAGGCCGCCTGGGAGAAGATCCAGGGGATGAAGAAGCCCCTCACGAGCTGCCACGCGGCGCGCCCGATCGTCCAGCCCAGGACACCTCCGAGGACGGAGCCTAACGAGCACACGAGCGCGAACCGGAACGAGGCGCGCGGCAGGCCGACGCACAGCGCGATCAGCAGCACGTCGGGCGGCACGGGGAACATCGAGGACTCCGCGACCGCGATCAGGAAGAGCGCCCACGTCCCGCCGGGGCGCTCCGCCCAGCCCACGGTCCAGTCGTAGAGCCGGCGGACGACGTGCCGGCGCGCCACGGGAAGGGTCGCCGGGTCGCCGGCCATGTCCCTGATCTTATCGCACGTGGCGTCGGGGCCCATCCAAACCTGCCCCGCGGCCGCGCTTTGGGTATACTCGCCCGCGTGACCGGAGGACATCCGTGCTGAGCTGGCGCGTCGTGAGTCTCGGTCTCCTCCTCGTGGTGGCGGGAACCGCCGCCGGCGTGTGGGTGGCGCAGGACCGCGCGCCGACGACCCCGCCGCTGGCGGGCCAGCTTCCGCCGGGTCACCCGTCGCTCGCCGAGCCGCCGCCGGGCCCGTCCGTGCCCGCGCCGCCCGCCGGGAGCGGCGCCGGCTCCCAGGGGCTCACCTGGACGGCGCCCTCGGGCTGGACCGTGGAGACGCCGATCTCTCCGATGCGCCGCGCCCAGTACCGCATCGCGGGGCCGGGCGGCCCCGCGGAGGGCGTCGTCTTCTACTTCGGTCCCGGCCAGGGCGGCGACGCGCGCACGAACGTCGCGCGCTGGGCCGGCCAGTTCCAGCGCCCCGACGGCACGCCCGTGGGCGATCGGCTCAAGACGCGCGAGCTCCGGGTGGGCGACGTCCCGGTGACCGTGGTGGAGGTGACGGGGACCTACGTCGGCGGGATGGGCGGCGCGCCGGCGGGCCCGCCGGCGCCGGACCAGATGCTGTTCGGCGCGATCGCCGAGGGCCCCGACGCGCGCTGGTTCTTCCGCGCAATGGGCCCGCGGGCCACGCTCGAGAAGGAGCGCCAGGCCTTCGAGCGGATGATCCGCTCGATCAAGCGGGCCGGCTGAGCCGCGCGCCGGCGGTCGCTCCCCCCGACGTCACTCAGTCGAGCGTCACGAACAGGCAGCGGCGCGGCCTGCCGTCGAGGGCCCGGGAGCGATGCCCCTTGCCCCAGGTGTCCTCGACCAGGATGACCTCGCCCGCGCCGATGCGGCGCGTCTCGCCGTCGCTCGCGGTCAGCTCGACGCCGGCGTCCAGGTTGACGATGTATTGCCGGCGTGGCGCGGGGTGCCAGTCGAGGTCGTAGTCGGGCGGCACCTCGCGGAAGATGAGTCCGGTCGCCGGCAGGAGGGCCGAGAGCCGCCCGCCGCGCGTCGCCTCCGTGCACGCGACCTCCACGTCCTCGAAGTGCGACTCGCCGCTCGCGTCGGGATAGAGCCGGTGGATTTTCATGGGCCCGATCATATACTGGCGGTCATGATCAAGGCGCTGTCGTTCTTCAAGCGGCGATCCGGGATGTCCGTCGAGGCGTTCCAGGCGTACTGGCGCACGCGCCATCCCGAGGTGGTGATCCGCCTGTCGGGCCTCAGGCGCTACGTGCAGTCGCACACGCTGCCCGGCGCCTACCGCAAGGGCGAGCCCGTCTACGACGGGATCGCCGAGGTCTGGTTCGACGACACGCAGGCGATGCGCGCGCTCGCCGGGACGCCCGCGTACGCGGCCGTCCAGGCCGACGAGGCCGCGTTCATCGAGCGCGCGACGATGGGCCTCATCGTCACCGAGGACCACGTCGTCACGGACGGGCCGGCGCCCGCCGGAGGTGTGAAGAACGTCGAGTTCCTGACGCGCCGGCCGGACCTGACGGTCGAGGCCTTCCAGCGCTACTGGCGCGAGGTCCACGGGCCGCTGGCCGGGCGGATCCCCGTGATCCGCCGCTACGTGCAGAGCCACACGCGGCGCTCGGCCTACAAGCGCGGGCGCGTGCCGCGCTGGGACGGCGCGGCGCTCACGTGGTTCGACGACACGCAGGCGATGCGCGCCTCCGCCTCGAGCCCCGAGTACGCGGCCGTGCGCGCCGACGAGCCGAACTTCATCGCGCCGGACTCGCCGTTCATCATCACGCGCGAGCACGTCATCGTCCCGTAGCCCCGCTGACCGTCCGGCCCGCCTCCCTCGCGAACGAACGTCGTGCGGCGGGCGGGTCCTGCCACAGGGTGGGGCCTCCGCGGTTCGGGCTCCGTCACCCACTCGCCCGAACGCCGCGCTGCGCGCGGCGGACGGGACGAGGGGGTCCCACTTCGCCCGACCCCGCGGAGACCCCACCCTGTGTCACCCGCCCGCCCGCGCCCTGGCCGGTCGCGAGGGAGGCGGGCCGGGCGGTCAGCGAGGCGGGTCGGCGGAGGCCTCGCCTGCGAAGTCCGCCCGGGCGCCGGCCGCGCGCGCGGTGAGCCAGCGGGGGTGCGCCCGGTCGAAGTCGCGGACGATGGCCTCGTAGGGCACGTCCGCGAAGTGTCCGCGCTCGCGGACGTACTCCATGTGGCGGCGGCCGGCGCGGTCGAACGGGTGGAAGAGCGAGTCCTGGCGCCCGTCGAACTCGAGCGGGCGCACGCCGAACCGCTCGCAGAGGCTCAGGTTGAACGCCGGCGTGGCCTTCACCCAGGAGCCCTCGAGGTGGAGCTCGGTGTAGCCGTGCCAGACGTAGAGGTCGCCGCCGACCAGCTCGGCGAGCCGCTTGGTGGTGAGGTGGTTCCGGACGTCGGCGTAGCCGACGCGCGCCGGGACGCCGAGGGCGCGCGCGGCGGCGGCGAGCAGGGCCGCCTTCGGGATGCAGAAGCCGCGCCCGGCGCGCAGGCAGTCGCTCGCGCGGAAGTAGGCGCGGTCGGCGCCGACGTAGTACGGGTCGTAGGGGATCTCGTCGCGGACGGCGTAGTAGAGCCGGACCGCGCGCGCGAGCGCGCCGTCCGCGCCGGCCGCGCGCCGCGCGGCGAAGGCGCGCACGTCGGCGTCGTCGCTGTCGATGAACACGCCGGGGACCAGGTAGGGCTCGAGCTCGCTCATCGGGTCGGCCGCACGCTAGCCGGCCGCTCGGGGCCGGTCAAGCGGCGCGCACGCCGCGCCGCGCGGAGCCGCGGGCGGCGTCGGGCGCGGGCTCCCGGGCCGGCTCCACGAGACGGCCCTCGAGCAGCGAGTAGTGCCTGAGCCGCGACGGCATGTGGGCCGCGACCGAGGCGACGACGACCACCAGGAGGAGCAGCGGGACCCGCTGCTCCCAGAAGAGCGGGACCAGCAGCAGCAGGAGGAGCTTCGCCGCGACCGCCACGCCCTTGCCCATGAAGAGCCAGTGGACGGTCTGCGCCAGCTCGAGCAGCATGAGCGCGGCGCCGGTCAGGATCGTCGCGACGAGGAAGGGAACGAGGCGCGCGGCGTCGACCGCGAACACGTGACCCCCCAGGAGCGCGCCGAAGACCAGGAGGTGCAGGGTGCGCAGCGCCACGTTGAGCCAGCGCTGGCCGGGGACGTGCCGCGGCGGGTCGGGGAACAGGATGCGGCCCAGCCGGGACGCGCGCGCCGTCACAGGATCGACCCGCGGCAAGCTTCGCAGTAGCGGCTGATCGTGGCCAGCGCCGGATCGCCGCCGAGGATCGTCCGGAACCGCTCGAGCAGCGCGCGCGTCGCGACCGGCCCGCCGCACTTCTCGCAGCGCACCACATGGTCCCGGTGGAGCGCCTGCCGTCCCCGGGCGAGCGCCGCGAGGTCGGTCCGCCGGTCGAGCCGCACCACCTTCTCCGGGCACACGGGGGCGCACACGCCGCACGCCGTGCAGCGCGCGCCGTCGAAGGACAGGCTGAGGTCCGCGCCGGCGTGCTCGAGGGCGAGCGCGCCCGTCGGGCAGGCCAGGGCGCAGGCGCCGCACGCCGTGCAGCCCGGGGCGAGCGTGACGACCCCGAGCGGCGACTCGGCATGGTCGAGCGTCGGCGCCGGCGCCCCGCCGTGGCGCCGCGCGAGCCCACCGAGCGCCTGCGCCAGCGCGCCCCGGTCGGGCTGGAGGTCGAGGTGGGCGGCGCCGTCCGGAGCAGCCGCCGCGGCGAGCGGACGCGCGAGCGCCTCCAGCAGGGCGCGCTCGTCGGTCACGTCGGCGAAGCGCACGGCGTCGCCCGGGGCGCCGAGCGCCCGGAGGACGTCGCGGCAGTAAGCGAGCCTGCCGGCGATCGTCTCGCGCCGGCCGAAGCGGCAGTCCTCGCTGCGGCAGGCGAGCATCCCGACAGCCGCTGCGCCGCCCGCCAGGCACTGGAGGACCCACCCGGGCGTCACCATGCCGAGGCACGGGAGCTCGACCGGCATCCAGTCGACCGGGTAGGGCGCGGCCGGGCGTGGCAGCCGGGCGAGCGAGGGCGCGCTCGCGTGACAGAGGAACAGGATGCCCGCGGGGGAGCCGTCTCGAGCCTCCCGGGCGAGGAGCGCGTCGAGCTGAGCCTCGACCTGGACCAGCGAGGCCCCGGGCAGCTCGACGGCGCCGACGGGGCAGGCCGAGACACACGCCCCGCAGCCCGTGCACTGGGGCTTGCCGAGGGTCATGCGCCCGCCGGCGAACGCGAGGGCTCCATGCGGGCAGGCCGTCGCGCACACGCGGCAGCCGCGCCCGGCCGCGCACGCCTCGTCGCGGATCGCGGGCACCACGTCCCAGCGGATCGGGGGCAGCGTGAACAGCGAGCGGCGGCTCACCTCGCGGTCCCAGGTGAGCACCGGCTTCGTGCTCTCGGGCTGGCCCGCGCGATAGGCGCGCGAGCGGGCGAGGGCGGCGGCGAGCTGGGCCCGCGCTCCGCGCGTGGCCGCGGCCCGATCGTGGGCGAGCGCGCTGGCGGCGCCGAGGTCGACGATCTCGACCGCGACCGGGTCGAAGCCGAGCCGGCGCGCGCGGGCCTGGAGCTCGCTCCGCGCGCCGTCGGCCGCACAGACGGCGAGGACGGGCCGCTCGGCGCGCGTCCCCTCGCCCTCGAGCCAGCGCTCCGGGTGGTCGCACGGGCCCGGCGCCATCCTGACCTCGGCCCGGGGCTCGCGCTCGGCGAGCCAGCCGGCGAGGGCCGCGAGGTCCGGGCCGTTGGCCAGGCGCTCGGCGTCGCGGCAGAGGTAGACGGTCACCGGGCCTCCTCCTCGCCGACGCGCGCGGCGAGGACCTTGACGAGGTCCAGGTCGTGGGCGGCGAGCGTCGCGGCGGTCTCGCTGATCCGGGCGTAGAAGCCGTCGCCGTCGCGCGAGGCGACGAGGCGCGCGAACCCGGGCAGCCAGGGACGGAGGTAGCGCCCGAGGAACCGCGCCTGGAGGTCGAGCTGGGCCCGGGCCTTCGCGTGCGCCCGCCGGCGCCAGGCGCCCGCCTCCTCCGCGCAGAGGTGCGCCATGAAGTCGAGCGTCACGCCGACGTGGTCCGGCGGCTCGGTCGCGTCCGCGGAGACCACGAGGCCGGCCGCGGCGTACTCGCGCTCGAGGTCGGCGATCACGGCCGCCGGCGCCCCCGGCGCGAGGTAGTGCGACGCCTGCTGGGGACAGATACCCTCAGGGCTCGCGACGAAGAGCCTGACGTAGGTCTCATCGAGCCGGCCTGTCTCACCGTCAGTCGATTGTAGCAGCCGCCGGAGGAGGTCGAGCCAGTGGGGAAAGAAGGCGAGCTCGGCCAGGGGCCCGGGGCGCTCCCGCAGCTCCTCGGCCACCCGGCGCAGCGTGACGAGCCGCTCGGGCTCGGGAGGGCGGAGCGCCTCGCCGAGCAGGCGGTACGCTGCCTGTCGGCAGCGCGCCAGGTCGGCGAGGCGCACCGGAGCCGGCTCCGGCCTAGCGTTGCTTGACTTCGGAAGGCCTCTGCGAGCCGTAGACATCCCGCGCGGGCCCGCCGACGTGGCAGCCCTGACAGACCCGGCGGTCGACCGGGCCCGGCGAGGCCTGGGAGACGTCCACGGCCGGCGGTACCGAGAACGTGCGCGCGCTGGCCGGGATCCGGTCCGCGTGGCACGCGGCGCACTCGAGCCCGAGCGTGGACTCGTGGATCCGGTGGAAGCGCTGATCTGTCCCCATGCCGTACTTCTTGCCGACATCGATCTTGCCCTTGCGGATCTGCTCGGCCGTGGTGGGCCAGGGCGTGACGCCAACCTCCGCCGCCCCGCTGGCGGCGACCACGGCGAAGAGTCCGCCGATCAGCAGGAGTGCCTGCGCCGCACGCGGGATGCTCATGCCGTGGCCCCCTTTGGCTGCTCGATCTCGCGGGCCCCTGTGCCGGCGCGCGCCGCGCCGATATAGTGGACCCGCGGCTCAGTCCCGAAATCCTCCCTCAGCCTGAAGCTGCGGTCGCTACGCAGGCGTCTCGACACCGCGCTCGCCGGATCGTCGAGGTCGCCGAACTCGAGCGCCGACACCGGGCACGCCGTCACGCAGGCCGGCTTGAGGCCCTTCTCCACCCGCTGGACGCAGAAGGTGCACTTCTCGACGATGCCCTGGCGATGGCCGCCGCCGGCGATCTTCCGCTGCTCCTTGCCCCACTTGCGGTCGAGGTCGGGGTTGTCGTACGGCGGGACCGCGCCGGCCGTGACCGGCTTGAGCGCCTGCGCCGCCGAGGGCGCGCTCCAGTCGAGGTAATAGTTGGCCTTGGGCTCCTTCCAGTTGAAGGAGTTGACGCCGTAGGGGCAGGCGGCGACGCAGTAGCGGCTGCCGATGCAGGCATCGGCGTTCGTCGCCACGAGGCCGTCGTCCCGCTTGTAGCGCGCCCCGGTCGGGCAGACCTTCACGCAGGGCGCGTTGTCGCAGTGCATACAGGGGCGAGGGAGGAACGAGATGCGGGTGGCGGGAAACTCGCCCTCCTCGAAGCGGAACAGGTACATCCAGAAGATGGCCTGAGGGGTGTTGTTCTCGACCTTGCAGGCCTCCATGCACGCCCGGCAGCCCACGCAGCGGTCGAGGTCGATCACCATTCCGTATCTGGGCATCGCGCTCACCTCCCTCAGGCCTTCCAGACCTTGACTTGGACCTGGAACGACTGATCCGCCGTGTTGGTCACGTACCCCTCGCCGGTGAAGAAGAGCGTGTTGGCCGTGGGCCCCTGGCCTTTCGCCGACGGGTGGGTCCACATCCCGTAGTGATGAGGCATCCCGGCCGTGTCGGGCCTGATCCCCTCGGTCAGCCGGGCGCGCACCTTCACCTTCCGCGTCTCCCCGGTCAGGGCGTTCTGGGACTCCACCCAGACCATGTCACCGTCCTTGACGCCCTTCGCCTTCGCGGTCTTCGGGTTGATCTCGAGCCGCTGCTCGGGCGCCAGCTCGGCCAGCAGCGGAATGAAGCTCGAGCGCGACTGCTTGAACTCGACGAGCTTGTAGCTGATGAGGGTGAGGTCGTACGCGGCCGGCGAGGCGTCCTTGGTCGGCGGCCGCCACGTGGGGAAGGCGGTGTAGTCCTGCCAGTAGACCTTCTCCGCGCCCTTGGCCTTCATCTCCCGCTGGTAGCGGAGGAGCGACTCGCCGTAGAGCCGATGGGTCTTGCCGTTGAAGGGCGGGCTCTGGGCGAAGCCGTAGAACTTCTTGGCCGGGAACGCCCCCTTGGCCTTGACGCCCTTCTTCTCGAAGTACGCGACGCCCTCCGCGATCCCCTCGGACTTCGCCCAGCGGTCGAAGATGTCCCTGACCGCGGGCTTGGCGCCGAGGTCGAGCTTGTAGGCGTCCTTCAGCTTGAGGGCCTGGTTGACCTGGTCGAGGTAGCCGTCCTTGCCGTACAGGATCCCCGCCTTCTCGCAGAGGTCCATGTAGATCTCGATCTCCGGCCGGCTCTGGAAGAGGGGCTTCATGGGCGGGACCCGGAGGGTCGTCGCGTCCACGTACTGGTCCGAGGCGCCGAGCGGCCCCTCGTACTTCTCGATCGTCGCCGCCGGGAGGACCACGTCGGCGAAGTAGTCCGCGGTCTCGCTGAGCCAGGGGTCGATGACCGCCACGAACTTGAACTTCTTGTAGGCCGCGATGAAGTCCGCCTGGGAGGCGAAGGACCCGAGGGGGTTGGCCATGTGGAGGATCATCACCTCGGGCGTGTAGTCCACCCCGTACTTGGCGGGGTTCTGCATCACCTTGGCCACGATCCCCGGGAGCTTGCTGTTGATCGGGAAGTACTTGCTGTCTCCGAGGTAGATGTTGTACGGGGGGTCCTTGATCTTGATCTGGTCCAGCTTCTCGTAGTTGGCGTAAGGCTTCCAGGTGAAGTCGATCCTGACGCCGCCCACCGCCTCCATCGCGCCCAGGAGCATGAAGACCATGATCATCGCCCGGATCGCCTCGAAGCCCTGCTCCTGCTGGGCCATGTGGTAGGCCATGACCGACACCGGGCGGTGGGGCAGGGTCACGCCGTCCACGACGACGGTGTGGCCGATCAGGGCGTTCTCGCCGAGCTCGGTCGCGATGCGCCGGATGTCAGCGGCGGGCACGCCGCAGACGCCCGCGGCCCACTCGGGCGTGGACTTGGCCACGTGCTCCTTGAAGAGCTGGTACGCGGTCTTCACCTTGGCGCCGCCGACCGTGAACTCGCCCTCGAGCGCCGGCTCGACGCCCGCGGCGCCGACGGGCTTGGCGCTCCCGGAGGCCGGGTCCCAGACCTGCTCCTTACCGTCCACGCGCAGGAAGGTGCCGTCCTCCTTCACGAGGTAGGGCGAGTTGGTGTACTTCGCCAGGTAGCCCCGGTCCACGTAGCCCTTCTCGATCAGGACGCTGGCGAAGCTGAGGGCGAGGGCGAGATCGGTCCCCGGACGGATCGGCAGCCACTCGTCGGCAAAGGGGCCGGCGCCGCGCAGGCGGGGATCGATGACCACGACCTTCATCCCCCGCTCCTTGGCCTGGACGAGCTGCTGGGGCCAGGTGATGAAGCAGAACTTGTTGCCTCCCGCGTTGGTGACGTTCCAGCCCCACGAGATGAGGTACTTCGTGTGGCGGAAGTCGGGGTGGAGCACGCCGTGGGGCCCGATGGTGTACTCCGCGGCCCGGTAGCCGGCGTCCGAGCAGTAGGCGCCGTGGCCGAGCCCGGTCGCCCCGCTCGCCTTCACGAAGGCGTTGTCGTAGAAGGCGCCGGCCTTGCTCCGGCCCTTCTGCCAGATGAGCAGGCGCTTGTCCCGGGCGCGGACCTCCTTGATCTTCTGTCCGACCAGCGTGAGCGCCTCGTCCCACGAGGCCCGGCGCCAGGTGCCCGACTTCCCCTTCTCGTTGGTCCTGATGAGCGGCGTCTGGACCCGGTTGGGGTCGTAGATCGCCATCACCTGGGCCACGCCCTTCGGGCAAAGCGTGCCGACGTTCCGCGGGTGGTCCGGGTGGCCCGTGAAGCTCACGACGCGCCCGTTGATCCGGCGGGCCAGCATGCCGCAGTCCTGCTTGCCGATCCAGCAGGTCGTCGGCACGAAGTCCTCGCCGGCCGTCGCCGCGGCCGGCTGCTGGGCGGAGGCCACCAGCGTCTTCGGCCCTCCCGCGAGGAAGGACGCCAGGGCCGAGGTCCCCCCGGCCACCGCGCTGCCCTTGAGGAACGTCCGTCGTGTGATCGCCATTGCGCGTTCCCTCCTCTGAGCCACGATTCGAGCCGGCGGCGCTGGCCACCCAGACGGCGGCGGCAGACCCCTGGCGCGCCAGATGCGCCCTCATCTCTTGAATATCGGAGCCGCCTCGCGCTGTCTGTCGGGGAGCCCTTGAGTTCTTCGGGCCGCCATGCCGGGGAAACCCTGACGCGGGGCCGCCTGGAACCCTTCGCCCGGCGTTTCAGTCGGGGGACAGGAGCCCGATGGAGAGCGCGTAGCGCACCAGGTCGGCCCGGCTCTTGAGGCCGAGCTTGTCCATCAGGCGGGCGCGATACGTCTCCACGGTCTTGACGGAGAGGCAGAGGTGGTTGGCCACTTCCTGGTTCGTGTGGCCCTGGGCCACGAGGCGCAGCACCTCCTGCTCGCGCTCCGACAGCGCCGGGGTCTCGCTCTGACCCTTGCGGGACCTGCGTCCCAGCAGCTCCTGGACGACGGAGCCTGCCAGCGACGGGGCGAGGTAGGTCTCCCCGCGCGCGGTCGTGCGGATGGCCGCGAGCAGTTCCGTGTCGGCGGCCTGCTTGAGCACGTAGCCCGAGGCCCCCGCCGCCAGGACGCTCCGGAGGTAGGCCGGGTCGTCGTGCATGGTGAGCACGAGCACGCGCGCCCGCGGGCACTCGCGGCGGACGTCGAGCGTCGCCGCGATGCCGCCGCCGCCGGGCATGCTGAGGTCCATGAGCACCAGGTCGGGACCGAGCGCGAGACAGCGGGAGGCGACCTCGGCGCCGCTCGAGGCCTCGCCCACGACCTCCATGTCGGGCTGGGCGTCGATGAGCACCCGGAGCCCCGCGCGCAGCACGGCGTGGTCGTCGGCCAGGAGGATCCGGATCCGGCCCATTCAGGCCTCCGCGCCGTGCCCGAGCGGGATCTGGACGAAGACGCTCGTGCCGCGCCCCGGCGCCGACTCGATGGTGAGGTTCCCCCCGAGGAGCTCGGCCCGCTCACGCATGCCGAGGAGACCCAGGCGCCGCTCCACGTCGCCGTCGGACAGGGTCTTCTCCGCGTCGAAGCCGCGCCCGTCGTCCTCGACGATGAGGTGGAGCGCGTTGTCGCGGCGCTCGAGGAGCACGCTGACGGTGCGGGCGTCGGCGTGCCGCGCGCTGTTCGTCAGGGCTTCCTGGACGATCCGGTACACGGCGACCTCCACCGGGCCTGAGAGCCGCTGGCCGTCGAGCCCCGTCGCGTGCAGGTCCACCGCAATCCCCCGGCTCGCGGCGTGCTCCTTGAGCAGGAGGTCGAGCGCGGGCAGGAGCCCCAGGTCGTCGAGGACGCTCGGCCGGAGGCCGCGCGAGAGGTTGTGGACCTCCTCCAGCGTGCGCCCGGCGAGCCCGCGCAGCTCGCCGGCGCGGGCGCGGGCCTCGTCGAGGTCTCGGGCCTCCCTGATCTGGGCCAGCCCCAGCGTGAGCGAGGTGAGCGCCTGGCCCGTCTCGTCGTGGAGCTCCCGGGCGATGCGCCGGCGCTCCTCCTCCTGCGCCGTGATCACCTGATCGAGGAGCCGGGTGCGGACCTCCCCCCGGCGCCGCAGCTCGGCCTGCATCCGACCGAGCCGCTCCGCCATCACGGCGAAGCTCGCGCCGAGGCGTCCGATCTCGTCGTGGGCCCAGCGCGGCGGGCGCCAGGTGAAGTCGCCGCGCCCCACCGCCTCGGCCGCGCTGGCGAGCTGGGTCAACGGCCGGCCGAGGATCGTCGCCACGCCGAACCCCAGGAGCCCGCCGCCGACGAGGACCAGGGAGGTGATGAGCACGATCCGCCGGATGTAGCCCGCGATCGTGGCCCGAATCTTGTCCTCCGACATCCCGACGTGGACGGTGCCCGCGCGCCCGCCCAGGACCGGCACGGCGATGTGCCGGATCATGCCGGTCTCTGTCCGCAGGAGCCTGACCCGGGTGGCCTCCCCAGGGGCGAGCGGCGGCAGGCCGAGCAGGCCCGCGGGCATCCCGCCCTTGAAGGTGTGGACCAGCACCGCCCCCGACCGGTCGGTGATGTAGGCGTAGAGGAGGTCTTTGTTGTCGCGCGCCGTCTCCCGGGCGAGGGTGTAGAGGGCGAACAGCCGGTCGGTGAGCACGAGGTCCTGGCTCCGGCTCGCCAGGTTGACGGCGATGGCGGTGCCGCGCTCTTCGAGCTCCCGCTCCAGGCTCTCGGTGAAGCCGCGGTACACGAGCACGCCCATCGCCACGCCCAGGGTCAGGATCACGCCGACCACGATCCCCGTGATCTTCACGCGGATCGAGACGGCGCCCGCCACGGCCCAGAAGCGCTGTCCGAGCCCCTGCGAGCCCACGCTCAGCGCCGCTCGACCCGCGCGATCATCCGGCGGATCGAGTCGAACATACCCCGCGGGGCCTCGGCGAAGCGGTCGATGAGCAGCCGTCCCAGGATTCGCCGACCCTCGGGGTCTTCGTGGATCGAGAGCAGGAAGCGCTTGAGCGCGCGCTTCACGGCCGGATCGAGCGCGGGATGGACGACGATGGGCGGGATGCCGTAGGGGCCCCAGCGCGCGACGATCCGCGTCCCCGCGACCGCATCGGGATTCCGCGCGGCGAGGTAGTCGTACACCAGGCTGTCGACGGCCGCGCCGTCCACCAGGCCCTCGGCGACGGCCAGGATGGAGTTGTCGTGGCTGTACGTGAAGACCGTGCGGCTGAAGAATTGCTCGGGCGTCTCGCCGAGGAGCCTGAGCTGGTAGACGGGCACCAGGCGCGCCGTGTTCGACAGGGGGTCGGAGAACGCGAAGCTCTTGCGCCGCAGGTCCTCCAGCCGCTCCGCGGGGCTCGCCCGCCCGACGATCAGGTACGAATAGTAGGTGGTCTTCCGCCGCATCACCGGGACGACGAGGGCCTCCAGCCCGAAGTCGCGCTCGCCGTACACGAAGGCGCCGGCGCAGACGAAGGCGAGGTCGATCTCGCGGTTCTTCAACAGGTCGTTCACCTCGGCGTAGGTGCCGCGCTGGTAGAGGCGGATCGGGCGTCCCAGGCGCTGCCCCATGTAGGTCAGCAGGTCGTGGTAGTCGTCCAGGGTCCGGCTCGGGGAGAGGATGCTGGCGATCGCGACGCGGAGCGGCGCCGACGCCCCGCCCGCGGCCTCGGCGGGCTCCGGCGGGCGCACCGACGCCACCTCGGTGCGCTGGGCCATGCTGATCGGCACCCCTTCCGGGTTCTCGCCGCAGCCGGCGAAGAGGAGGGCGGCGGGAAGCAGGAGCTTCCCCACCGCCCGGGTCAGCCGATTCCGTAAGCGCATGGACTACTCCGCCGGAGGCCGTGCAAGGAGGCTGCCGGGGCAGCCCGGGATCGCGAACCCAGGCCCTTGGAAAGGGAATTGCTCAGCCTTCGTCGACAGTTGGGCCTCCGTCCACCAGCGGCGGGGACGAGGCCCGTCCCGCCGAGCCCAAGGCGGGCCTGGGGCGGAGACCGCCGGGGAGGGGCGACTTCGCCCCACCCGGCCGGCGCGTTGACATGCCGAGGGCCCTGTGGTTATGTCGTCGCACCGCCGCCGCGCCTCGATGTGCGCGGGCGTTGGGCACCCCTCACAGGAGGCGTCTATGAGTCCCGCACGACGACTGGCAACCGCGCTCGCGCTCTCGACCGCGCTCTGGGCCGTGGCCGCGCCGGCGCCGCCCGCGCTCGCGCAGACCACGCTGCGTGTGGTCATGCACTCGGACCTCAAGATCGTCGACCCGATCTGGACGACCGCGTACATCGTGCGCAACCACGGCTACATGGTCTACGACACGCTCTTCGCGATGGACGCGAAGGGCGAGATCCGGCCGCAGATGGTCGACAAGTACGACGTGAGCGCCGACAAGCTCACCTACACGATGACGCTGCGCGACGGGCTCCTCTGGCACGACGGCAAGCCCGTCACGGCGGAGGACGCCGTGGCGTCCATCAAGCGGTGGGGGGCGAAGGACTCGATGGGCCAGAAGCTGATGTCCTTCGTCAGGGAGCTGCAGGTCGTCAATCCGAAGACGTTCCGCATCGTCCTCAAGCAGCCGACCGGCCTCGTGCTCGGCGCGCTCGGCAAGCCGAGCTCGAACGTCCCGTTCATCATGCCCAAGCGCGTCGCGGAGACCGATCCGAACAAGCAGATCTCGGACTTCGTCGGCTCCGGCCCCTTCGTCTTCAAGAAGGAGGAGTGGAAGCCCGGCGACAAGGCCGTCTACGTGAAGTTCGACAAGTACAAGCCCCGCTCGGAGCCGCCGTCCGGGCTCGCGGGCGGCAAGGTCGTGAAGATCGACCGCGTCGAGTGGAAGGCGATCCCCGACCACCAGACGGCGATCAACGCGCTGCTGGCCGCCGAGATCGACTACATCGAGTCGCCGCCGCACGACCTCTACCCGGTGCTCAAGCAGGACGCCAACGTGCGGCTGGTCACCCTGAACCCGCTCGGCAACCAGTACACGTTCCGCTTCAACACCCTCTACAAGCCCTTCGACAACGCGAAGGTGCGCCAGGCCGTCTTCTACGCGTTCAACCAGGAGGACTTCCTCAAGGCCGTCATCGGCGACCCCAACTACTACAAGACCTGCAAGTCCTTCTTCCCGTGCGGCTCGCCGCTGGCGACGACCAGGGGGATGGACGGCCTGCTCGAGTCGAACGTCGAGAAGGCGCGAGCGCTGCTGAAGGAGGCCGGGTACGACGGCACGCCGGTCATCCTGATGCACTCGACCGACCTCGCCGTCCTCGCCAACCTGGCGCCGGTGGCCAAGGCGCTGATGGAGCGGGCCGGCTTCAAGGTCGACATGCACTCGATGGACTGGCAGACGCTGGTCGCCCGCCGGGCCAAGAAGGACCCGCCGGACAAGGGCGGCTGGAACGCCTTCCTCACGTCCTGGGTGTCGGGCGACATCCTGAACCCCGTCATGATGGGGTTCATGAACGCGAGCTGTGACAAGGCGATGTTCGGCTGGCCCTGCGACAAGGAGATCGAGAGCCTCCGCGACCAGTTCGCGCGCGAGACCGACCCGGCCCGGCAGAAGGCCATCGCCGAGGCGGTGCAGGTGCGGGAGACGCTGTATCCCACCCATCTCCCGCTCGGCCAGTGGTACGGCGCGGTGGCGGTGCGAAAGAACGTCTCGGGCATGATCGAGGCGCCCGTGACCGTCTTCTGGAACGTCGAGAAGAAGGGGCGCTGAGCCGGCGCGAGGGTGCGAGGGCGGCGCGTGACCCGGGCACGGGTCACGCGCCGGCCGACCTCGGCCGGTTGACACCGATCCGTCCCGTGCTCGCGACGTAGATGTTCGGCTACATCGCCCGCCGGCTCCTGGCGACGATCCCCGTCATGGCGGTCGTCGCCGTCCTCGTCTTCATGCTGCTCCGCCTCACCGCCGGCGACCCCGCCGCCATCATCGCCGGCGACAACGCGACGTCCCAGGACGTGGCGGCGATCCGCGAGAAGCTCGGCCTGGACCGGCCGATCGTCGAGCAGTTCGTCATCTGGCTCGGCCGCATCCTCCAGGGCGACTTCGGCGAGTCGTTCTTCTTCAAGAAGACCGTGGCCGAGCTGATCGTCGGGCGGGTCGAGCCGACCCTCGCGCTGGCGGTCTGCACGCTGTTCCTCGCCGTGGCGACGGCGGTGCCGCTCGGCGTGATCGCCGCCTGGAAGCGCGGGACCTGGATTGACCGCGGCGTGATGGGCCTCTCCGTGTTCGGCTTCTCGGTCCCCGTGTTCGTCATCGGCTACGCGCTGATCTATCTCTTCGCGATCGAGCTGGCCTGGCTCCCCGTGCAGGGCTACCAGCCCCTCGCCGAGGGCTTCGGCGGCTTCCTCGAGCGCATGGTCCTGCCGAGCATCACGCTTGCCGTGATCTACGTGGCGCTCATCGCCCGGATCACCCGCGCGAGCGTGCTCGAGGTCATGAACGCCGACTACGTGCGGACCGCGCGGGCCAAGGGGCTCGGCGAGCTGCCCGTGCTCGTGCGGCACGTGCTGCGCAACGCCGCGGTGCCGATCGTCACCGTGATCGGTCTCGGCGTCGCGCTCCTGATCGGGGGCGTCGTCGTGACCGAGTCGGTCTTCAGCATCCCGGGGCTCGGCCGGCTCACGGTGGACGCCGTGCTGGCGCGCGACTACCCGACCGTGCAGGCCGTCGTCCTGCTGTTCTCGGCCGTCTACGTGGTCATCAACCTCCTGGTGGACCTGACCTACACGTTCCTCGACCCGCGGATCCGGTATTGAGGATGCCCCGCCAGCGGAGCGTCCTGATCGGCGCCTCGATCCTCGCCGTGATCGTCGCGATCGCGCTCCTGGCGCCGTACCTCGGCACGCGCGATCCCGCGCGGATCGACCCGGTCGCCAGGAACAAGCGGCCGGGGGCCGAGCGCGTCGTCCGGGCCGACGACGGGACCCGGACCACGCTGACCTACTGGATGGGCACCGACAGCCTGGGGCGCGACGTCTACAGCCGCGTCGTCTACGGCGCCCGGGTCTCGCTGGTCGTGGGCGTCTCGGTCGCGCTGATCAGCGCGGCGATCGGGCTCGTCATCGGCATCCTCGCCGGCTACCTCCGCTGGCTCGACAACGTCGTCATGCGGATCATGGACGGGCTGATGGCCGTGCCCGCGATCCTGCTCGCGATCGCGCTCGTCTCGCTGTCCAAGGCGAGCCTCCGCACCGTGATCCTCGCGATCGTCATTCCCGAGGTCCCGCGGGTCGTCCGCCTCGTCCGTTCGGTCGTGCTCTCGATCCGCGAGGAGCCCTACGTCGAGGCGGCCCGCGCGCTCGGCGCGCCGCTGCCGCTCCTGCTCGCGCGCCACGTGCTGCCGAACACCGTCGCGCCGCTCATCGTCCAGGCGACGTTCGTCTGCGCCTCCGCGATCCTCGTGGAGGCGATCCTGTCGTTTCTCGGCGTGGGCATCCCGCCGGAGACGCCGACCTGGGGCAACATCATGGCCGAGGGCCGTGCGCTGTTCCGCCTGTTCCCGCACAACATCCTGTTCCCGGGGATCTTCCTGGCGGCGACCGTGCTGGCGGTCAACATGCTCGGCGACGGGCTGCGCGACACGCTCGATCCGCGCGTGAGCCGCCGCCTCTGACGCCGCCGGCCGGGTTTCCCGGTAGAATCACGGCATCCCCGGGCGAGCGGAGGCACGGAGGCGGATGGGCTGGGAAGAGGAGCTGGAGGAGCTGAGGCGCCGCGAGGAGCTGGCCGAGCAGCTCGGCGGGCCCGAGCGCGTCAAGCGGCAGCACGACGGCGGGCGCCTGACGATCCGCGAGCGGCTCGACAAGCTCGTGGACCCGGGCAGCTTCCACGAGCTGGGCAAGATCGCCGGCACGGCCGGCTACGACGAGCGGAACGACCTCCGGGCCTTCACGCCGTCCAACTTTGTCTTCGGGCGTGCGCGCCTGGACGGCCGCCCGGTCGTCGTCGGCGGCGACGACTTCACGGTGCGGGGCGGCTCGGCGGACGCGACGATCAGGGAGAAGCACCTGATGTGCGAGCAGATGGCGAACGAGCTGCGCCTGCCGCTGATCCGGCTCGTCGAGGGCTCGGGCGGCGGCGGCTCGGTGAAGACGATCGAGACGACGGGCCGCGCCAACGTGCCGGCCGTCGCCGGCTGGGAGTGGGTCGTGGCCAACCTGGGGACGGTGCCGCGCGTGGCGCTCGGGCTCGGCTCGGTCGCGGGGCTCGGCGCGGCGCACCTGGCGGCCGCGCACTACTCGGTCATGGTCAAGGAGCTGTCCGCGCTGTTCGTCGCGGGCCCGCCGGTCGTCGAGCGCCTGGGCCAGAAGCTCACGAAGAACGAGCTCGGCGGCTGGGAGATCCAGCTCCGCGCCGGCGCCGTGGACGACGCGGTGGACACCGAGGAGGAGGCCTTCGCGCGCACGCGGCGCTTCCTCTCGTACCTGCCCTCGTCGATCGACGACCTGCCGCCACGCGGCCCACGCGACGACGACCCGGCGCGCCGCGAGGCGTGGCTGCTCGACGCCGTGCCGCGCGACCCGCGCAAGCCCTACAAGATGCGCGCGATCGTCGAGGCGGTCGTGGACCAGGGCTCCTTCTTCGAGATCGCGCCGCTCTACGGCGGCCCCGTCATCACGGGCCTGGCGCGCCTTCACGGCTGGCCGGTGGCGCTCATGGCCGGTGACCCCTTCTTCTACGGCGGCACGTGGACCGCGGACGCCTGCCAGAAGGTCGAGCGCTTCGTGGACCTCGCGCAGACCTTCCACCTGCCGGTGGTCCACCTCGTGGACTGCCCCGGCTTCCTGATCGGCCTCGAGGCCGAGCGGACGGGCACGATCAAGCAGGGCGTGCGCGCGATGTCGGCGATCTGGCAGACGACGGTCCCGTGGTGCGCGGTGATCGTCCGCAACGCGTTCGGCGTCGCCGGCGCCGCCCACCGGAACGGTGGGCGCTACTGCACGCGCTACGCCTGGCCCTCCGGCCGCTGGGGCTCGCTCCCGCTCGAGGGCGGGATCGAGGCGGCGTACCGCGCCGAGCTGGACGCGGCGCCCGATCCGAAGGCGAAGCTCGCCGAGATCGAGGAGCGCCTGACCAAGCTCCGCTCGCCGTTCCGCTCGGCGGAGACGTTCTGGATCGAGGAGATCGTGGACCCGCGCGACACGCGGCCGCTCCTCTGCGACTTCGCGAACCTCGCGGCGCCGCTCCGGCGGCCCGGGCCCTCGTTCCACCAGATGCGGCCCTGAGGGCGCCCGGCGCGTGAGCGAGGCCTTCGCCCTGGCCGACGGCTGCGAGCTCTGCCGCGCCCTGCGCCTCACGCCCTGGTACCACGAGGACGAGATCTGCTGGATCGCCGAGTGCGAGGCGTGCGGCACGCCGATGGTCGTCTGGCGCTGGCATGGCATCGCGCCCCCGGCCGAGCACGTCACGCACATGCACGCCCGGCTGCGCGCGGTGACCGAGGTGCACTTCGGCGACTGCTACGTGGACGACAAGATGCGCAACATCCCCGACCACTACCACGCGCACGGGCGCCCCGCGGGCGGGTTCTGGGGCTGGGAGTTCCCGCGGCGCCCCGGTTGATGGACCTTCCCGTCAGGACCGCCGAGGAGCTGATCGACCCCGCCCTCGAGGCGCGATGGGCCGCGCGCCGCTCCGCGCGACAGGGGGAAGCCCTCCAGTGGATCCTCCGCGCCTTCGTCGCGCGCGGAGGGCCGATCCCGGTGGAGGGAATTCCCGGCGCCGTCCGCGACGCGGTGCCCGCGCTGGACGCGGACGACCTGATCCGGGTCCACGAGGGCCGCGTGGACCTCGCCTATCCGTTCTCCGCCGCGCCGACGCCGTTCGCGGTGCGGCTCGCCGACGGCCGCGAGCGGTACGCCTGCTGCGCGATCGACGCGCTGGGCGTCGCGCCGATGCTCGGCGAGCCGGTGCGCGTCCGGTCCGCGTGCCACCACTGCGGCGCGGCCCTGGAATTCCCGGTCGCGCCGGACGGACCGGGGCCCGAGGCCGCGGGCCTCATGGTGTGGGTGGGCCCGCGGGCCGAGGGCGCGCGGCGGATGGCGACCTCGCTCTGAACGACCCTCAACTTCTTCCGGTCGGAAGAGCACGTGCGGGCCTGGTGGGCGGCGAACCCCGGCGTCGCGGGAGCCGCCGCGACGGTGAGCGACGGCTTCGAGCTGGGCCGCCGGATCTTCGGCGACCTCCTGCGGGGAGGGGGGCGGGCGCCTTGACCCTCGGAGGCCCCCATGGATAATGGAGGCGCCGTCAAGGCGATGGGGTTCGCCTGAAACCGCCCGACGCGTCGGGCTGATGACCCCTACCGGAGTGACACCGGTAGGGGCTTTTTTTATGGACGCCGACAGGACCGAGCAGGGGACGCTGGCCGACCTCGAGCGCCTGGCGCGCGAGGCCGGGGCCGTCGAGCTCGCGCGCGAAGCCGCCGCCGTGGCGGAGCGGCTCCGCGAGGGGCGCTTCTACGTGGCGTGCGTGGGCCAGTTCAAGCGGGGGAAGTCGACCCTCATCAACGCGCTCGTCGGCGAGCCCGTCCTGCCGACCGGCGTCGTGCCCGTCACCGCCGCCGTCACGGTCGTGCGCTTCGGCGCGCGCGTCGCCGCGCGCGTCCGCTTCGGGGAGCGGGACTGGGAGGACTGTGACCCGCGCGCGCTGGCGACGTACGTCGCCGAGGAGCACAACCCGGGCAACGAGAAGGGGGTCACCGGCGTCGAGGTCTTCGTTCCGAGCCCGCTCCTCGCGACGGGCTTGTGCCTGGTGGACACGCCGGGCATCGCCTCGGTCTCGCCCGCCGGCACCGCCGCGACGCGCGCCTTCGTGCCCCACATCGACGCGGCACTCCTGGTCCTCGGCGCCGATCCGCCGATCTCCGGCGACGAGCTGGGCCTCGTCGAGGAGATCGCGCGGAGCGCCCACGAGCTGATCGTCGTGCTCAACAAGGCGGACCGGCTCGGCGACGCCGAGCGGGCGGAGGCGCTCGGGTTCACCGAGCGCGTGCTGGCCGAGCGCCTGCGTCGCCCGGTGGCGCCGATCCTCCAGGTCAGCGCCGTCGAGCGCCTGGCCGGCGGGCCGCCGGGGCGCGACTGGGACGCGCTCGTGTGGTGCCTCGAGGGACTGGCGCTGGGCTCGGGCGCGAGTCTCGTCCGGGCGGCCGAGGCCCGGGAGACGGCGGCCCTCCGCGACGCGCTCCTGCTCGAGCTCGACGCCGAGCGCGAGGCGCTCGAGCGGCCGCTCCACGAGTCCCAGGCGCGTGTGGCCTCGCTCCGGCGGGCCATCGCCGGCGCGGAACGGGCGCTGGAAGAGCTTGGTCCGCGGATGAGCGCGGTGCAGGAGCGGCTCCGGCGGGCCTTCAGCGAGGCGCGCGACGCGTTCTTCCGTGGGGCGCTTCGGGAGGCGCGGGCGGCGCTGCGTGCGCGGCTCGACGGCGTGTTCGCCTCGGGCGGGGCGCCGCGCGCGCGGGCCACCGGGGCGGCGGTCGACGTCGCGCGCGAGTGCCTCGAGCGGTGGCGTCGCGAGCAGGAGCCCGAGGTCGAGCGGCTCTATCGCGAGGGCATGCAGCGGTTCGCCGAGGTGCTCGGCGAGGTCCACGACCGGACAGCCGCCTCGCCGGAGCTGGCGCGCCTGTCCCGCCCGGAGGTCATGACGGGCGTCACGGCGCGGAGCCGTCTCGTCTACACCGAGATGCTGACCGCGGCGCCTGCCTCGGTGGGCGCGGGGCTGCTCGACGCCGTGCGTCCGCCGCGCGCCCGGCGCCGCAGGATCGAGCGCGCCGCCGCCGCGTACCTCGAGCGCCTGCTCGAGGCCAACAGCGCGCGGGCGAAGAACGACTTCCTGGAACGCGTGCTCGAGAGTCGGCGCGGGCTCGAGGCCGAGGTGCGCCGCCGGCTGCAGGACGTGGCGGCGGCCGCCGAGCGCGCGGTGGAGCAGGCGCGTCGGACGCAAGAGGCAGGAGCGGCGGCGGTGCAGGCGAGGGTCGACGCCATCGCCCGACTCCGGACCGAGGTCGAGGCGCTGGAGCACCCGGAGGCGTGAACGCGGCGCCGCCGACGGTGCGCCGC
>MGBU01000050.1 GCA_001790205.1 Candidatus Rokubacteria bacterium GWA2_73_35 | reverse complement strand
CGTACTCGCGCTGGGGCGCATCGAATGCGCCCCATGCTCATCCCGTGACAAAGAAGTCGAGCAGGGAGATGTCAAAAAGCGTGGGCGCTAACAGCCGGCCTGTACTACTACCGGGCTCGGTACTACGGCCCCGCTCTCGATCGGTTCCTCGGCGAGGATCCCTTCGGGCTCGCCGCGGGGTTTCCGAACTACTACGTCTACGTCGGCAACAATCCCATCTCCAACAACGACCCCTTCGGACTCGCCACCGGAGGCGCCGGTGTGCAGATCGCCGGTGCATCGGGTGGGGCCGCTGGTAGTGTCACCGCAGCTATCGTTGTCGACACCTCTGGACAGGTCGGCTTCGCCCTCACCGTGGGAGGCGGAGGGGCCGGTAGTAGTGCAATCGCGAGCGGCTCAGCTGTCCTCCAACTCCAAGGGACCACGGCTGCCACGATCCAACAACTTCGGGGAACCGGAGGTGTGACTAGCCTATCCGTTCAAGCCCCCGGAGGGCCCTATGGAACGGGGATCGCGGGGCAGGCAGAGTTTGTCAAAGGCCGAGGTTACGTTGGGGCCACTGGTGGGGTGGGCGTAGGGTTACCGGGTGGCGAGGGCTTTACCTTGAGCGGCGAGGTGACGCAGACCTGGGTATGGTGTATCGCATTTTGCTCGCGCGAGCAGCCTCCAGCGACGCGTGCGAACATGCCCCCACGACTCGGAGGTCGAAAGCCCTGAGCGGACACCGCGTGAGCGTGTTTGGGACTAGGACGTTCCAAGGGGCGCTGTCCGCCGCTTTCTTCGCGGCTGGCGGCGCCGTGATCATCGCTTCTGCTCTTGTCCTCTATCGGTACAGTGATCCCGTCGCATTCGCGGGAGTCGTCGTGGGAGCCATCACGGTCTCTCTTGGTTTCTTCTTGATGATCATGCTGCCCTACAAGGGGACTTCGGACGACACGACGCTGCACCTGTGGTTTGTTACCAGGACCGACGCAATTCGCTGGGATGACCTCCTGAGTTACAAGAAGCTTGCCGTCGGCTGGACTTGGAAGGCGCATGGGCGTGACATGGAGGGTTCTGTGTTCACGGCACTGTCCTACCTCCGCCCATCGATGCGGACACCGACTCGCGCCTACTGCTGGATCACGGGGATCGGTCCAGCCTTCTCGCGCTCGCCCGAGGACTATGTAACGCCTCTCGACCGCCATGCCCCTGAGAAGAACCAGCGTCGAATGACCCTGGGAAGGTAATAACGAAGGACGGTAATTGTGTGGGAAGTAGGTCACACCGACCGCCGAGACTTGAGCGGCGGCTACTCGCAAGGGCATTTGCGCAGACTGGCGCCTAAGGCAGCAACTCGACTTCTTGCGGTGGTCATATCCTCTACGCTATGTGCGGTGGCGTGGCCGTCCTTCGCGGCCGAGACGCTTCGTGTCGGGGCCATTCTAGAGAGCCTGAAGAGCGGAAACCTCGACCGGCTGACCGCGCTGTTCAACTACTTCGAGGACCGTGTCCCTAAGGGGGAAGCTGAGAAAGACAAGAGGATTGTGAGAGTCTTCTTCAGGCTCCTGTACGAGACCTTCGGCTACCCGGATCGATTTGACGCAATTGCGACCACCGCGACGAACTTCACCAACGTGTACATGGAGTCCGCGACACCCGATCTCTGGCGCACCTCCGACTGTGTCTTCAAATCGTATGCATTCAGAACCACTTTTCTCCAGGGCCCCAATCGGCGAGTCGCCGATCTGGTTCTGGAACTATGCCTGGATTCCAGGTTACGCCCTCGGTCGGTACGAAAGGTGGACATTCGATTCGTCGGCCACGATACCGCGACCGTGGAGAAGGCCAGAGGCCTCTTGCAGCAACTTAGACTCGAGATCCAAGACAGCCAACGACGGTCGCCGCCGGCAAGCCCTTAACGACACTGAGCCACGCTGAGCCGATCTTCCCTCGCGCACCTGCGAGAGCTGTCAAGGCAACCCCCGCGCCCTCGGCCTGGGGTTGCCGTGCGCGCACGATCGGTGCTGGGCGCGCCAGTTAGCCCAACTTCCGCAGTTCGAGGGGGTCAGGGTCGTAGTTTCGGGCACTTAGCCAAAAAGTCGGCACTACACTGACGCGCGTTCGAGGGCTGGCGACCGGAGCCTGAGGCGTTCGGGAAGGTCGAGGCCGAGGCGGTCGAGGAGCGCGGCCTGCTCGGCGTCCGGGCGCACCACGCACCGCAGGCGGAGTTCGCGACCGTCCTCGGTCGGCAGGACGACGTCGGTGCTCTGAATGCGCCGGAGCTCGGCGAGGATCGTCCGGGGACTCCGGCCGAGCCCCGCGCGACCCTGCCACTGTTCGAGCGTCTTCCATAGGACGTACGCGAGGAAGCAGACGAGGATGTGCGCCTGGACGCGGTCCTCGCGCTGATGCCACACCGGGCGAATCGCCAGCTCGCTCTTCTGGATCCGAAACGCGGCTTCGGCGTCGGTGAGTTGGATGTACGTCCGCCACAGCTCGTCCGGACTCCAGTCGGTCACGTTGGTGCGCAGCACGTAGCAGCCTTCGCTCCAGCGCGCCCAGTCATCCCATTCCGGGCGCGCCGTCCACTGCAGGCGCACGCCGGCCGGGCGCCTCGGATCCGGGACGAACTCGATGACGTAGCGGCCCGCCGCCCGCTGGTTGCCCTTTGTGCCAATGACGATGAGACACCGAGCTCTCCCGAAATTACTGTAGAAGGGCGGAGAGAGGTGTCGCAGTCATGGCGACCACCAAGAAGTCGAAGGCCGTGCGGCGGCCGGCCCCGGCCGGCCGAGAGGAGAGAGCCGATGCCCCGAGCCCCGCGGTGGTGAGCGGCGCGGCGGCGCCGCTGCGCGTGGTCCCCCCGCCGGTCGTCCCCGATCCCGAGGTTCCGGAGCGGGCAGTGCGGCGCCGATTCACCGCCGAGTACAAGCTGCAGGTCTTGCGGCAGGCCGACCAGTGCGCCGGGGTCGGCGAGCTCGGCGCCCTGCTGCGGCGTGAGGGGCTGTACTCCTCGCACCTGACGACCTGGCGCCGGCAGCGCGAGCAGGGCGCGCTGGTCGCCTTGGCTCCGAAGAAGCGCGGCCGGCCGACGGCGCCGGTGTCGCCGCTGGCCCGCCGGGTGGCCGAGCTGCAGCGGGACAACGCGCGGCTGGCGCGGCGGCTCCACCAAGCCGAAGCCATCATCGAGGCTCAAAAAAAACTCTCCGAGATCTTGGGCCTCTCGGCCCCGACGCCCGGCGAGGCCGGGAGCATCGGCTGAGCGCCGTGACCGCCTTGGCTCCGCAGGTCGGCTGGCGACCGGCGTGTGAGGCGCTGAGCGTCAGCCGCGCCACGGTCTACCGGCGCCGCCGGCCACCGGCGATCGCGCGGCCGCGCCCGCGGCCACGGCGGGCGCTGACGCCGGGGGAGCACGCGGCCGTCGTGACGCAGTTGCACAGCCCCCGCTTCGTCGACCACGCTCCCCGGGAGATCTACGCCACGTTGCTCGACGAGGGCCAGTACCTCTGCTCGCCGCGCACGATGTATCGGCTCTTGGCCGCCGCCCACGAGGTCAAGGAACGGCGCCACCAGCTCCGCCACGTGGCCCCGCGGCCCGAGCTGCTGGCCACCGGCCCCAACGAGGTCTGGTCCTGGGACATCACCAAGCTGCGCGGCCCGGTGAAGTGGACGTACTACTACCTCTACGTGATCCTCGACATCTTCAGTCGCTACGTCGTCGGGTGGATGATCGCGCACGCCGAGAGCGCCCGCCTGGCCGAGCGGCTGATCGCGGCGACCTGCGAGACGCAGGGCATCAGCCCCGGGCAGCTGACCGTCCACGCCGATCGCGGGACGTCGATGACCTCGAAGGCGGTGGCCCTGCTCCTGGCCGATCTCGGCATCACCCGCACCCACAGCCGGCCACACGTCTCCAACGACAACCCGTTTTCGGAGGCGCAGTTCAAGACCCTCAAGTCCCGGCCGGAGTTTCCGGACCGCTTTGGCAGCGCCGAAGATGCTCGCGCCTTCTGCCACCCGTTCTTCACCTGGTACAACACCGCGCATCGCCACGGCGGCATCGGCTGGCTCACCCCGGCGATGGTGCACTACGGGCAGGTCGAGCTCGTCCGCACCGCGCGCCGGCAGGTCCTCACGGCGGCCTATGCCGCCCATCCCGAGCGCTTCGTGCGCCGGCCGCCCGAGCCGCCTGCGGTATCCGAGGCCGTCTGGATCAACCCGCCGGCGCCGAACGTCCGGCCGGAACCGCGAATCACGGACGCCACCGGCTCTCCGCTTCAAGACCAGCGTCTCAGCGGCTCCACGATCGACGATCTCGAGGGGGGCCGCCATCTTGATACCCCCCAAAACGAGGCCACGGCCGTCGGCCTCGCGGCCCTCACGTCCGGGGTTCGACAGTAAATGCGTGCCCACGGTGTCTCAAAGTCGTTGACACATTCCGTTGCGCTCGAGCAGGCGCCCGACCTGACGCTCCAAGCGGCGCACGTCCAGCGGCCGGCGGGCATGCTGCAGGCGCCGCTCCAGCCGGGTCAAGCGCGCTTCAATCCGCCGCGCGAAGCGCTCGTGCATCGCGCGCTCTTTCTCGCGCCGTTCCACGGAGCGAATGAGCACGAAGGTCTCCACCCCGTCGGGCCCCACACCCTGCTTGGCCTCGATGCCGTCGCGCACCGCCTGCCAGTCCCGCGCGTCGGCAATCGCGCGCGCCCATTTCCGCAGTTCACTCTTTGGGGGTCCCGACGAGATACCGCCGGCCCGTCTCGCGGAGCCACTGGAGATTGTCCTCGCTCGTCATGCCCCGGTCCATGACCCAGATCCGCTGGGCCACGCCGTAGCGGGCTTCCACGGCCTCGACGATCTCCTCGACGGTCGTCACGCCGGTGCGATTGCCGGCGAAGACCTCGTAGCCCAGCGGCATCCCTTCGCGCGTGACGACCAGGGCCAGGCACACCTGCTTGCAGTCCGGCCGATGATCGCGGCTGTGGCCGCGCTGGGCCAGCGGGTTGGCCTCGGCCAGCCCCTCGAAGTACACGCTGGTCACGTCGTAGAGGAGCAGGTCGTAGTCGAGGGCGAACAGCGCGCCGAGCCGCGCGACGAGATGCTGCTCGAGGGCGAGCTTGTGCGGGAGCAGCCGATCGAGGGCCCGATAGAGCCGATCGTCATTGACGACCGGCGCGGGCAACGCGAGCAGGTCCTCCAGCGCGGTGCCGCGATACCACGTCTCGGCGATGTGCAGCTCACTCGACGGCTCGCTCAGCCGCGCGAGCACCAGCACGGCGGCCATCGTGGCCCAGGGCACGGCTTCCCGGCCCTCAGGCAGGAGCCGTTCCAGCAACTCGTCCAACCGCAGGGCTCGCCACAGGGTCCAGCCCAGCCACACGTCGCCGAAGGTGCGGCCGCGTTCGAGGCGAATTTGCTTGAGCCGCACCGGAATCGCCTCGTCGGCCGCGTCGACGGTGAAGAGATCGGGCTGCTCCCGGTCGCCGGTGATCGCGCGCGCCAGGGCCTGCGCACGCGCCCGCCCGGCTGCATCGAGTTCTCCAAGGTGTGCGACGGTCTGCTGGACGACCTTGCGGCCGACGCGGACGGAGCGGACCAGCCGCCAGTACCGATGGACCTTGCCGTCCTTCCGCCGCGTCGTATGACGGAGGTACATTGCCTAGCCTATCCGTCACGGCAGCCCGCGAAGTCAACGAAGTTGGTCGGCACTACATCGCCATTTCGGACAGCGGCGGGCGACGGCTACGGGAGATACGAACGGCGCGACCGCCGGCCCGCGCCGTCTCGTCACCGAACTGCGGAAGTTGGGTTAGTGATCGGGCGAGCGAGGTGAAAATCAGGTAGCACCTGTCCCCCCGCCGAGCTTGACACAAAGCCCGGAGGGATGGACAGCCGGGCGGCAGACCTACCAGAAGCCGAGCGTCAGGCGACGCGAGGGGGCTCGTACGCGCAGAGCGGGTCCTCGCCCAGCACGTCGCCCGTCGCCGCGAAGGCGCGGGCGCGGGAGCCGCCGCACAGCGTCCGGAAGGGGCAGATCCCGCAGCGGCCGTGAAAGCTGTCCGGCTCGCGGAGCCGCCGGAAGAGCGGCGCCCCGCGGTAGATCTCGAGGACGTCCTCCTCCCGGGCGTTGCCCGCGGCCAGGGGCAGGAAACCCGAGGGCGTCACGGCGCCGTTCGAGGCGATGAACATGATCCCGTTGCCGTCGCGGAAGCCGAAGCTGCGCGCCAGCGGGCTCGACGTGATCTGGCGCGCGCTCGCGCCGGCCCGCCGCATGGACTCGATCAGGACGCGCCGGTAGTGGGGCGCCTCGGTCGTCGTCACCACGAACGGCCAGGCCCGCGCGCGGCCGGCCAGCCACTCGAGCGTCGCCTCGCACGCGTGCGCCCCGAGCGGCGTGAGCGTGCGCCCGCGGCCGACCGAGATCAGGAAGAAGAGGCTCCAGCGCGCCGCCCCGAGACCCGCGACGACGCCGGCGGTCGCCTCCAGGTCGGGCTCGGTCTCGGCGGTCACCAGCGTGTTGACCTGGAGCGGGATCCCCGCCCCGGTGATGCGGCGGGCCGCCGCGAGCGTCTCGTCGAAGCAGCCGGGCACGCCGCGGATCCCGTCGTGGCGCGCGGCGCTCGAGCCGTCGAGCGAGAGCGACATCGCCCCGACGCCGGCGGCCTTGAGCGCGTCGACCGCCTCCGCGCTGAGCGCGTGGGTGGCGCTCGGGGCCACGGAGGCCCCGAGCCCGAGCCCGACCGCCGAGCGCACCAGCTCGAGCAGGTCGGGGCGCTTGAGCGGGTCGCCGCCCGTGAAGACCACGTGCGGGAGCGGCGGCCCGGCCGCGGCGAGCCGGCCGAGGACGCGCCGGCACTCCTCGGTGGTCAGCTCGTCCGGCTCACGCTCGGAGAGCGCCTCGGCGCGGCAATGGCGGCACGCGAGGTCACAGGCGCGCGTCAGCTCCCAGTAGACGCGCGCCGGCGCCCGCTCGAACCTGTGCTCCGCCCTCACCCCCGCTTGCCCATCGGCACGACGTCACGCTGCGTGTACCCCGTGTAGAGCTGCCGGGGCCGCGCGATCTTCTGCTCGGGATCGTCCCGCATCTCCTGCCACTGGGCGAGCCAGCCGGTGGTGCGCGGAATCGCGAAGAGCACGGGGAACATCTCCACCGGGAACCCGAGCGCCTCGTAGATCATCCCCGAGTAGAAGTCGACGTTCGGATAGAGCTTGCGGCTGACGAAGTACTCGTCCTCGAGGGCGATCTTCTCGAGCTCGCGCGCGATCCCGATGAGCGGGCTCGGCCGGGTGACCGCGAACACCTCGTCGGCCATCTTCTTGATGATCTTGGCGCGCGGGTCGTAGTTCTTGTACACGCGGTGACCGAAGCCCATCAGCTTCGCCTCGCCGCCCTTCACCTGCCGGATGAACTCCGGGATCCGCGCGTTCGAGCCGATCGAGCGCAGCATCCGGAGCACCGCCTCGTTCGCGCCCCCGTGGAGCGGCCCGTAGAGGGCGGCCGCGGCGCCGGCGAGCGCCGAGTACGGATCGACCTCGGAGGACCCGATGGCGCGCATGGCGTTGGCCGAGCAGTTCTGCTCGTGGTCGGCGTGCAGGATGAAGAGGACGTCCAGGGCCCGCTCGATCGCCGGCTCGGGCTTGTACTTCAGCTCGGTGGTCTTGAAGAGCATGTTGAGGAAGTTGCCGACGTACGAGAGGTCGTTGTCGGGATACGCGTAGGCCTGCCCGAGGATGTGGCGGAACGCGAAGGCCGCGATCGTCGGCACCTTCGCGACGAGCCGGAGGATCTGCAGGTCCCGCCGGCCCTTGTCGGCGTTCACCTTCGCGTCGGGATAGAAGGTGGAGAGGGCGGCGACCGTCGAGATGAACATGCCCATGGGGTGGGCGTCGTGGTGGAAGCCGTCCATGAACTTCTTGACGTTCTCGTGCACCCACGTGTGGTGGGTGACCTGCCACGTCCACTCGTCGAGCTGCTTCTGCGTCGGCAGCTCGCCCTGCAGGATGAGGTACGCGACCTCGAGGAACGTGGTCTTCTCGGCGAGCTGCTCGATCGGGTACCCCCGGTACCAGAGGATGCCCTTGTCACCGTCGATGAACGTGACCTTGCTCCGGGTGGACGCCGTGTTCGTGAACGCGGGGTCATAGGAGAGGAGCCCGAAGTCCTCCGGGCCGGTGCGGATCTGGCGGAGATCCATGGCCTTGATGCTCCCGTCGCTGATCGGAACCTCGTACGACTTGCCCGTGCGGTTGTCGACGATCGTGAGGCTGTCTTTCGTTGCCATTACACTCCTCCTGTCCGTCTCCAGCGTCGATAGGTCGTGCAGGCGTGGTGGTGGCCGTTCGTGCAGAAC
>MGBU01000049.1:10580-13337 GCA_001790205.1 Candidatus Rokubacteria bacterium GWA2_73_35 | reverse complement strand
CTCCTGACCCCCTGATCTGAGGTCGTTCGCGGATTCAGAGCCCCGCCACCGCACGGGCCGTCTCCGACCGGCGTGGGGAAACGCGAGTACTTACGCTGAAGTAGATGATGCGCCCTTCCTGGTACCGCGGCGTCGGGTCGTACAACGCACGCAGATGATGGCCGAGCAGGGAGTCCCTGGCCACGTCCTTCTTCAGATACCCGGGAAGGGGTGGCCGCCGCCGGTTGATCGCTCCCTGGATTCGCGCCAGCTCGTCGAGCTCGGCCTGGACGAGGCAGCACGAGAAATTCGACTGACGCAGAATCGTGGAACCCCGGCTATCCAGGGGTTCCAGCTGAACGAGGCCGTGAAACGAATTCCCGGTGTCGGGGTTCACAAGGCTGTAGCCCTCGAACTTGAACAAGAGCCGTTGCCCGGCGTCCACAGGCTTCTGCCACCCCGCTTGGGTCCCCGCCCAGCGCCGATAGCCGTTCGCCCTGGCCCGGGGTCCGATCGTGGAGAGTAACTCCCGATACGCGGCCTTCGCGGTGGCGTAGCTGTCGGTCATTCTCCCGTTGTCCTCATGGTGAAGCCGCCCAACGAGCTTGTAGGAAAAGGCACGGCCAACGATGACGTCACACCAGCCACCAGATGCCGAATCCAAGTGCGGCCAGCGGAAGTAGTCCGATGACTGCATTCCCGAGCCCTTCAAGGAGGCTGAGAAGTTGTCCGGGTCGAGGCTGCTGCCTCCACTCCTCCAGAACGACCCGGCGGAACTGTGGCTTCAAGAGGAACCCCCAAAAGACCGCGAAGCGCCCAAGCAACTCGATCGCATCGCCGAAATCCGTGGCCACAGGGTCTGTCTAACGTTGGTATCAGCCTCGGCCGGAGGCCGATGGCTGAATACTGAAGTTGGACAGTCCCCCGGCAAGTGCGTGCCCAATCATGCGATAAGGCGTCGACACCGCAAACTCCAGAAGGCGGCAACCACAAACGAGATAGCACTCCAACCGTACATTTCTGAACGGGAACCACCACCGAATACGACGAGAAGAAATGTCAAACCGACTACTGCTGTCGCTCCAGCGGTGCCTGTCAAGAAGATGACTTCCCTTTCCGCGCCGCGTGAGTTGAAATCCAGCCGTTTGCGGCTGCGCCGATAGAAGTCGTAGACGAAGGGCGCCACGAGCAGGTACGCAGCGATCGGCAGGAAGAGCCATGTGGCTATCCGCCGCCATGGCGCGAATGCCCCTCTTACAGGGCCGAGATCGACTCCGGATGCCCATGCAAAGAAGACTGGAGCGATGAGAGAGACGCCGCAAGCTGACCGCAACATGCGCCGGTTCATGGCCGGCTTTGGATCACCCATCTTTGCCTGTCCAACGCCGGTATCGGCCGCGGCCGAAGGCCGTCGGCCGGAAGCCGGAGTTATACGCTCGGTTGCTGCGCGTGTATACTGCGGCCAGCATGACCCGGCCAAGCGACATCGTGCACAGTGACCCGGACATCCTCGGGGGCACGCCTGTGTTTGTCGGTACGCGCGTGCCGATCCAGTCGCTGTTCGACTACCTCGAAGGCGGCGAAACCCTGGACGAGTTTCTCCGCCAGTTCCCATCCGTGAAGCGCGACCAGGCGATCGCGGCGCTCGACCTCGCGCGCGCTACGCTGTTGGCTGGTGCGCGTCCTTCTTGACGAGCAGCTCCCGGTAGACCTCGCCGCCGCGCTCGAGGGCCACAGTGTCGATACCGTGGTCGTCCGCGGCTGGACTGGCATCACGAACGGCGAACTCCTCCGACGGATGGGAGCCGAGTACGATGCGCTCGTCACGATGGACAGGGGCATCGAGTTCCAGCAGAACCTAGCGACAGTGTCGATCGGCATGCTGCTCGTCCGGGCGCCATCCAACCGCATGGTGCATCTCCTACCACTTGTACCAACAATCCTTCAGGCCCTCTCGGCGCTCAGGCCCAGTCAGCTCCATCGCATAGGCGTCTAAAGGTCTCAACCTCATACGTTGGCCCACTGTTCGTTATCGCTGAAACCCGTGGCCAGCAGCTGCATCGCTACTCGTTCCCCTGCACGTCGACCAGCCCGCGCAGCGGGCTGTACACGTAGCGCATATCGGTGCCGCGGCCGCGCCCTTCCATGAAGAGCCAATGGAATCGCAGCGAATGCGGCACGCCGCCGTAGACGAAGTCGATCTCCTCGATCGTCACTGTGAGCGGCCGCTTGCCGCGCGCGCAGTCGAGCTGGTACTCGCGCGCCTCGCCCTGCGTCCAGCGGCCGAGCGGAAATTTCACCTCGCCGCGGCAACCGAGCTGCGGATAGCGCGAGTCGAAGACGCGGCCGAGGCCCGTCCGGTCGTCGCGGAAGGCGAAGAGCTGGAGCTTGTCGCGGTTCAGGCGCTCGTAGACCTGAATGCCGTTCCAGGTCGTCGGCCCCCTGATACTCTTGTCTCCTCGCGGCCCGAACTCGAGCGCCGCGGGCGCCATGCGGATCTCCTGCGTGCCGTCCCAAGGCGCGCCGGTCCAGAGCTCGACGGGAATGAAGCGCGTGCGCGTCGCCGGATCGTAGGCGCGCTGCCACGCCGACCAGTCCTCCGCACGCGCCACGCCGGCGACCGCAAGGCAGAGCGCGATCAGCAAGAGAGTTTTTCCTTTCGGCAACCGGCGCCCTTCAGTCGCAATTGTTGGCAGCGCAACGCTCATGACGGTTGAGACCTAACGCTCCGTCGACTTGGTCATGTTGTCTGGCTGACTCGAAGTAGACAGGTCTGCG
>MGBU01000049.1:0-10565 GCA_001790205.1 Candidatus Rokubacteria bacterium GWA2_73_35 | reverse complement strand
GCCGCCGCTGCGTAGCGCGTCGGCCCGAAATTGTCGGGCTGCGAGGCTCGGCAGGCGTCGCTGGGTGAGCCCGGGAGGGTGGCAGTCTTCCGCGGTCGTCGCATACACGATTGCCGGGCTCGACCGAGGAGCATGCATGCGCCACCTCGCTCCGGAGGGCCCGACCATAACCCGAAGTTCCTCTCGTGGCAAGCGCGATCGAGGCGTATCCATCGCGGACGGGGGGCCATGAGCCCGGCGCGCCCGTCCCTCTACAGCCGGTGGCCGAGGGCCGCGCCCTCCTGCATGGCCTCGAACGCCGTCCGCGGCAGCACGCAGTCGCCGATCGAGAAGACGGGCGGCGCGTCGCCGCGGGCCGCGAGCGCCTCGCCGAGCGCCGAGGCGGGCACGAGCGGGCGCGTGGGGACGACCACGTCGAGCTGCGCGAGCGCGGTCTCGCGCCCCTCGGCGCGCACGCGGGCGCCGTCGGCGGAGAGCGCCTCGACCGTCGCGCGCAAGTGGACGGTGACGTTCGGGCGCGCGCGGAGGTCGGCGACGTAGCGCCAGCGGGGCCGGAGCCCGATCTCGCCCGCCAGCTCCTCGCCCGGCTCGACCAGATGGACCTCGGCGCCGCGCTCGGCGAGCGCGTGGGCGACGCCGACGCCGAGGACCCCGCCGCCGAGCACGAGGGCGCGCCGGAGTCCCGCGACGGGGCGCCGCAGCACCTCGAAGGCGTCCACCGCGGGCGCGTCGAAGATGCCGGGCAGGGCCGGCACCCCCGGGCGCGCGCCCGTGGCGAGCACGATCGCGTCGGGCGCTTCACGCAGGACGAGGTCCGCGTCGGCGTCCACGCCGAGCCGCAGCTCGCCGCCCGCGCGCGCGACGGCGCCGACCAGGTAGGTCACGAGCCCGGCCAGTTCGGCGCGGCCGGGCACGACGCGGCTCAGGAGCAGCTGGCCGCCGGGCTCGGCGCCGCGCTCGAGCACGGTCACCCGGTGGCCGCGGAGGGCGGCGACGCGGGCGCACTCGAGCCCGGCGGGCCCGGCGCCGACGACGACGACGCGCTGCCGCCGCGCGGCGGGCCGGATCGCGTACTCGCGCTCGCGCCCCGTGTGCGTGTTGGCGAGGCAGAGCACGGGCAGGTTCTGGCCGAGGAGGTCGCTGCAGCGCAGGCACGCGACGCACGCGCAGACCTCGTCCAGGCGCCCCTCGAGGCTCTTCCGGGGCAGCTCGGGGTCGGCGTGGAGCGCGCGCCCGAGGGTGACGAAGTCGGCATCGCCCGCTTCCAGGATACGCTCGGCGACGCCCGCGTCGGTGATGCGGCCGGCGACGCTCACGGGGATGCCGACGCGGCGGCGCAGCGCGCGCGCGAGCGGCGCGAGACACCCCTGCGGCACCTCCATCGGCTGGACGATCCAGACGGCGCTCTCGTAGATGCCGGCCGAGACGTCGAGGGCGTCCACGCCGGCGCGCTCGAGGTGGGGCGCGATCTCGCACACGTCGGCCAGCCCGAGGCCCCCCTCGACGTGCTCGTCGGCCGAGAGGCGGTAGACCAGCGGGACCTCGGGCCCGACGGCCGCGCGCACGGCCGCGATCACCTCGAGGGGGAAGCGCAGGCGGCGCGCGGGGTCGCCGCCGTAGGCGTCCGTGCGTCGGTTCGAGTAGGGCGAGAGGAACTGGCCGATCAGGTAGCCGTGGGCGCCGTGGATCTCGAGCACGTCGAAGCCGGCGGCGACCGCGCGGCGCGCCCCCTCCGCGAACCGCGCCACGAGCGCGCGGATCTCGTCGAGGGTCAGCTCGCGGGGCGTCTCGCCGCCGGTGAGCACCGTGCACGGCACGGGCGAGGGCGCCAGCGGCTGGCGGCCCGTCACCCGCGACGAGGTCTCGCGCCCGGCGAACTGCAGCTCGGCGCCCACGAGCGCGCCCTCCGCGTGACAGGCCTCGACGAGCCGGCGGTAGCCGGGCACGAGCGCGTCGTCGTGCAGGCCGAGCTGGTAGACGTGGTTCTTCCCCGCCGGGTCCACGTACATGGACTCGAGCAGGATGAGCGCGGCGCCGCCCGCCGCGCGCGCCGCGCAGTAGTCCACGTAGCGCTGGGTGACGGCGCCGTCGGCCGTGGCGAGGTTCTTCTCCATCGGCGCCATGAGGATGCGGTTCCGGAGCGTGCGGCGCCCGAGGCGCCCGGGCGCGAAGAGGTGCGGGAAGCGGCTCATGGGGCGCTCAGGCCAGGTCGCGCCCTCCGGTCGGCTTCACCGCGGGCATGTCGTACGGCGGCGAGGCGACGACGAGGAACACGAGGTCCTCGACGCCGGTGTTGAAGATGCCGTGGCGGACGCCGGGCGGGATGTGGATCACCATGTGGGGCTCGACCAGGTGCCGCACGCCGTCGAGCTCCACGATGCCCTTGCCCTGGAGGATGTAGTAGAGGTTCTCGGCGACCTCGTGGACGTGCACCTCCGCGTAGCCGCGCGGCTGGTAGCTCGAGATGCGGAAGTCGAAGTGCGTGGTCTGGGCGTTGGTCGGGTGCACGAGCATCTTCGAGAAGGCCTGGAAGTGGCCGGGCGGCAGCTCCCAGAACGCCTCCTCCATGCGCATCACCTTGGCGGTCGGCTTCGTCGTCGTCTCGCTCACTGCGTCCTCCTTGCGCCGAAGCTCGGCTCGGCGTGCGGCAGCGGCGGCAGCTCCCACGTGCCGACGCCGGGCGGCTTGATGTCGCGGTCCACGTGGACGTCGAGCAGGAACGGCCGCCCGGCGCGGAGCGCCTGCTCGAACGCGGGCTCGAGCTCCTCCGGGCGCTCGACCCGCAGGCCGTCCACGCCGCACGCGCGGGCGAGGGCGACGAAGTCGGGGTTGTAGAGCGTGCCCGTCGCCTCCCGGACGAAGCTCGTGGCGATCTCGCGCTTGGCGAGCAGGCCCGTCTGGATGTCGCGGATCGCGCCGTAGGCGAAGTTGTTCCAGACGAGCCAGACCGCGGGGATGTCGTACTCGACCGCCGTGCAGAGGACGTCGGGGCGCATCATGAAGCCGCCGTCGCCGCACACCGCGACGCAGGGCCGCTCGGGCGCGGCGAGCTTGGCGCCGAGCACGCCGCAGACGCCGAAGCCCATCGCCGAGAAGCCCCACGTGTTGAGCACGGTCCCGGGCCGGCGCGCCTTCCAGAACTGCACGACCCAGTTGTGGTGGACGCCGGAGTCCGGCACGACGATGCCGTCGTCGGGCATCACCCGGCGCAGCGCCTCGACGACGCGCCGCGGGTGGAGCGGGACCGCGTCGCTCCCCGCGTCGGGCCGGATGAACTCCTCCCACTGCCGCTGCCACTTGGCGCAGTCCGCGAGCCAGGCGCGCCGCGCGGCGGCGTCGGGGGCCGGGCCGGCCTCCGCGCACGCGAGGAGCTGGCGCAGGACCGTGCGCGCGTCGCCGACGATACCGAGGTGCACGGGGTAGTTGCGCCCGATCTCCTGGACGTCGAGGTCCACGTGGATGAGCTTCGTCGGCGGGATGTTGAACGAGTAGCCCGGGATCCACGAGGACGACGAGCGGTCGTCGAAGCGGACGCCGACCGCGAGGAGCACGTCGCACGTACGCGCGGCCTCATTGGCGGAGAACGCGCCGTTGCGCCCGAGGAAGCCGAGCGCGAGCGGGTCGGTCATGTCGAGCGTGCCGAAGCCGTTGGGCGAGAAGATCACCGGGATCTCGAGGCGCCGGGCGAGCGCCGTCAGCTCGGCGCCCGCCTCGGAGAGCGCGACGCCGTGGCCCACCCAGAGGAGCGGGCGCCGCGCGTCGCGCAGCAGCTCGAAGGCTCGGCGCACCGTGTCCGGGTCGCCGCCGCTCCGCGAGTCGATGCCGCGCCGCCAGGCGCCGGGCTCGGGCACGTCCACGCCCTCGGCGGACTCCTTGAAGAGGTTGAACGGCACGTCGAGGTGCACCGGGCCCGGCCGGCCGCCCAGCATCGTCGCGAACGCCTGCCGGAGCGCCGTCGGCAGCATGTCCACGCGCGTGGGCTGCCAGCTCCGCTTGACGTAGGGCTTGAGCACCGAGGGGAAGTCGGCCTGGAAGTGGCGGTAGCTCTCCTGGAAGGGCGCGCGGTTGAACTGGGAGGTCGGCACGTTCGCGGTGATCGCGAGGAAGGCCGAGGAGTCCATGAACGCGCAGGCCACGGCGATCGGGATGTTGCAGGAGCCCGGCCCGCACGAGGTCAGGGTCGCCGCGGGGCGGTGCGCGACGCGGAAGTAGGCGTCGGCCATGTGCCCGGCCGTCTGCTCGTGCCGGGTCGAGATCATGCGGATCGCGTCGGCGCGGTCGTAGAGCGCGTCGAGGAGGCCGACGTTGCCGTGGCCGCAGACACCGAGCACGTAGGGGACCCGCTCGCGCACCAGGTACTCGACGATCAGCTCGCCGCCGTCTCTCATGGCGGCATACTACCCCGACGCCGGCGATCCGTGTAGGGGGCCGGCTGCGCGGTGGGCCGACTGCGCTACACTGGCGGGCGGCCGGGCGCCGGCCGGGAATGGGGCGAGGGGTGGACGCGAACCTCGACGAGCGCTTCCAGACGCTGCACGAGATCGTCCGCGCGGCGCGCGCGAACCTGGCGCCGGAGGCGTGGGACTACCTGGTCGGCGGCGCCGAGACCGAGACGACGCTCAAGCGCAACCGGCTGGCGCTCGACTCGCTCGCGTTCCGCCCGCGGGTGCTGCGCGACGTCTCCCGGATCGACTGCACGACGACGTTCCTCGGCCAGCCCCTCCGCCTCCCCGTGATGCTCGCGCCGATCGGCTCGATCGAGACGTTCACGGAGGGCGGCGGCGCGACCGTCGCGCGCGCGGCGGCCGAGGCCGGCGTCGCGCACATGCTCTCGTCGGTCTGCGCCCCCGGGCTCGAGGCGGTGGCGAAGGCCGCCGACACCGTCCGGCTGTTCCAGCTCTACGTGCGGGGCGACGACGCGTTCGTGGACGACCACGTGCGCCGCGCCGTGGACCACGGCTACCGGGCGTTCTGCCTCACGGTGGACACCGCGGTCTACAGCCGCCGCGAGCGGGACCTGGCGCGCCGGTTCGTCAAGCCCTGGCGCGTGCGCGCGACCGGCCACGACGTCCAGGCCGCGCTCGCGTGGGACCGGGTCAAGCGCTTCAAGGACACGCACGCCGTGCCGCTGATCCTTAAGGGCATCGCGACGGCGGAGGACGCCGCGCTCGCCTGCGAGCACGGCGTGGACGTCGTCTACGTCTCGAACCACGGCGGCCGCCAGCTCGACCACGGGCGCGGGACGCTCGACGTGCTCCCCGAGGTCGTCGCCGCGGTCGCCGGGCGCGCGCGGGTCATCGTGGACGGCGGCGTCCTGCGCGGGACCGACGTCGTCAAGGCGCTCGCGCGCGGCGCCGACCTGGTCGGCGTCGGGCGGCTCGAGTGCCTGGGCCTCGCCGCCGCCGGCGCGCCGGGCCTCGTGCGCGCGCTCGCGCTGCTCGGGGACGAGATCCGGATCTGTCTCGGGCTCCTCGGCGTGGACCGGCCCGGCGCCCTCGACGCGAGCTACCTGCACGCGGCGCCGCCGGTCGGGCCGCCCCACGCGACGAGCGCGTTCCCGCTGCTGGACGAGCCGGGCTACTGAGTTCATGGGGGGCCTCGAAGGGCCCCCCAATCCCCCCGGCGCTCGGAGCGCCCCGGGGAACCCGTGGCGCTCCTCGATCACGCGATTCGTTCACGGGTCCTGAGTGACGTCGGGGGGAGCGCCCGCCGCTCCCCCCGACACCCCCAACGGGGTCCCGTGTGCCGATTTGTTCCCGCCCCCTGACTCACGCCCGGCGGGCGAGGACGACGAGGCTGTTGGCCGTGCACCGGGCGAGCGCGGAGCCGGCGAGGGCGCGGTCGAGGGCGCGCAGCGCGCGGTAGAGGCGCGCGAGCGGGCGCCCGAGCCGCGGGCGGTGGAGCACGGTGGACGGGATCAGGTTGGTGACTGCGTGGAGCCCCCACGTGCGCTCGGGCGCGAGCCCGGCGGCGCGGAGCAGCGCGTCGAGCTCCGCGCGCGTGAAGCTCCGGAGCCTCCCGTAGCCGGGGTAGGCCGGCCAGACGCCGTCCCGCGCGAGCCCGCGCACGTCGCGGAGCGAGAGGCCGTAGCCGAGGGCGTCGCGCCCGAGCGCGCTCGCCGCCGCCCAGCCGAGGTCGAGGTTGAAGCGGTGCTCGCACTCGAGCAGGAGCCGCCCACCCGGCCGCAGCACGCGCGCCAGCTCGCCGAGCGCCCCTGCGGGGTCGTCCACGAAGCTGAGCGTGCTCCCGCAGCAGGCGGCGGCGTCGAAGACGCCGGCGGGGTAGGGCAGGGTCTCGAGGCTCGCGCGCGCGAGCGCCGCCCGGGGGAGCCGGGCCCGCGCGAGCCCGAGGAGCGCCGCCGAGAGGTCCACGCCGTGGACCGCGTACCCGAGCTCCCCGAGGAGCGCCGCCTGGAAGCCCGTGCCGCACCCGGCGTCGAGCGCGCGCCGGCGGCATCCGTCCGCGGGCGGGCGGAGCTCCGACGTGAGGATCGCGTGGAGCACGTCGTAGAGGTGCTCGTACCAGGGCTCGAGCGCCTCGTAGGTCGGGGCCATTGCGTCGAAAAGGCGTGCGACATCCTGCGACATGATGCAGAGTCTAGCCGGGAGGGCGGGCGGATGCGCGACGAAAGGGTGGAGCGGACGTGGCCGGCCCGCGTGCCGCTGCGCGTGCTCGGGGCCGAGGGCGACGGGCACGGCGGCGCGAGCGTCGCCCGCCTGCTCGGGCGGATGCGCGAGTCGGCCTTCCAGGGCCGCCGGCTCGGCGAGGCCTTCGAGACCTGGCGCTGGATGATCGACGGCGAGACCCTGATCGCGCTCGGGCTCGCCGGGTCGCTCGCGAGCGCGGGCCTGGCGCCGCTCGTCGCCTGGCTCGTCGAGCGCGGCTACGTGGACGTGCTGGTCTCGACCTCGGCGAACGCGACCGAGGACCTGCTCGAGGCGCGCGGCGCGCGCGTGCTCCAGGTGGACCCCGAGCACGTGGACGACGCCGCGCTGTGGCGGCAGGGCTACTACCGCTTCTACGACCACGTCGTGCGCGCGCGCGACTACGACGCGATGGAGGACTTCCTCGCCGGCTTCTTCGAGCACCTCGCGGCGACCTGGCGCGCGCCCGCGATCGCGGGGGTCGCGTTCACGCGCGAGCTGGGGGCGTGGCTCGAGGCGCAGGGGCTCCGGGGCACGCTCGCGGCCGTGTGCGCGCGCCACGGCGTGCCGCTCTTCGTGCCGGCGGCGCCCGACGGCCCGCTCGCCGAGGGCTACCGGACGGCGGCGCGCAAGGGGCCCGTCGTGGACTTCTTCGCGGACTATGCGCAGGCGCTCGCGGTCATGAACCGCTTCATGCCGCCCGGCCCCGGGACCTCGGCGATCTTCGTGGGCGGCGGCGTGCCGAAGGACTTCATCCAGATCACCGCGACGAGCGTGTGCGCGATCCGCGGGAGCGCCGAGGCCTGCCCGCACGTGGCCGCGATCCAGCTCACGACCGACAACACCGTCTTCGGCGGGCTCGGCGGCGCCAGCGTCGCCACCGAGAGCATCTCGTGGGGCAAGGAGTCGCCGGCCGGACGCAACGTGATGTGCTTCACCGACTTCACGGTGGCGCTGCCGCTCCTCTGCCAGGGCCTCTCCGAGCACTACGGGCCGCGGCACGTGCGGCCGGCGCGCGCGTCGATCGCCGGGGAGGTCGCGCGCGCCCTGGCCGGCGCCGCCGCGCCGCGGTGAGCGCGCTCCGGGCCGTCCTCTTCGACATCGGCGGGGTCGTGCAGGACTCGCCGCTCCACGCGCTCGCGCGCTACGAGCGCGCGCAGGGGCTGCCCGCGAACGCGATCAACCGCGCCGTCGTCGCCGCGGGCGAGACGGGCGCCTGGGCGCGGCTCGAGCGCGGCGAGCTCGGGCTCGCCGAGTTCTATCCGCTGCTCGAGGCCGACTGCGCGGCGCAGGGGTTCCGCGTGGACGCCGCGCGGATGATGGCCGAGATCGCCGCGGTCGGCGTGCCACGGCCGCGGATGCTCGCGGCCATCCGCACGCTCCGCGCGCGCGGCCTCCGGGTCGGCGCCCTCACCAACAACTGGCAAGGGGTCGCGCCGCGGCCGACCGACCTCCGCGCCCTCTTCGACGCGTTCGTCGAGTCGTGCCGGGTCGGCCTGCGCAAGCCGGATCCGAGGATCTACGAGCTGGCCTGCCGCGAGCTCGGCGTCCCGCCGCCGGCGACCGTCTTCCTCGACGACATCGGGCGGAACCTGAAATCCGCGCGCGCGCTCGGGATGGTCACGATCAAGGTGGACACGCCCGAGCAGGCGCTCAGCGAGCTGGGCGCGCTGCTGGGCCTCGCGCTGCTCGATTGAGGCGGGCGCGCGCCGCGGCGGGCGTCTCGAGCGTCGCGGCGCGGACCAGGCCGGCCCGGCGGTCCACGGGCACGGCCCCGGTCGCGCCCGGCGGCGGCAGCAGGTCCGGCGGGAAGACGGCGAGGCGCAGCTCCTCGGGCTTGAGCACGCGGTCCACCTGGAGGTCGCGCTCGTTGGTGCCGGCGCGCGGCGCCACGGCGACGCCGTCCACCCACTCGAGGTCGAACCACCAGCGCTTCACCGGGTTGCGCCGCCCGTGCCCGATCCAGTCGTCGAGGCGCGCCAGGAGCCGCCGCGCGGGCGGCACGTGCATCGCGACCCAGAGCCACGCGCGATGCACGAGCAGCCCCTCGGCATTCCACGGGCACGTCTTCATGCACCGGCCGCAGGCCGAGCCCTTCGGGTTGGTCACGCGGTAGCCGGCGCACTTGGCGACGTCGGGCTTCCAGGTCTCGTAGCCGTTGAACATGACCTTGTCGCCGAAGGGGATCGCGAGGCACGGGCACTCGCGCGCGCACTTGCGGCAGCCCCGGCAGAAGTCCTGGAGGCCGAAGTCCACCGGCGGGTCGGCGACGAGCGGCAGGTCCGTCGTGAGCACGACCGACTTGAAGCGCGGCCCGACGAACGGGTTTAGCACCAGCTCGCCGATGCGCGACATCTCGCCGAGCCCGGCGAGCAGGACGAGCGGGATCTGCAGCACGTCGGAGTCGGCGTTGGTCTGCGGGCGCGCCGGGACGCCGAGGCGCCGGAGGTGCTCGGCCATGACGCCCGCGAGCAGCGCGCCGCGCAGGTAGGCGCGCATGCTCTGCGCGCCCGAGATCCAGTCGTCGCCCGAGGCGCCCTCCATCGTCTCGTAGCCCTGGTCGATCAGCATCACGACGGCCCAGCGGTGGTAGGGCGCGAGCGGCCGGCTGTCGTCGTGATGGGAGTACCAGGCGTACGGCACCGCCTCGCAGACGCCGACCATGTCGGCGCCGAGGTAGTAGCCGAGCGCCTTGATCGCGTCGGCGTTGGCGCGCGCATCCTCGAGCCCGGGCGCGCGACGCGCCGCGACGGGCCCGTCCTGTCTCGGCACCATGCCGCGGATCAGCGGCGCCATCGCCATCGTGTAGGGGTGCTTCAGCGCGAAGCGCGGGCGCTCGCGCTGCGCGCGCTCGCCGAGGTCGCCGTGGAGCGCGCGCGTGAAGAAGTTGCCGCGCTTGGGGACGCGCCGGATCTCCTCGGGCACGATGAGCGTCGTCGGCTCGGGCGCGCGCCGGATCCGCTCCATCGGGTAGGGCCCGCGGTGGAGCGGCCGGCCGCCGGCGAGCCGCCGCCAGCCCGGCGTGGCGCCGCCCCAGCCGAGAAGCCACCCCGGGCCGTGGCTCCGCCAGCGCGCGGCGAGCGAGGCTGCGGCGAGCGGCAGGTCGGGAGCGAGCGCATAGTCCGTCGTCACGACGGCGGCGCGGAAGCGGTTGCCGAGATACGGATGCACGAGCCGCCCGCCCTCGACGCGCGCGAGGCCGGCCTGGACCAGCAGGCGCTCGACGTCGACCTCGGAGGCGCCGGCCAGGTGGGCGCGCGCCGACCAGCCGAGGTTGCGGAGATAGCCGGCGATCACGACGGCGATCTCGGCGGCGCGCAGGTGGGCCCGCGCGGGCTGGGTGCCGCGGATCCACGCCTCGCCGGGCCCGCCGGGCGCGGGCTCGCGGGCGTACTCGACGGCGATCACGACGGCGTGGGTGTGCGGCGCCGGCGGACCCGTCCAGGCCTCGGGCCCGAGCGCCGCGACGCCGACCAGGCTCGCGTCCAGGTAGTACGCCGCGGCCTTCACGTTGGCCGCGCGCGCCGCGGGGTCGTCGGGCACGGGAGCGCGGGCCGGGGCGACGGGGCCGTCGCGCGTCGCGCGGTAGAGGGCCCGGTAGGGCCCGGTCGCGTGGCTCACGGCGAGGTCGCCGGGCGCCGTCGCCGGCGGGCCGTCGAGGCGCGGCACGTCGGCGAGCGCCGGTGCCTGCTCGGCGCGGGCGAGGCGCTCGACGGGCCAGGGGCCGAGGTGGACGGGCCGCCGGCGGTGGGAGAAGAGCCGCACGGCGCCGACGGGGGCTAGGCGGTGCGCCCCCGCCGGGCGCGGACGTAGTCCACGAGGACGTACTCGCCGAGCCGGTCGGGCGCGGAGAGGAAGGCGCGGCCGCCGTTGATCCGCGCCATCTGCTCGACGAAGGAGACCAGCCAGGGGCTCTGCTCG
>MGBU01000048.1:1273-10700 GCA_001790205.1 Candidatus Rokubacteria bacterium GWA2_73_35 | reverse complement strand
CGGGATCTTCTGGAGCGCGGGCGTGTCGGTGACGCCGGCGCGGATCGAGTTCGCGGTGATCCCGCGCGGCGCCAGCTCCGAGGCGAGCTGGCGGACGTGCGACTCGAGCGCGGCCTTGGCGGCGGAGACGGGCCCGTAGTGGGGCAGCACGCGCGCGCCGCCCGAGGAGGTCATCGCGTAGATGCGGCCGCCGCGGCCCATGAGCCCGCGGCCGACGACCTCCTGCGTCCAGTAGACGAGGCTGTGCGCCATCACGTCGAGCGTCATGTCCATCTGCGCCTGGGTCACGGCGTCCTTCATCGGCTCGGCCACGTAGAGCTTGAGCGTGCCGAACGCGAGCGAGTGGAGGAGGACGCGGAGCGCGCCGGGCTCGCCCCGCTCCTCGAGGACGCGCTGCATCTCGGCCGCGACCTCCGTGCGCTTCTCGGCGTCGGCCGCGTTGGCGTTGAAGAAGCGCGCCTCGCGGCCGAGCGCCCGGATCTGGCCGGTGATGCGCTCGACGTTCGGCAGCGTCGCCTTGCGGTCGAGGTGGACGCCGAAGATGTGAAGGCCCGCGCGCGCGAGCGCGAGGCTCGTGGCCTCGCCGAAGCCCGAGGAAGCGCCGAGCACGAGCGCCCAGCCGTGGAGCCGGATCGGGTCCGCGTCCGCCATGCGCGCAATTCTAGCATCTCCTGCGGCTCCGCCGCCGGCCGCCCGGGTGATAGAATCCGGGGGCATGCCGAAGACCGCGGGCATCGTCCTCGTCGGCAACGAGATCCTCTCGGGGAAGATCGCGGACGCCAACGCGACCTTCCTGTGCCGCGAGCTGCGCGCCCTGGGCGTGGAGGTGCGGCGCATCAGCGTCGTCCCCGACGAGGTGGACCTGATCGCGGCGGAGGTCGCCGCGCAGAGCCGGAGCCACGACGTCGTCTTCACCTCGGGCGGCGTCGGGCCGACGCACGACGACGTGACCATCGAGGGCGTCGCGCGCGCGATGGCGGTGAAGGTCGTCCGGCACCCGCGGCTGGTGGCGATCCTCGAGGGCTACTACGGCGACCGCCTGAACGAGACCCATCTCAAGATGGCGGAGATCCCCGACGGCGCCGAGCTGGTCGGCGGCGAGCCGGTGCGCTTCCCGACCATCCTCATGCGGAACGTCTACGTCCTGCCGGGCGTGCCCGAGATCTTCCGCCAGAAGTTCGAGGCGCTCCGCGAGCGGTTCCGCGACGCGCCCATCTTCTTGAAGAGCGTCTTCGTCCGGGTCGGCGAGGGGACGCTGGCCGACCACCTCAACGGCCTGCTCGCCGACTTCCCGCTGCTGCTGCTCGGCTCGTACCCCGAGTTCGCCAACCCCGAGTACAAGGTGAAGGTCACGCTCGAGTCGCGCGACCACGCCTACCTCGCGGACGCGCTGGCGGCGTTCCTCCGGCGGCTGCCCGCCGGGGCGCTGGTGAAGGTTTCGTGATGACCCGTGGCACGCGCGGGTCGCTCGGGTAGCGGCTCCCGGTGCGAGGAGTTGCGCTCGGCGTCGCCCTGGTCGTGACGGGCCTGTACTTCGTGGGGCTTGGCGGCGCCCCGTTCGTCGACCCGCCGGAGGGATTCCACGCCGGGGTCGCCCAGTCGATGCGCGCCACGGGCGACGTTGTCGCGCCGCGGGCCAACGGCGTGCGCTACTTCGACAAGCCGCCCTTGCTCTACTGGCTGATGGCCGGGTCGTTCGCGGTCGCGGGGCCGACGCCGCTCGCCGCGCGGTTCTGGTCCGCGCTCGCCGCCGTCGGCGTGGCCGCGGTGACCGCGCGCCTCGGCATGCTGCTCGGCGGGCCGCGCCTGGGTCTGCTGGCCGGGCTCATGGTCGCCGCCAACCTGGGCATGTTCCTCTACGGCCGCATCGTGAAGCCCGACATGGTGTTCATCCTGTGGGTCCTGCTCGCGTACGCGGGCTTCGTGCTCGCCTACCGGGGCCGGAGCCGCCGGGGCCTCGTGCTCTTCTATACGAGCCTGGGCCTCGCGACGCTGACCAAGGACATCCTCGGCGCGCTCGGGCCGCTGATCGTGATCGGCGTCTTCTTCTGGCTCACGCGCGAGCGGCCGCTCGCGCCCTGGGTCCCGTGGTGGGGCGTGGCGCTCGCCGCGGCCATCGCGCTGCCGTGGTACCTGCTGGCCGAGTCGCGCAACCGCGGCTTCCTCTGGTACACGATCGTGGACAACCACGTGCTGAACTTCACCCGCCAGCGGGTGTTCCCGGACGAGGACGTGCCGCTCGGGTCGGTGGAGTTTCTGGTGGTGACGCTGCTGGCCTTCCTGCCGTGGACGCTCGCCCTGCCCTGGGCGATCCTGCGCGCGTTCCGCCGGCCGTGGCAGGACGCGACCGCGCGCCTCTGGCTGCTGTTCGGGCTCTGGGCGGTCCTCGTGGTCGGCTTCTTCACGGTGTCGCCGTTCAAGCTGCCGCACTACGGGCTGCCCGCCTTCCCCGCGCTCGCGCTGCTCGTGGCGCGCGCGTGGGACGAGACGCTCGACGGCGCGCCCGGGTCGGCCCGCCCGCGGACGCTCACGGCGCCGCTGCTCGTCCTCTTCGCTGCCGCGACGGCGGCCCTCTGGCTGGTCTGGGGAGGCGTGGTGCGCATCCCGGGCGAGGCCCTCGCGAGCCTCGACATGGCGACGCGCAACCTGGCGGCGCGCGGACAGGCGGGCGTGCAGGCGCCGCTCGACCCGTGGCTGCCGATCCTGCTCCGCGGCGCCGTGATCACGAGCGTCGCGACGGTGGCGATGGCCGTCGCGGTCTGGCGGCACGCGGCCGCGCTCGGCGTCGGCATCGCGCTCGCGACCACCATCGCCTTCCTGCCCGCGGTGGCGAGCGAGGGCATGGCGCAGTTCGGGCGCGCGCGCGCGATCACGCCGATTGCCGACGCGCTGGCCCGGCGCCTGGCGCCGGACGACGTGGTCGCGCACGAGGGCCCGATCGAGAACGGCGCCGCGCTGCTGCTGCGGGTCCCTCGGCCGGTCAGGATCGTCAACGGGCTGCAGTCCAACCTGGCCTTCGGCGCGACGTTCCCGGACGCGCGCGGCACGTTCTGGGACTCGCCGCGACTCGAGGCGGCGTGGGCGGGACCGCAGCGCGTCTTCCTCGTCAGCGGGGTCGGGCCGGCGCGGAGCGTCGTGCGGGCGCTGCCGGCCGGGCGCGTCCACCTGCTCGCCCAGGGCGGCGGGCGCCGGCTCTACTCCAACCTTGCCGACCGCGCCGCGGGTGACCGATGATGGGGCGGTGAGTATGGCCTCACGACGTTACGTGCTCAAGCCCGATCCCCACAGCAGCCACTCCGTGATCCTGCGCTGGCTCGGGGACGGACGCGGGCGGCGCCTGCTCGACGTCGGCGCCGCGGACGGGTTGCTGAGCCGCCAGCTGACCGCGCGCGGCTGGCGCGTGACGGCCATCGAGGGCGACCCCGCGCTCGCGCAGGCCGGCGCCGCCCACTGCGAGCGGATGATCACCGTCAACCTTGGCCGCTGGGTGCCGGATCCGGGCGGGCCGTTCGACGTCATCGTGTACGCCGACGTCCTGGAGCACCTGGCGGATCCCCTCCGGGTGCTCGTCGAGCTGAACCACTCGCTCCGGGACGACGGCTCGATCGTGATCTCGGTCCCGAACATTGCGCACTTCTACATCCGCCTGCTGCTCCTGTTCGGGCGGTTCGACTACATCGACCGCGGCATCCTCGACCACACGCACCTGCGCTTCTTCACCGAGCGGTCCTTGCTCGCGATGCTGGCCGATGCCGGACTCTCGGTGTCGCGTTTCACCGCGACACCCGCGCCGCTCTACCAGGTGCTGCCGGCGCGCTGGCACAAGCGCTGGCTGGCCGCGACGCACGCCATCAACGCCGTGATCGCGCGCAACGCGCGGCGCCTGATGGGCTACCAGTTCATCGTCCAGGCGCGGCCGAAGACGTGGTCGTCCCGGACGACCGGCTTGCATGGCTGAGGCGCACACGAGCCCCAAGGTCGTTGTGGTGATGCCGGCCTACAACGCGGGCCGGACGCTCCGGATGACCTATGAGGAGCTGCCCAAGGATGCCGTGAGCCTTGTCATCCTCGTGGACGACGGCTCGACGGACGCGACGCTCGACGTCGCGCGTCAGCTCGGCCTCGAGATCTTCGTCCACAACCGCAACTACGGGTACGGCGCGAACCAGAAGACGTGCTACACGGAGGCGCTGCGCGCCGGCGCGGACATCGTCGTGATGGTCCATCCCGACTACCAGTACGACCCGACGCTCGTGCCGAAGATCATCGAGCCGCTGGTTCGCGGCGCCGCCCACGTCGTGCTAGGCTCTCGGCTCAAGAACGGCGCGGCGCTCCAGCAGGGGATGCCCTGGTGGAAGTACGTGGCGAACCGGTTCCTGACGGCGCTGGAAAACCGGGTGTTCGGCCTCAAGCTCTCCGAGTACCACACCGGCTACCGCGCGTTCCGCCGCGAGGTGCTGGAGACGGTGAACTTCGTCGCGAACTCCGACGGCTTCGTGTTCGACCAGGAGATCATCGCCCAAGTCGTGGCCGCCGGGTTCCGCATCGAGGAGATCGCGGTGCCCACCCGGTACTTCCCAGAGGCCTCGTCGGCGGGCTTTGCCGCGTCGGTGGCTTATGGGCTCCGGATCCTCGCGGTCCTCTTCTGGTACGCGCTGCACCGAGGCGGGGTCAGGCGCTCGCGGCGTTTCGACAGCCTTCGCGCGCGCTACACTCGGCTTTCGTGACCCGGCTCGCGCGCGTCACCGAGGCGATGGCCGTCCTCGTCGCGCTCGGCGTCGCCCTCGTGCTCGTGACCGGCGGCGGCCGGGTGGCCGGGGTGCCGGTGACGCGGGCCGAAGACCTGCTGGTGCTGTTCGCCGGGCTCGTCGCGCTCCGCGCCCTCCTCGCGCCGATCCGGCTGCCCGCGATTCGGCCCGCGTGGGCCGTCGGCGCGGGCGTGGGCGCGTACGCCGTGCTGATGAGCTTCATCGTCGTGACCCGGCATGCCGCGCTGCGGACCCACGCGCTCGACCTCGGGTACTACGTCCAGGTCGTCTGGAGCATCGCGCGGGGACACGGCGCGTCCGTGACGTTTCCGCCCATGCACGCCTGGGGCGACCACTTCTCTCCTGTGCTCTACGTGTTCGTGCCGCTCGCCTGGCTCCTGCCGGTCGCTCCGGTGCTGCTGGCCGGCCAGGCGCTGCTCCTGGGCCTGGGGGGCGTCGTGCTGTTTCGGTACGCTGCGCGGCGCCTCGGCGAGCAGGCGGGTCGCGAGCGGTTGGCGGCCGGCGTCGCCGCGCTCTACCTCCTGAACCCTTCGCTGCACGGCATCAACCTGAGGGACATCCACCCGCAGGCCTTCGCGATACCGCTCGTGATCGCTGCGGCGCTGGCGTTCGACGCGCGCCGCTGGGGATGGTGCGCGGCGGCCCTCGTGCTGACCCTGATGACGCGCGAGGATGCCGCGATCGCCGTCGTCGGGTTCGGGCTGTGGCTGGCCCTCGCTCGCGGTCGCGTGATGCTCGGCGGCGCGGTGGCGCTCGCGAGCGTCCTGGTTCTGGCCGCCGACGTCACCTGGATCATGCCCTATTTCCGCGGCGCGCCGTACCCGCACCTGCAGCGCTGGACGTACCTGGGCTCGTCGCTCGGCGAGATCCTGGCGAACGCCGCGCTGCGCCCCTGGCGCTGGCTCGCCGTGGGGCTCGCGCCCGCGAAGCTGCTCTACCTGGTGAAACTCCTGGCGCCGCTCGGCTTCCTGCCGCTCCTCGCGCCACGGGCGCTGCTCGCCGTGGCCCCGGCGCTCGCGATGAACCTGCTGAGCGTCGATCCGATCCTCGTCAACCACCGCTCGCAGTACCAGGCCTTCGTCCTGCCGTTCCTGTTCCTCGCGGCGGTGGACGGGTGCGCGACCGCGCGCTCGCTGGGCGGAGCGCGACCGCGCGGCCGACGGCTCACCGCCGGCGGGCTCCTGACGGCGGGTGCGCTCGCGAGCGTGGCGCTCACCGCGCGGACGTTCAACGACTTCACGGTCACGCGCTGGCGGCTCGGCCCCGACCAGCGGGCGGCCTACGCGCTGATGGCGCGCGTGCCGCCGGACGCGAGCGTCTCGGCGAACGACCGGATCGTGCCGCACCTGGCGACGCGCCGCGAGATCTATCTCGCCCCGACCAACGTGGGGCGGAGCGAGTACGTCCTGGAGCGCGTCTCGGAGAGCCCGGTGCCGCCCGAGGGCTACCGGCTCGTGGCGCGCGCCGAGGGCTGGGTGCTCTACCGCCGCTAGCCGGTCCGCGGGCACCGGACGACGAGCGTGTCGCCCTCGAGCGCGAGCGGCAGCGGCGCGAGCCGGTCGCCGGCGCACGGGCCGGCGGTGCAGAGCCGGTGGCCGGCTCGAAGAGCGCGCCGTGGGTCGCGCAGACCAGGGCGCGCCCGTCCTCGGCGAACAGCTCGTTCGGCCAGAGGTCGAGCGGCGTGCCGCGGTGGGGGCAGCGGTTGACGTACGCGCGGTAGCGCTCGCCGTGGTGGACGACGAACCCGCGCACGGCGCGGCCGTCGCAGTCGAGCCGGAACGTGGCGCTGCCGCCGGGCGGCACGCTCGCGGCGGCGCAGCGCCACTCGCCGGGGGCCAACATGATCCCGATGGTATCATTTACCGGTATGCTCGCCATCGACGCGCGCGACGTGGTGAAGACGTTCCGCTCGGGCTGGCCACGCCGGCGCGAGACGCCCGCGCTCCAGGGCGTCTCGCTCGCGGTCCCGCGCGGCGCGATCTTCGGGCTCCTGGGCCCGAACGGCGCGGGCAAGACGACGTTCCTGTCCATCCTGGCGACGCTCCTCGTGCCGGACGGGGGCAGCGTGCGCGTGCTCGGCCACGACGTGGTGCGCGAGGCGGGAGCGCTCCGCCGCCGGCTCAACATGGCGAGCGGCCGCCCGTCGTTCCTCTGGAGCCTGCGCGTCGGCGAGATCCTCGCGTTCTACGGGCGCCTGTACGGGCTCGCCGGCGCGCCGCTGCGGCGCCGCGTGGACGAGCTGATCGAGCTCTGCGAGCTCGGGCCGCACCGCCGCGTGCTGTACAGCGAGCTGTCCACCGGGCTCAAGCAGCGCGTGGCGCTCGCGAAGTCGCTCGTGAACGACCCGGAACTGTTGTTCCTCGACGAGCCCACGCTCGGGCTCGACCCCGACATATCGGTGCGCATGCGGCGGCACATCGCGGAGCTCAGACGCGACCGCGCGATGACGATCGTGCTGACGACGCACTACATGCGCGAGGCCGAGGAGCTGTGCGACGAGGTCGCCTTCATCAAGGCGGGCCGGATCCTCGCGCGCGGCACGTCCGGCGAGCTGAAGCGCCGGATCCGCCTGGGCGAGGTCATCGCGCTCCGCCTCGACCCGCCGACCGCCGCGTGGCTCGCGGAGGCGCCCGGCGTGCTCCGGTGCGTCGCCGCGGACGGCTGGGTGGAGTGCACCGTGGACGAGGCCGAGAAGCGCCTGCCGGAGCTGCTGCGCGCGCTCCACGTCGAGGGCGTGGTGGTGCGGAACGTCCAGGTCCGCGAGCCGGACCTGGAGGACGTCTTCGTTGAACTGGCGCGCTGAGCTCCTCGGCGTGGAGGCGGTGCTCGTGCGGAACGCGCTCATGGCGTCGCGCAACGTGTTCTTCTTCTTCGAGCTCCTGTTCTGGCCGATCGTGGGCGTGCTCTCCATCGGGCTCATGACGCGGTTCCTGCGCCTGAGCCCCGAGCAGGCGTCGTTCGTGCTGGTCGGGACGATCGCGCTGTCGGTCGTGAACGTCTGTCAGCTCGAGGTCGCGTACGCGGTCCTGCTCGACGTGTGGTCGAAGTCCATGAAGCACCAGTTTCTGGCGCCGATCGGCATCCGCCACCTCACGCTCGGCTCGTGGGTGGTCGGGATGGTGCGGGGGACCGCGATCTTCGCACTCCTCGCGCTCCTCGGCTGGTGGGCGTTCGGCTTCGACGTGCTGCGCCCGGGCTGGCTCGCGCTGGGCGCGTTCCTCCTCGGCTGCTTCCTGAACGCCTGGGTGGTCGGCGTCGCGGTCTGCGCGCTGATCACCCTCTTCGGCAACCGGGCCGAGGCGTTCGCGTGGGCCAGCGTCAACCTCGTCCTGGTGCTCGCCGGCATCTACTATCCCGTCTCGGTGCTGCCCGAGCCGGTGGCCACCGTCGCGCGGGCGATCCCGCTCACGTACTTCCTGGACGCCTACCGGGCGTCCTTCGGGTTCGCCTCCGAGTTTGCGGCGCCGGTCGCGACGGGCCTGGCGCTGTCGGCCCTCTACGCGGCGCTCGCCCACTGGGCCTTCCTCGCCGCCGTCGGGCGCGCGCGCCGCACGGGGCTGCTCCTCAAAATGTCGGAGTGACCGCATGGACATGACCGCGTTCGCCGCGCTCTCGCCCACGACGTACTCGGACGTGCTCACCCGCGACCGCGTCATGGACGCCGGGATCCGCCCGCTGTGGGCGCCCATGCCGCGCGTCGCCGGGCCCGCGTATCCGGTCGCGTGTCCCGCCGGCGACAACCTGATGCTGCACGTCGCGCTCCACCGGGCGCCGGCCGGCGCGGTGATCGTGTGCGCGGCGGGCGACCCGAACTGGGCCATGGCGGGCGGCAACGTCTGCGCGTACGCGCAGCAGCGGGGCATCGCCGGCTTCGTCGTGGACGGCGTGATCCGCGACCTCGCGGAGACGCGCGAGCGGCGCTTCGCCGTCTTCGCGCGCGGCGTGATCCCGATCCCCGGCGTCCGGAAGACGCCCGGGCTCATCGACGTCCCCGTCGTCTGCGGCGGCGTGACGGTCGCGCCCGGCGACGTCGTCGTCGCGGACGAGGAGGGGATCGTGGTCCTGCCGAGGGGCCAGGCGGAGGCGATCCTCGCGCGGGCGACAGAGCGGGCGGAGAAGGATGCGAGCACATCCCTCGCGGACTGGGTGAAGGCGCACAGGGCGCGCATCGACGAGGCCACGCGGAGCCTCGGCATCTGATGGACGCGCTCCTCCCGGCGGTCCTCCTCGGCTTCGTGCTGGGGCTCCAGCACGCGACCGACTCCGACCACCTGGTCGCGGTCGCGACGATCGTGACGCGCGAGCGGCGGCTCGCCGCCGGCGCGCTGGTCGGCGTCCTGTGGGGCGTGGGCCACATGGCCACGCTCACGGCGGCGGGCGTGGTGATCGTGGGGCTGCGCCTCGGCGTGCCGCTCGGGGTCGCCACGGGGCTCGAGCTGGCCGTGGCGGCGATGCTGGTCCTGCTGGGCGCGCTGCGCCTGCGCGACGCCGCGCGCGGCGTCGGCGCGGTCCCGCGCGCCCACCTCGCCGCCGCCCACGACCACGGCCATCTCGAGGCTGTCCACAGCCACCCGCACGCGCACGGCGAGCGCGTCCACGCCCACCCGCACGTGCACCCGTCGCGGCGGCTCGCGGCTGCGCTCGCGGCGGGGCGCGGG
>MGBU01000048.1:0-1218 GCA_001790205.1 Candidatus Rokubacteria bacterium GWA2_73_35 | reverse complement strand
CGGCGGCGGCGCTCCTCGTGCTGGCGACGCTCCCGACGCTCGGCGGCGCCCTCGCCTACCTCGCGGTCTTCGGCCTCGGGACGATCGGCGGGATGACGGCGCTCACGGCGGTGATGGCCTGGCCGGTCTCGCTCGCCCTCCGCTTCGGCCGCGCCCGCCGGGCGCTCGCGCTGTGCGCGGGCCTCGGCTCGATCGCCTTCGGCCTCGTCTACGGCCTTCGCGCGCTCTGAGTGACGTCGCGGGGGACCGACCGCCGCGTCCCCCGACACCCGCTCAGTGCGGGCGGTGGCCGACGAGCCCGGCCTGGAGCGAGCGCCGATCCACGCGCCTGAGCCCGCGCACCTGCGCCGGCGTCACGAGCGGCGCGTGCGGGATCCCGAGCAGGTGCTCGGGGATGAACCAGAGGTCGTCCTCGGAGGTCATCCAGCCGGGGCGGCGCCGGTCGAAGCGCGCGAGGCTCACCGGACGCGAGCAGGCGCGGAGCGTCCGATCGCCCCGGAGGTTGATGTAGTCGTCGAAGTAGCTCATCGCCAGCTCGCGCAGCGTCCGGTAGACGGGTTCGCGGTAGCGGAGCCCCGAGAAGTTCGACTTGGCGATCGCCCCCCAGTGCCCGCGCACGCGGTAGACCGCGAGGACGTGGTCCGTGTCCTGCACGGCCTCGAGGTCGAGCAGGAGCGGTGGGAAGCCGAGCACGCGCAGGGCGGCGGCCGCGAACACCGCGCCCTCGAGGCAGTGCGCCGTCCCCGCGCGGAGCACGCGCCGGGGCGACCACGCCGTGTCGGCCACGTGGTAGGGCATGCGGTCGAGCGCACGCTGCACGCCGTGCGGCGTCCGGAGGGCGCGCAGCCGGCGCCACTCGCCGGGGGTCAGGCCGAAGCGGCTCAGCGGGCGAGGAACTTCCGCACGGCGCCGGCGATGCCGGCCGGGTCCAGGCCGTGCTTGGCGTAGAGGCCCTTCGGATCGCCCGACTCGCCGAAGCCCTGCACGCCGAGCCGGCGCACCGGCGTCGGCAGCGCCTCGCCGAGGATCTCGGCGACCGCACCGCCGAGGCCGCCCGCGAGCGCATGGTCCTCGGCCGTGACGACGTGGCCGGTCTTGCCCGCCGAGGCGAGCAGCAGCTCCTCGTCGAGCGGCTTGATGCACGCGGCGTTGACGACCTCGGCGGAGATGCCCTCGGCGGCCAGCCGCGTCGCCGCCTCGAGGCAGTTGAACACGGTG
>MGBU01000047.1 GCA_001790205.1 Candidatus Rokubacteria bacterium GWA2_73_35 | reverse complement strand
CCGAACATCAGTGGATTTCCTGGACGCGCTGCTCGGGGTCTTCCCAGCCCATCCCCACGTAGAAGTTCTTGATCGCCTGCGAGATGCCCTGCAGGAACAGGAGCGCGAAGCCGAGGATGATCACCGACTTGAGCGCCCAGCGGGCGGGGATGCCGCCGGGGTCGGGCGAGCCCTCGTTGACCGCGAAGGAGTTCCGCACGAACGGCCACGTGGTGTAGATGAGGAGCACGCAGGCCGGGAACAGGAAGACGAAGATCAGCGCGAAGTCGAACCACGCCTTGCGCCGCGGCGGGAGCCTCGCGTAGACGACGTCCACGCGGACGTGCTCGTTGTAGAGCATCGTGTAGCCCGCCGCCATCAGGAAGATGATCCCGAAGAGGTGCCACTCGAGCTCCTGGACGAACACGAAGCTCACCCCGAGCAGATACCGGAAGATCACGTCGCTGAACACGACCGCGACCAGGAGGAACATGAGCCAGGACACGCCCTGGCCGACGACCTCCTGGAAGGCGTCGATCTTCCGCGCCAGTTCACGTAGCATGGAGCCTCTCGGCGGCATGGGTGACAACGGCCACGACCAATAACACGGCGGCGCGGGCGCGTCAATCGCGCGGGAGGACTCCGGAATGCTCCTGACCACGATCGCGGGCAGCCTGCCCAAGCCGTCCTGGCTCGCCACCCCCGGCGCCCTCTGGGCGCCCTGGCGCCTCGAGGGGGCGGCGCTCGCCGAGGCCCAGCGGGACGCCGTCCTCGTGGCGCTCAAGGAGCAGGAGGCGGCGGGGATCGACATCGTGACCGACGGCGAGCAGTCGCGCCAGCACTTCGTCCACGGCTTCCTCCGGGCCGTCGAGGGCGTGGACTTCGAGCGGCGCCAGACGATCGGGATCCGGGCCGACCGCTACAGGGCCGAGGTGCCCACGGTGACGGGCCCGCTCCGGCGCCGCGGCCCCGTGCACGCGGACGACGTCCGGCTCGCCCGGGCGCACACGACGCGACCGCTCAAGTTCACGATCCCGGGGCCGATGACGATCGTGGACACGCTGGCCGACGAGCACTACCGCGACCGGCGGCGGCTCGCGCTCGCGTTCGCCCGCCTCATCAACGAGGAGGCGCGCGAGCTGGCGGCGCTGGGCCTCGACGTCCTCCAGCTCGACGAGCCCGCGTTCAACGTCTACCTGGACGACGTGAAGGCCTGGGGGATCGAGGCGCTCCACGTCGCGATCGAGGGGCTTTCCTGCAAGACCGCAGTCCACATCTGCTACGGGTACGGGATCCCCGCCAACGTCGAGTGGAAGGCGACGCTCGGCCGCGAGTGGCGGCAGTACGAGGAGACCTTCCCGCTGCTCGCGGCGAGCCGGATCGACCAGGTCTCGCTCGAGTGCGCCGGCTCCCGCGTGCCGCTCGGGCTGCTGGGCCTGCTCCGGGGCAAGGATGTCCTCGCGGGGGCGGTCGACGTCGCGACGGACCGGATCGAGACGCCCGAGGAGGTCTCGGCCACGATCCGGAAGGCGCTGGCGCACGTCCCGGCCGAGCGCCTCTACCCGTGCACGAACTGCGGCATGGTCCCGCTCGCGCGCGAGGTCGCGCGCGGCAAGCTCCGCGCGCTCGCCGCCGGCGCCGCGCTCGTCCGGAGGGAGCTGGGCGCCGCGTGATATCCTAGCGCGGCATGGCGGACCCCAGGCGGTACTTCGACGACATCGCGCTCGGCGAGGAGTACGAGTCGCCGGGCCGCACGGTGACCGAGGCGGACATCGTGATCTTCGCCGGGCTCTCCGGCGACTACAACGTGCTCCACACCGACGCGGAGTTCATGAAGCAGTCGATCTTCGGCGAGCGGATCGCGCACGGCCTGCTCGGCCTCGCCATCCAGGCGGGGCTGCTGACGCGCGCCACCCAGGCGTACGCGACGCTCGCGTTCGTCGGGCTGCGCTGGAAGTTCAAGGGGCCGATCAGGATCGGCGACACGATCCGGCTGCGCGCGAAGGTCGTCGCCAAGAAGGAGGCGGCGAAGCCCGACCGCGGGCTCGTCACGCTCCAGCGCGCCGTCCTGAACCAGCGCGACGAGGTCGTCCAGGAGGGCGAGACCGACCTCCTCGTGGAGCGGCGGGCGTGACGCCCGGCCCGGCGCGTTCGTACTTCGAGGACGTCGAGCTGCACGACGCGGTCGAGACGCCGGCGATCACGCTGACCGCGGCGCACGTCGGGATCTACCACGGGCTCACACGCGAGCTCGACGCCGATCCTGCCGCGGTCCCCGACCTGCTGCCCCTCTGCGTCGCGGTCGGGCTCGGCTGGAGGACGCCCCGGGCGCCGCTCGCGGTGCTCGCCCTCCTGGGCCTCGACTGGCAGCCCCTGCGCCCCCTCCGCGCGGGCGACACGGTCCGCAGCCGCTCGCGGATCGTCGCCCGGCGGCCCCTGCGCGACGGCGGGGTCATCGTCGAGGAGCGCGAGGTCCTCGACCAGCGCGGCGAGGTCGTGCAGCGCGGCAGGTTCACGTACCTGGTGGGCAAGCGCCCCAAGGAGGTCGCGGCATGACGTTCGATCCCCGCCACAAGAGCCGTGTGATCCTGGACGGCGCCGACCGCGCGGCGGCGCGCACCTACTTCCGGGCCGTCGGCTTCACCGACGAGGACCTCGCCCGGCCGCTCGTCGGCGTCGCCCACTGCTGGATCGAGCTGACCCCGTGCAACTCGAACCACCGGAAGCTCGCCGGGAAGGTCAAGGAGGGGATCCGCGCCGCCGGCGGCACGCCGATCGAGTTCAACACGATCTCGGTGACCGACGGGATCGCGATGGGCACCGAGGGCATGAAGGCCTCGCTCGTGAGCCGCGAGACGATCGCGGACTCGGTCGAGCTGGTCGTACGCGGCCACCTCCTGGACGGCTTCGTCGGGATCTCGGGCTGCGACAAGACGATCCCGGGGATGGTGATGGCGATGGCCCGCCTGAACCTGCCGAGCCTGATGCTCTACGGCGGCTCGATCCGCTACGGCGAGTACCGGGGCCGGCGGCTCACCGTGCAGGACGTCTTCGAGGCGATCGGGGCGTTCAACGCGGGCCAGATCGACGCCGCCGAGCTGAAGGGCATCGAGTGCGCCGCGTGCCCGGGCGACGGCGCCTGCGGCGGCCAGTTCACCGCGAACACGATGGCGACCGCGTTCGAGATGCTCGGCGTCTCGCCGATGGGGTTCAACGGCGTGCCGGCGCCGGACCCGCGCAAGGAGGAGATCGCCTTCGAGACCGGGCGCCTCGCGATGGACCTCCTGCGCAAGGGCGTCCTGCCGCGCCGGATCATCACCCGGAAGGCGCTCGGCAACGCGATCGCCGGCGTCATGGCGACCGGCGGCTCGACCAACGCGGTGCTCCACCTGCTCGCGGTGGCCAAGGAGGCGGGCGTCAGGCTCACCATCGACGAGTTCGACCGGATCTCGCGCAGGACGCCGCTGCTCGCCGACCTCAAGCCCTGGGGCGCGTACACCGCGCCCGAGATGTACGAGGCCGGCGGCATGCCGGTCGTCGCCCGGCGGCTGCTCGACGCGGGCCTCCTGCACGCGGACGAGCCGACGGTCACCGGGCGGACGATCGGCGACGAGGCGCGGGCCGCGCGCGAGGCGCCGGGGCAGAAGGTGATCCGGCCCCTCGCGGACCCGCTCGCGCGGCACGGCGGGCTCGCGATCCTCCGGGGCAACCTGGCGCCCGACGGGTGCGTGGCGAAGCTCGCCGGGCACACGGAGCGCGTCTTCCGCGGCACCGCTCGGGTGTTCGACCGCGAGGAGGACGCGTTCCGCGCGGTCAAGGCGGGCCGGATCAAGGCCGGGGACTTCATCGTCATCCGCTGGGAGGGCCCGAAGGGCGGTCCGGGGATGCGCGAGATGCTGCACGTGACCGGCGCGCTCCAGGGCGCCGGGCTCGGCGGGAGCGTCGCCCTGATGACCGACGGCCGGTTCTCGGGCGCCACGCACGGCTTCATGGTGGGCCACGTCGCGCCGGAGGCGGCCGCCGGCGGGCCGATCGCGGCGGTCCGCAACGGCGACACGATCGTGCTCGACGTGAACCGGCGGCGGCTCGACGTCACGCTCTCGCCCGCGGAGATCCGGAAGCGCCTCAAGACCGTCAAGCGCCCGAAGCCGCGGTACGCGTGGGGCGTGATGGCGAAGTACGCGCGCCTGGTCTCGAGCGCGTCGGATGGTGCCGTCACCGGCTGAGCCCGGGGAGGGGCCGAGCCCCGCGCTCCTGGCGCTCCTCGAGCCCGAGCCGCTCGGGGAGCTCTGCGTGCTCGACGTGGGCACGGGGAGCGGGGGGCTCGCGCTGGCCCTGGCGCCCCGCTGCCGCGCGGTCGTCGGCGTGGACCGCGACGCCCGGCAGATCGACGAGGCGCGCCGGCGCGCCGCGGCGGCCGGCCTCGCCAGCGTCCGCTTCGTCGTCGGCGACGTCGAGGTGGAGGAGTACGCGCCGTTCAGGCCCGACATGGTCGTCGCCCACTGCTGCATGTCCGACGCGATCGCCGCGCGCGCGGGGCGCGTCCTCCAACCCGGGCGGGTGCTCGCCTTCGTCGCGTTCCACACCGACCAGTGGAAGGAGACGGGACGCCCGTCGCGGTTCGCGTACGGCGAGGTCGGGATCAAGCGCCTGCTCAAGCGGACCGGGTTCGCGGTCGAGCACCTCGCGGTCGAGCGCGAGGTGCAGACGTTCGAGACGGTCGCGGAGGGTCTCGCCGCCGCCGCGGGGCTCGAGGCGCGCTGGAAGGCCGACGGCCGCTGGCCCCGCTACGCGAAGTTCCTCACGGAGGGCGGCCGCACGCTCACGCGGGCCCACCTCGTCGTCAAGGCGCGGAAGGCGTGAGGCTCGGCGCGCGCGCGCTCGCCGAGGCGGTGAGGGCGCGGGCCCTCGGGCTCGGCTTCGACGCGGTCGCGCTCGGCCCGGCCGGGCCGCCCGAGCACGGCGCGGCGTTCGAGCGCTGGCTCGACGCCGGCCACGCCGGCGCGATGCACTATCTGACGCGGGGGCGCGCCGAGCGCCTCGACCCCGAGCGCCTGCTGCCGGGCTGCCGCTCGGTCGTCGCCGTCGCGCTCGCGCACGGCCGCGCCGACGCCGACCCGAGCTGGCGGCCGGTCGCCCGCTACGCGCGCGGCCTGGACTACCACGCCCTGATGCGGCCGCGCCTGCGCGAGCTGGCCGGGTTCGTCGCCGAGGCCGCGGGGCAGGGCGTCCGCTGCCGCGCGGCCGTGGACACGAGCGCCGTGCTCGAGCGCGACCTCGCCCAGCGCGTGGGGCTCGGCTGGATCGGCAAGAACACGAATCTCCTGACGCCGGCGCTCGGCTCGTACTTCCTCATCGGCATCGTCCTGACCACGGCCGAGCTTCCGCCCGACGCGCGGCAGCCGGACCGCTGCGGCACGTGCACGGCGTGCCTGGACGCGTGTCCGACCGGCGCCTTCGTGCGCCCGTACGTCCTCGACGCGCGACGCTGCATCTCGTACCTGACCATCGAGCACCGCGGCCCGGTCCCCGCCGAGCTGCGCGGGAGCGTTGCCGACTGGGTCTTCGGCTGCGACGTCTGCCAGGAGGTCTGTCCCTGGAACCGCAAGGCCGCGCCCGCGCGCGAGCCGGCCCTGGCGCCGCGCGGCCCGTTCCCGCCGCTCGAGGCGCTGCTCGAGCTCGACCGCGACGCCTTCCGCGCCCGCTTCGGCGCGAGCGCGATCGCGCGAGCGAAGCGCGGGGGGCTGCTTCGGAACGCGGCCCTCGCCCTCGGCAACCGCGGCGGGGCGCCCGCGGTGCCCGTGCTCGAGCGGGCGCTCGGCGATCCCGAGCCCGACGTGCGGGCGGCGGCGGCGTGGGCCCTCGAGCGGATCGGGACGCAGGCGGCGGTCCGGTGAGGGTGAGGCGGCTCGATCACGTCGGCGTGGACGTCGCCGACCTCGCGCGCGCGGAGCGCTTCTACACGGAGGTGCTCGGCATGCGCGTGGAGATGCGCCGCGCCGAGCAGGTGCTGGTCCGCCACGGCGACGGCGGCGTGGCGCTGTTCCTCAGGCCCGACCGGGCGCCGGGGAGCCTCGAGCAGATCCGGAGCCCGCTCGGCCGGGCGCACCACGCCTTCGAGGTTTCCCCGGAGGACCTGGCGGGGGCGCGCCGGCTCTTCGCCGAGCGCGGCGTGCCCTTCCACGCGCCGATCGACTGGGGCGACCACGAGTGCCTGTACTTCCTCGACCCCGACGGCAACCTCCTCGAGCTGGTCGGCTATCGGGAGCGATGAGTTTCCCACACCCACGGAGGCTCAGATGATCGGGCGCGTGGAGAAGAAGTAGCGTGTCCGGCTGGGTCGGGCGCCCGCTCCGCCGCCGCGAGGACCGTCGGCTCGTGACCGGGCGCGGGCGCTTCGTGGACGACCTGGCGCCGCCGGGCCTCTGCCACCTGGCGCTCGTCCGGAGCCCGCACGCCCACGCCCTGATCCGCGCGGTGGACACGACGGACGCGTGGCGGGCGGCCGGCGTCGTCCTCGTGCTGACCGCGGCGGACCTCGACCCGCTCGGGCCGATGCCGATCATGCGGCCGCTTCCCGGGATGGTCGTGCCCGAGCACCCGCTCCTCGCGGCGGGCGCCGTCCGCGCGCAGGGCGTGCCGGTCGCCGCCGTGCTCGCCGGGTCCGCGGCGGGCGCGGCAGACGGCGCCGCCCGCGTCCGGGTCGAGTACGAGGCGCTGCCCGGTCTCGCCGACCCCGACGCGGCGCTCGCCGGAGGCGCGGCGCCGGTGGTGGCCGCCGCGGCCGACAACCGCGCCTTCACCGTCGCGTGGCGCCAGGGCGCTCCCGACGGGGCGTTCGAGGCGGCCGCCCACCGCGTCGGGCTCGACGTCCGCCAGCAGCGGCTCGCCGGCGTGCCGCTCGAGCCGCGCGGCGTGCTCGCGCGCTGGGACGAGGCGACGGGCGAGCTGACGGTCTGGACGTCCACCCAGGCGCCGTTCAGGATCCGGGCGGTGCTGGCTCGATTGCTCTCACTCGACGAGACGCGCGTGCGCGTGCTCGCGCACGACGTCGGCGGCGGGTTCGGCGTCAAGGGCGGGCCCTACCGCGAGGAGGTGCTCGTCCCGTGGCTCGCGCGCCGGCTCGGGCGCCCGGTCAAGTGGGTCTCGACGCGCGCCGAGGACCTGCTCACGACCCAGCACGGGCGCGGCGGGGTCTCGACCGGCGAGCTCGCGCTCGCCGCCGACGGCCGGATCCTCGGGCTCCGCGCGCGCATCCGCACGCCCGTCGGCTCGAGCCTCGCGAGCACGGTGGGCGCCGCGCCGAACAACCATGGCCGCTGCCTGCCGGGCGCCTACCTGATCGAGGACGTGGACATCGAGTCCACCGGCGTCTTCACGACGACGCCCTCGACGGGCGCCTATCGCGGCGCGGGCCGGCCCGAGGCCGCGTTCCTGATCGAGCGGCTCGTGGATCGGGCGGCGCAGACGCTCGGCCTCGATCCCGCCGAGCTCAGGCGGCGCAACCTGGTGCCGCCGGAGCGCTTTCCGTACCGGACGGCCACGGGCCAGGTCTACGACTCGGGCGACTACCCGGCGCTCCTCGCGCAGGTCCTCGCGGCCGCGGACTACGCCGGGCTCAGGCGCGCGCAGGCCGCGCGGCGCGCGCGCGGCGAGGTGGTTGGCGTCGGGCTCGCCGTCTACGTCGAGCCGTCGGGGCTCGGCTGGGAGAGCGGGCTCGTGCGCGTCGAGCCGACGGGCGCCGTGCTGGCCGTCTCGGGCTCGATCGCGCAGGGGCAGGGGCACGAGACGACGTTCGCCCAGATCGTCGCCGACCACCTCGGCGTCGCGCCCGACGCGGTGGCGGTGCGCCAGGGCGACACCCAGGGCGCGCCCCAGGGCATCGGCACATTCGGCAGCCGCAGCACCGCGCTCGGCGGCTCGGCGCTCGCGCTCGCCGCGGGCGAGGTGCGCGAGAAGGCGCGGCGCCTCGCCGCACGGCTCCTCGAGGCGGCCTCCGAGGACGTCGTGCCCGTGGACGGGGGCTTTGGCGTGGTGGGCGCACCGGGCCGCGTCGTGCCCTGGGTGCGCGTCGCCGAGTTCGCCTACCGGGGCCAGGGCCTGCCGCCCGGCGAGGAGCCGGGACTCGAGTCGACGCGCTTCTTCAGCCCCGGGGCCGAGGTCTGGAGCGCCGGCGCCGTCGTCGCCGCGGTCCGGATCGACCGCGAGACGGGAGCGCTCGTGCCCGAGCGGCTCGTGTGGACGGACGACGCCGGCACGATCGTGAACCCGCTCCTGGCCGACGGCCAGCTCGACGGCTCGCTGGCCCAGGCGTGGGGCCAGGCGGTGCTCGAGGCCGTGGTGCTCGACCCGGAGGGCCACGTGCTCACCGGGACGCTGATGGACTACGCGGTGCCGCGGGCCGACGACGTGCCGCGCGCCGAGATCCTGCACGCCCACTCGCCCTCGCCGCTGAACCCGCTCGGCGCCAAGGGGCTCGGCGAGGCGGGGACGATCGGGATCCCGCCGGCCGTCGTCAACGCGGTGGTGGACGCGCTCGCGCCCTTCGGCGTGACACACCTCGACATGCCGCTCTCGGCCGAGAAACTCTGGCGCGCCCTCGGGGGGCGAGGCTAGAATCCCCGGCATGCTGACGACCGACCGCGTGGGTGGCGTGGCACTGGCGCTGATCGGCCTCTTCGTCCTCTTCGAGAGCCGGAAGCTCCCGCTGGGCACGCTCCAGAACCCCGGCCCCGCCGCCATGCCGGTCGTGCTGGCCGTCCTGCTGCTCGGCTTCGGTGCGGCGCTCGTCGCGCTCGGCGCCGGCGCGGCGCGCCTGGCCGCGGTCGGCTGGTCGGAGTGGCGGCACGCGGTGGCGATCTTCGGCGTGTGCGCGTTCGCGGCCCTGGCGCTCGAGCGGCTGGGCTACCGCGTGACGATGGTGGCGGCGCTCGCGTTCCTGGTCGGCGGCGTCGAGCGCCGGGGCGTGGTCTTCACGCTCGTGTTCGCGCTCGCGCTGGCGCTCGGAACCTTCTTCGTGTTCGACACGGTGCTCCGCGTCCCGCTCCCGCGCGGGCCCCTCCGGTTCTGATGCTCGAGACGCTCGCGAACCTCGGGCTCGGCTTCTCGGTCGCGCTCTCGCCCCCGGTCCTCCTGTACGCGTTCATCGGCACGGTGGTCGGCACGCTGGTCGGCGTGCTCCCGGGGGTGGGTCCGCTCGCGGGCATCAGCCTGCTCCTGCCCGCGACGTACGGGCTCGACGCGACGCGCGCGATCGTGATGCTCGCGGGGATCTACTACGGCGCGATGTACGGCGGCTCGACGACCTCGATCCTCATGCGCATCCCCGGCGAGGCCGCGTCGGTCATGACGTGCATCGACGGCTACGCGATGGCGCGCAAGGGGCGCGCGGGCGCCGCGCTCGCGATCGCCGCGGTGGGCTCGTACGTCGCGGGGACGGCGAGCATCGTGGCCCTCATGTTCCTCGCGCCGCCGCTCGCCGGGCTCGCGCTGCGGTTCGGCCCGCCCGAGTACTTCGCGCTCCTGCTGCTCGGCCTCCTGGTTCTCGCCTACATGAGCGGCGGGTCGATGCTCCGGGCGCTGGCGATGGCGGCGCTCGGCCTGCTCTTCGGCATGGTCGGCATCGACCAGATGTCGGGCTACTTCCGCTTCGCCTACGGCGTCGTCGAGCTGGGCGACGGCATCGGCATCGTACCCGTGGCGGTCGGCCTCTTCGGCCTCGCCGAGATCCTGGCCACGGCCGGCCAGCCGACGCCGCCCGCGGTGATCAAGCCCAGGCTCCGCGAGCTCCTGCCCTCGCGGCGGGAGTGGGGCGAGTCGGCGGCGCCGATCGGGCGGGGCACGGTGCTCGGCTTCCTCATCGGCGTGATCCCGGGCTCGGCGCACATCATATCGAGCTTCGTGTCGTACGCGATCGAGCGCAAGCTCTCGAAGCGGCCGGAGGAGTTCGGGAAGGGCGCCGTGGCGGGCGTCGCCGGCCCGGAGTCGGCCAACAACTCGGCGACGTCCGGCGCGTTCGTCCCGATGCTCGCCCTCGGCGTGCCCTCGGGCCCGATCCCCGCGGTGATGCTCGCGGCCATGATGGTCCATGGCGTGTCGCCGGGGCCGTTCCTGATCAAACAGCAGCCCGAGCTGTTCTGGGGATTCATCGCGTCCATGTACGTGGGCAACCTCGTGCTGCTGATCCTGAACCTCCCGCTCGTCGGCCTCTTCGTGAACCTGCTCCGGGTGCCGTACCCGATCCTGTACCCCTCGATCCTCGTCTTCTCCGTCCTCGGCGTCTACGCCGTGAACGGCAGCGTCGTGGACGTCTGGATCATGCTGCTCATGGGCGCGCTCGGCTACGTGCTCCGCAAGCTCGACTTCGAGACGGCGCCGATCGTGCTCGGCGTCGTGCTCGCGCCGATGATCGAGATGGCGCTGCGCCAGTCGCTCGCGATGTCCGACGGCCGGTACGCGATCTTCGTGACCCGCCCGATCGCCGCCACGCTGCTCGCGGTGGGAGCCGTCCTGCTGCTGCTGAGCCTCAAGCCGCTCGTCATGCACACGCTCGACTGGCGGGCGCGCCTCGCGCTCGCCGCGAAGAGGGAGGAGCACTCATGACGCTCGCTCGAACCGCCGTGCTGCTGTCGCTGGTTCTCCTTGCCGGCGCGTCGCCGGCCCCCGCGCAGGACGCGTACCCGTCCCGGCCAATCACGCTCGTCGCGCCGTTCCCGCCGGGGGGCGTCGCCGACCTGACCGCGCGCCCGGTCGCGGCCGCGCTCGAGAAGGCGCTCAGGAACCCCGTCGGCGTGGTGAACAAGACCGGCGCCGCCGGTGCCGTCGGCATGCAGTACGTGGCCACGAGCAAGCCGGACGGCTACACGCTGCTGCTGGCGCTCTCGTCGATCTCGATCATCCCGGAGGCGGACAAGCTGTTCGGCCGCCAGCCGGCGTTCACGGTGGACCAGTTCGCGCCCCTCGCGCTGATCTCCGCGGACCCGACGATCCTGGTCGTCCCCGCGGACAAGCCGTGGAAGACGGCGAAGGAGTTCATCGAGGACGCGAAGAAGCGGCCCGGCCAGATCTCGTTCAGCTCCTCGGGCGTCTACGGCACGCTCCACATGGCGATGGAGCTGCTCTCGCACCCGGCCGGGATCAAGCTCCGGCACGTGCCCTACGGGGGCGCGGGGCCGGCGCTCACCGCGATCCTCGGCGGCCACGTGGACGCGCTCGCCTCGGGCCCGGCCGTGGTGCTGCCCCATATACGATCGGGCAAGCTCCGTCCTCTCGCCGGCTGGGGTGACAAGCGCGTGGCCGCGCTGCCGGACGTGCCGACCTTCAAGGAGCTCGGCTACCCGGACGCCGAGTTCTACATCTGGGCCGGCGTTTTCGCCCCGAAGGGCACGCCCGAGCCCGTGCTCGCGAAGCTCCGCCAGGCCCTCCGCCAGGCCGTCGAGGACCCCGACTTCAAGGGCGCGATGGACAAGCTCCAGACGCCCATCGCCTTCAAGCAGGGCGAGGAGTTCCAGCGTTTCTTCGACACCGACGCCCGGCGCCTGGCCGAGGGCGTGCGCCGGGTGGGCAAGATCGAAATCAAGAAGTAGAATTGGCGGCATGGCGATCCTGAAGGTCGCGCGTCTCGGGCACCCGGCGCTCCGGCAGCCGGCCCGACCGGTCCCGCTCGAGGCCATCCGGGCCCCCGAGACGCAGCGGCTCATCGACGACATGATCGAGACCATGCGCGAGTACGACGGCGCGGGACTCGCCGCGAACCAGGTCCACGCGCTCCAGCAGATCTGCGTGATCGAGGTGCAGGGCAACCCCCGGTACCCCGACGCGCCGCAGATCCCGCTCACGGTCGTGATCAACCCGGCGGTGACGCCGCTCACCGATGAGACGGAGGAGGGGTGGGAGGGCTGCCTCTCGGTCCCGGACATGCGGGGCATGGTGCCGCGCTGGACGGCGGTGCGGCTCGAGTGCTGGGACCGCGAGGCGCGCCGGGTCGACGTGATCGCCAAGGACTTCTTGGCGCGGGTCGTCCAGCACGAGACCGACCACCTCCACGGGATCGTCTACCTGGACCGCATGAAGAGCCTCGCGACGCTCGCGCACATCGCCGAGTGGAACAAGCACCGGCTCGGCCCCCGTGAACACGCCGACTGAGGGCGTCCTCGCGGTCGTCTCCGACCTCTTCTTCGTCGCGCGCATCCGGGAGACGGCGCGCCTCGCGGGCGTGCCCGTCGAGTTCGCCCGGACGCCCGAGCAGGTGGAGGCGGCGGTCGCCCGCGGGCCGCGCTTCGCGCTCCTCGACCTGACCGCCGGCTGGGACTACGCGCGCGTGCTCGGCGCGCTCGCCGGCGTGCCCGTGCTCGGCTTCACCACGCACGTGCTCGCGCGGCAGACCGAGCCCTGGCACGCTCGTTGCGCGCGCGTCGTCACCAAGGACGCGCTCACGCAGGAGCTGCCGCAGCTGCTCCGCGGGGGGGTCGGCGCATGACCGCCGGGGAGTTCGTCCGCCGGCTCGACGAGGACGCCGCGAGCCTGCTCGCCCGCCTGGCGCCCGACGACACGCTCAAGCCCGAGGTCGAGGGCGAGCTGACCGTGGTGAACCTCCTCAAGGTCGCGCTCCGGAACGAGGTCGAGGCGACGGAGATCGCGGCGCGCTGGCTCGTGACCACCGACGACCTCGAGGTGAAGCTCGCGCTCGCGCGCCAGGTGGGCGACGAGGCGAGGCACTACCGCCTGATCGCCGACCGGCTGCGCGCGCTCGGCTTCGCCGCGGCGACGTTCGACCCGCTCGCGAAGGGCCCGGGGCCGCTCTTCGGGTATCTTGACACGCTCACGTCCACCGTCGAGCGCGTCGCCGCGGGCCAGTTCACGCGCGAGGCGATCGCCGTCGTCAAGAACCGCCAGTTCATCGCGTTCTGCGAGGCGGCGGGCGATCACGAGACCGCGGCGCTCTACCGGGACGTGATCGAGCCCGACGAGCGCCACCACCACGAGCTGGGCCGCCGGCTCCTGCTGCGCCTGGCGACGACCCCGGCGGCGCAGGAGGCCGCCGGGCGGGCGGCGCGCCGGACGCTCGAGCTGGCCGAGGAGCTGCAGCGCGCGGCGCTCGCCACGGCCGGCATCCACCACGCCCCCGGCTGCTGAGGGGGCCGGCGGCGCGGCCATGGACCCGGTCCTCCGCGCCTTCCGCGACCTGGTCGCCGCCTCGGACGTCGACCTCGCGCGCGCGGCGCTCGCGATCGCCGCGATCGAGCACCCGGACCTCCAGCCCGCCGACCACCTGACGCGCCTCGACGAGCTCGCCGTCCGCTCCGGCGCCGCCTCGGTGCGGGGCGCGCGCGCCCGGCTCGACCGGCTCCGCGCGTTCCTGTTCGCGGAGGAGGGGTTCCGCGGCAACGCCGACGACTACTACGATCCGCGCAACAGCTGCCTCAACGACGTGCTCGACCGGCGGCTCGGCATCCCGATCACGCTCGCGCTCGTGACGATCGAGGTGGGGCGGCGGGTCGGGCTCACGCTCGACGGCATCGGGCTGCCGGGGCACTTCGTCGTGGGCGCGCGGCTCGGCGGCGACGTGGTGCTGCTCGACGCCTTCGGCGGCGGCGCGCTCGTCGACCGCGGCCGCGCCGAGGCGCTGGCCGCGCGCGCGATGGGGCGGGCCGTCAGGCTCCGCGACGCGCACTTCGCGCCGGTTTCCGGAAGGCAGATCGTGGCACGGATGCTGCGGAACCTCCAGGGCGCGTACGCCAGGCGCCGGGCGTGGGACAGGACCCTGGCCGTCGTGGAGCGGCTCCTCGTCGTGGACGGGAAGGCGGCGACCCACGTGCGCGATCGCGGGACCGCGCTCGTCAACCTGGGCCGGCTCCAGCACGGCGCCGCGGAGTGGGAGCGCTACCTCCGCGGCGTGCCGAACGCGACGGACGCCAAGCAGGTGCGTGAGGAGCTGCGGCGCGTCCGCCAGATCCTGGGCGAGCGGAACTGAGCCACGACGCTCTTGAACAGGGCCTCTCCCGGAGTAGACTAGGCGTATGCCGCAGCGACACCCGGTGTTCCGCGCGGTCGCCTGGGTCCTCGTCGTCTCGTTCCTCGCGAGCGCGTGCGCCTCGCGCAGCGTGCCGCCGATCGGCGCGGCCGGCCGGCCCTTCAAGCCCGAGGCCGACGAGCGGCAGCTCTGGGCGCAGGCCGAGAAGGAGGAGGAGAAGCTCCTCAAGCGCGTCAAGGTCTACGACGATCCGCTGCTCGAGGAGTACCTGGGGCGCGTCGGCGACCGCCTCCTGCCGGCCGAGGTGAAGGCCGCGGGCGGGCCGGGCTTCAGGTTCGGCGTCGTGAGCGACCCGACGCTCAACGCGTTCGCGATGCCGAACGGCCGCGTCTACGTGCACACGGGGTTGCTCGCGCGGCTCGACAACGAGGCCCAGCTCGCGATGATCCTGGGCCACGAGACGGCGCACGTCACCAACCGGGACGCGCTGCGCTTCAACCGCGACGCGAGGAACAAGCAGATCCTCTACACGATCCTGAGCGCCGCCGCGTCCATCGGCGTCGCGGTCGCCGCGGGCTCGCGCGCGCGCTCGGGCGACTACGTGGGCGCCGCCGTCCTGAGCCAGACCGCCAACGTGATCCTCGGCGTCGGCCTCCAGCTCGCCGCGATCGCCGCGATCAACGGCTACGGCCGCGACCTCGAGCGCGAGGCGGACGCCGAGGGCATGGAGCGGCTCGTCCGCGCCGGCTACGACCCGAAGGAGGCGCCCAGGGTCTTCGAGCTCCTGCGGAGCGAGTCGAAGGACCGCGGGAGCCTCGAGACGTTCTTCTTCGGCAGCCACCCGCGGCTCACCGAGCGGATCGAGACGACCGGCGAGCTCCTCCGCACGAAGTACGCCGCCGCGGCCGCGGCGCCCAGCACGGTGCGGCGCACCGAGGACTTCGACCTCCGCATGCGCACGGTGGTGCGCGACAACGCGGCGCTCGACATCCGGGCGGGCCGGTTCAAGCTCGCCCAGGAGCAGCTCGACCGCGTGCTCGCGCTCACGCCGCGCGATCCGACGGCGCACCTGCACTACGGCGACCTCTACCGCCTGCAGTCGCAGCGCACCCGGAGCGCGGCCGAGCGCGACGAGCTGGCGAAGAAGGCGCTGGTGAGCTACGAGCGCGCGGCGGAGCTTGACCCGAAGTTCCCCGACCCGTTCCGTCAGCTCGGCTTCCTCTACTACCAGCAGAAGCAGAACGAGCGCGCGCGCGACGCGTTCCGGAAGTACCTCGCGCTCAAGCCCGATGCGCCGGACGGCCGGCGCATCAAGGAATACCTGCTCGAGCTGGACCGCTGAGCCCCGGCGCGCTCCACGGGTGACGGAGGCTGTCGCTCCGTAGTCGTCTTGGCACCGAGCCCGGTCGTCCGGCGCCGGCGGCCGTTCCGGAAGCCCACGGAATTGCACGGCGTCCCCGTCGCTGGCACTCGCCTTGCACTCTGCGAGGAACGCGATCGCTTCGCGATCCGGGAGGCGTGCCATGGCGTGTCCGCGCTGCAAGGCGGCCGAGGTATCGGGCGAGCGGTGTCCGCGCTGCGGCGTGGTGGTCGCGGCCTACCTGGCCGCGCTCGAGAAGATGCGCCGGGCGCCGGGTCACCGGGAGACGGCGCCGGCCGCGCCGGCGGCGCCCCCCGCCGCGCCAGCGCAGCTCGCGTCCGCCCAGCCGTCGGCGACGAACGGCCCTCCGGCGACGAGCAGCGCCCCGGCGACCAACGGCGCCCTGACGGCGGCCGGGGCGCGCGTCGTCCATTCCCTCGCGTTCCGCGGCCGCGGCGGCACGCTGTTCGGCATCCAGATCGTGAACATGCTCCGGGCGCTCCTGACCCTCGGCGTGTACTACTTCTGGGGCAAGGTGAGGGTGCGGCGCTACGTGTTCGGCCAGGCCGAGCTCGGCGGCGACCGGTTCGCCTATCACGGCACGGGCGGCGAGCTCGCGCGCGGGTTCGTGACGGCGATGGTGCTCTTCATCCTGCCGGTGGTCGCGCTCAACCTGCTGCCGCGCCTCCTCGAGGCCGGCCCGGCGGCCGAGGCCGTCGCGCAGTTCCTGGGCTACGTCGTCGTCTCGGTGTTCGTGCCGGTGGCGATGGTCGGCGCGCACCGCTACCGGCTCTCCCGCACCTCGTGGCGGGGGATCCGCTTCGCGTTCCGCGGGCGCACGTGGGACTTCGTCAAGCTCTTCCTGGCGGGCTCGCTCCTCACGACGCTGACGCTGGGTCTCTACTACCCGGTGTTCGACACGCGACGGCGCGCCTTCATGGTGTCCCACGCGCAGTTCGGCAACCGCCGGTTCGGCTTCGACGGGCGGGGCGGCCAGCTCATGCGCCCGTTTCTCCTGGCCCTGCTCCTGACGCTGCCGACGCTCGGGCTCTGCTGGTTCTGGTACGCGGCGCGCAAGCGCCGCTACTTCTGGACGCACACGACGTTCGGCCGCGCCCGCTTCCGCTCGACGGTGACCGGACGGCTGCTCCTCAGCCTCACGCTCGGCAACGTGCTCCTGCTCGCGGTGACGCTCGGGCTCGGCTGGCCGTGGGTGCTCGTCCGCAACGGGCGGTTCGCCTGTGACACCGTGAAGCTCGACGGGGCGCTCGACCTCTCGGGCATCGTCCAGGCGCCGCGGCCCGAGGCCGCCACCGGCGACGCGCTCTCGACCTTCCTCGGCATGGACGTCGGCATCGCGTAGCGATGTCGCTCGTCTTCGGCGCGCACTATCTCGACGGGCGGACCGCCGAGCGCGAGCGCGCGACGGTCCGCGTCGGCGCGGCCGGACTCGAGATCACGCTCGCGGGCGGCGCCACGTTCCGCTGGCCCCTCGGCGCCGTCCGGCAGACCCAGGGGTTCTACGCCGGGGAGCAGATTCGTCTCGAGCGCGGCGGCGCGCTGCCGGAGGTCCTCCTGGTGGAGGATCCAGCCTTCCTGACCGCGCTGCGGCGCGCCGGGACGGCGGGACGGCGGTTCCACGACCCGCGGCGCCGGGGCCTCCGGGTGCTTCTCACGGCGCTGGCCGCGCTCGCCGTCATCGCCCTCGCCGGCGCCTTCCAGGTCTGGGGTGTCCCGGCCGCCTCGGGCGTCGTGGCCTCGCTGGTGCCCGTGGCGTGGGAGGACCGGATCGGCGGCGCGGCGGTCGCCCAGCTCGTGCCGCCGGAGCGGCGCTGTCTCGACCCGACCCTCAACGCCACCGTGGACGCGATCGTCGCCCGGCTGGTCCTGAACGCGCCCGCCACCTACCGCATCCGCGTGACGGTCATGGACAGCCCGGCCGTCAACGCCTTCGCCGCGCCCGGCGGCCACGTCGTGGTCCTGCGGGGGCTGCTCCAGGGCACGCGGACGCCCGAGGAGCTGGCGGGCGTCCTCGCGCACGAGATCCAGCACGTCTACTACCGGCACGGCACCCGCATCCTCGTGCAGCACGCGTCGACGGCGCTCCTGGTGGCCGCGGTCGCCGGCGACGTGAGCGCGCTGACGGCCTACAGCCTGGAGGCCGCGCGGGTCCTCGGCACCCTGCGCTACGCGCGCCAGGCCGAGACGGAGGCCGACGTCGCGGGCTTCCGTATGCTCGTCGCCGCGCGGATCGACCCGTCCGGGATGGTCTCCTTCCTGGAGACGCTCCAGGCGCGCGAGCAGGACCGGCCGGCGGCGCTCGGCTACCTCTCCACGCACCCGGCCGCCGAGGAGCGGGTCGCCACGCTCCGGCGCCTCGCCGCGGAGGTCCGCACGCCCG
>MGBU01000046.1 GCA_001790205.1 Candidatus Rokubacteria bacterium GWA2_73_35 | reverse complement strand
GCGCCCGCCCGGCCGACACGCTCGAGCTGGCCGGGCCGATGCCGGCGCGCGTGGCGACCGCGCTCGGCTTCGCCTCGCGCGCCGCCTTCCTCGACGCCTACCGCGGGCGCACGGCCGCCGTCCGCGCGAGCTACGCGGACCTGGTGGAGCGGAGCCAGGCCCCGTGACGCGCTTCTGCGTCGTCGACGGCCACTCGCAGCTCTTCCGCGCCTACCACGCGGTCGGCTACCTCTCGACCTCGAAGGGGATCCCGACCCAGGCGGTGCTCGTCCTCTCCACGATGCTCTGGAAGCTGATCCGCGAGGAGCAGCCGGACTACCTCGCCGTCGCGTGGGACGCGCCGGGCCCGACGTTCCGCGACGCGCTCTCGGCCGAGTACAAGGCGGGGCGCGCCGCGATGCCCGAGGACCTCGTGCGCCAGCTCCCGTACGTGCAGCGCCTCCTCGAGGCGCTCCGGATCCCGGTGCTCGAGGCGGCCGGGTTCGAGGCCGACGACATCCTCGCGACGCTCGTGGACCGGGCCCTCGCGGTCCCCGACCTCGAGGTCCTCATCGTCACCGGCGACAAGGACCTGCTCCAGCTCGTCGGCCCGCGCGTGCGCGTGCTGAGCGTCTCCGGGCGCACGGGCGAGCCCGTCCTCTACGACGAGGCCCGGGTGCGCGAGCGCTGGGGCGTGGCGCCCGGCCAGATCGTCGAGGTGCTCGCGCTCATGGGCGACGCGATCGACAACATCAAGGGCGTCCACGGCGTCGGCGAGAAGACCGCGGTGAAGCTCATCGCCCAGTTCGGCTCGGTCGAGCGCCTGTACGCGAACCTCACGCTCGTCCCGGGCAAGCTCCGCGAGACGCTCGCCGCGGGGCGCCGGGACGCGCTGCTCTCGCGCGAGCTGGCCGCGCTCAACCACGCCGTGCCGCTCTCCGTCGACCTCGATGGCTTCCGCCGGGGCGAGCCCGACTGGGCCAGGCTCCGCGCGCTCTGGACCGAGCTCGAGTTCTCGCGCCTGCTCCGGGAGCTGCCGGCGGCGGCCCCGGCCGCGGAGGCCGGGCCGGTCGAGGTCCTCGCCGACCCGGCGGCGCTCGCCGCGTGGCTCGCGCGCGTGCCCGCCGGCGCGCCCCTCGCGGCCGACTGGGCCGGCGAGGCGCGCCCGCCCGCGCCGAAGCTGACCGGGCTCGCCGTGTTCCACCCCGGCCCGGGCGCCGCGGCGCTCCCACCCGGCGCCGGCGCCGCCCTCACCGCGTGCCCGCTCGTCGTCCACGACGCCAAGCCCCTGCTCGAGGCCTGGCTCGCGGCCGGCGTGGCGCCGCCCTCCGTCGTCGACGACACGGCCGTCGCCGCCTACCTCCTGAACCCCGCGCGCTCGGCGTACCGGCTCGAGGAGCTCGCCGCCGAGGCCTTCGGCGCGGGCCCGCCGCCGCGCCCGGAGCCGGCCGAGCCTGCGCCGGGGCCGGCCCTCGGCGCGCGGGCGCGCTGGGTCCACCGTTACTGGGAGCGCGCGGCCGCCGAGCTGCGCGCCACGGAGCTCTGGCGGGTCTACGAGGAGGTCGAGCGGCCGCTCGTGCCGGTGCTCGCCGCCATGGAGCGCCACGGCATCCGCGTGGATCCGCTCCGGCTCGAGGCCTTCGCCAAGGAGCTCGAGCGGAGCCTCGACAACCTCACGCGCGAGATCTGGCAGCTCGCGGGCGAGGAGTTCACGATCGCCTCGCCCCGGCAGCTCGCGCAGATCCTCTTCGAGAAGCTCAAGCTCCCGGTGCTCCGGCGCACCAAGACGGGCCCGTCCACCGACGAGCGCGTGCTGACCGAGCTGGCCCTCGGCCACCCGCTGCCCGCGAAGATCCTCGAGCACCGGAGCCTCGCGAAGCTCAAGGGGACCTACGCCGACACGCTGCCGGGCCTCGTCGACCCGGCGACCGGACGCATCCACACGACGTTCAACCAGCTCGTCGCGGCGACCGGCCGGCTCTCCTCCCAGGACCCGAACCTCATGAACATCCCGATCCGGACCGAGCTGGGCCGCCGGATCCGCGCGGCGTTCATCCCGCAGGAGGGCTGGCGCTTCGTCGCCGCCGACTACTCGCAGATCGAGCTCAGGATCCTCGCGCACCTGTCGGGCGAGCCCGCGCTCATCGCCTCGTTCCGGCGCGGCGAGGACATCCACGCGCGCACGGCCTCGGAGGTGTTCCGCGTGCCGCCGGGGGAGGTCACGGCGCTCCAGCGGACGATCGCGAAGAGCGCGAACTACGCGATCCTCTACGGCGTCTCCGCGTTCGGGCTCTCGCAGGCGACCCGGATCGACCAGAAGGAGGCGCAGCGGTACATCACCGACTACTTCGCGAGCCACCCGTACGTGCGCGCCTTCATCGACCGGACGCTCGCCGAGGGCCGCGCGCGGGGCTACGTGACGACGCTCCTCGGGCGGCGGCGCTACCTGCCGGACCTCGTGAGCGGCAACCCCGTGGCCCGGAACGCCGCCGAGCGCATGGCGATGAACGCGCCGGTCCAGGGCACGGCGAGCGACATGATCAAGATCGCGATGGTGCGGGCGCAGGCGGCGCTCGCCGCGCGCGGGCTCGCCGCGCGCATGCTCCTCCAGGTCCACGACGAGCTGCTCTTCGAGGCCCCGCCCGCGGAGGCGCCCGCCGTCGAGGCGCTCGCGCGCGAGGTCATGGAAGCGGCGCTGCCGCTCGACGTGCCGGTCGTCGTGGACGTGAAGGCGGGGAAGGACTGGGCCGAGGTGTGAGCGCCGACCGCCCGTTCCTGCTCGTCGGCCTGACCGGCGGCATCGCGACCGGCAAGTCCACCGTGTCGGAGATCTTCCGCCGGCTCGGGTGCGAGATCATCGACGCCGACGCGCTGGCGCGCGAGGCCGTCGAGCCGGGCGAGCCCGCGCTCGCCGAGATCGTCGCCGAGTTCGGTCCCGCGATCCTCGGGCCCGACGGGCGCCTGGACCGGAAGAGGCTCGGCGCGGTCGTCTTCGCCGACCCGGCCCGGCGCCGGCGCCTCGAGGCGATCACGCACCCCGCGATCCGCGCGCGGCTCGCCGAGCGGCTTCAAGAATTGCTCGCGCGCGGCTTCGAGGGCGTCGTGATCTTCGACGCCCCCGTGATGATCGAGAGCGGCAACCACAAGCGCGTGGACCGGCTCGTCGTCGTCGTGACCGACGCCGCCACCCAGCGCGCGCGCGCGGTGGGGCGCGACGGCGACCCGGCGGACGTCGAGCGGCGGATCGCGAGCCAGATGCCGCTCGCCGAGAAGGCGAAGCTCGCCGACCACGTCATCGACAACTCCGGCACCCCCGAGGCGACGATCGCCGAGGTCCGCCGGGTCCACCGGGCCCTCCTCGCCGACCTTCGCGCCCGCCGCCCCCGCCCGCCCGCGTGAGCCGCCGCCGGGCGCTCGGCCAGCACTTCCTGCGCGACCCGGCGATCGCCCGCGCCGTCGTGGACCTCGTGGCGCCCACGGCCGCCGACCTCGCCGTGGAGATCGGCCCGGGCGAGGGCGCCCTGACCGGGGAGCTCGCGCGCCGCGCGGGCCGCGTGCTCGCGCTCGAGGTGGACCCGCTCCTGGTCCTGCGGCTGCGCCCGCGCTTCCCGACGGTCGAGGTGCTCGCCGCGGACGCGCGGACGTGGGACTACCGGGCGCTCGCGGCGCCGCCCGGCGGGCGCGTGCTCGTCGTGGGCAACCTCCCCTACAGCGTGGGCAAGCCGATCCTCGCCGCGGTGCTCGCTGCCCACGCCGCCGTCGCCGAGGCGGCGCTGATGCTCCAGCGCGAGGTGGCCGAGCGCGTGGCCGCGCCGCCGGGGAGCCGCGTCTACGGGAGCCTCTCGGTCCTGGCCCAGCTCCACTGGGACGTCCGCCTCGCGCTCCGCGTGCCGCCCGGGGCCTTCCGCCCACCCCCGAAGGTGGACTCCGCCGTGCTCCACCTCCGGGCGCTCCCGGCCGCCCGGGTGGCCGTCGCCGACGAGCGGCGCTTCGAGCGGGTGGTCCGGGCGGCCTTCGCCCAGCGTCGGAAGATGCTCGTGAACGCGCTGGCGGCCGGGCTCGGTCTGTCCCAGGGGGCCGTCAGGACGGCCGCGGCGGGGGCGGGGGTGGACCCGGGCCGCCGGGCCGAAACCCTCACAATTCTTGATTTTGCCCGGCTGGCCGAGCGGCTATCATGAAGGGGATGCGGAGCCGCATCCTGCTCGTCCTGCTGGCCGGCGCCGCGCTCGGGGCACTCGCGCTGCCGGGCCTCCGCGCCCGCCTCTGGCCCACCCCTCCGGCGCCGCCGGCCGTCAGCGTGCCCGAGCCCGATCCGCCCCCGACCCGGACGAGCGCCGTCAGGCTCCGCCCGGGCGACACCCTGGTGGGCGCCCTCGGGCGCGAGGGCGTCGGCCCGCGCCTCGGCCACGAGATCGCTCGCGCGCTCCGGCAGAGCGGCGCCGACCTGAGAAAGCTGCGCCCGCGCGACAGGCTCGAGGTCACCTGGACCCTCGCGGGCGAGCCCGTCGAGCTGCGCTACGCGCCGGGCCCCTGGCTCGCCTTCGTCGCCTACGCCGCCGGCACCCGCTGGGAGGTGCGCCGCGCGGAGACGCGCCCGGACGTCCGCGTCGAGGCGGTGACGGGCGAGGTGCACCGCTCGCTCTTCGAGGCCGTCGAGGAGGCGGGCGAGTCGGCGCAGCTCGTGCTCGCGATGGTCGAGATCTTCTCCTCCGACTTCGACTTCACGGCCGACACGCGGGAGGGCGACCGCTTCCGCCTGCTCGTCGAGAAGCGCTACGCGGGCGCGGCCTTCGTGGACTACGGGCGCGTCCTCGTCGCCCAGTACGTGAGCGACGGGCGCGTGCTGACGGGCGTGGGCTTCGAGCGCGGCGCGCGCTTCGGGCACTACGACCCGGAGGGCCGCTCGCTCAAGAAGAGCTTCCTCAAGTCGCCGCTCGAGTTCACCCGGATCACGTCGGGCTTCACCTACCGCCGCCCGCACCCGATCCTCGGGGGCGTGCGGCCCCACCTCGCGATCGACTACGCGGCGCCGGCCGGCACGCCGGTGCGCGCCGTGGCCGACGGCGTCGTCGCGCGCGCGGGCTGGGCCGGCGGCAGCGGCATCCAGATCCAGCTCCGCCACCGCGCGAGCTACGAGACCCAGTACAACCACCTCTCGCGCCTCGCCGCGGGCGTGCGCCCGGGCGCGCGCGTGAGGCAGCGCCAGGTCATCGGTTACGTCGGCTCGACCGGGCTCAGCACGGGGCCGCACCTCGACTACCGCGTCGCCTACCGCGGCCGGTTCGTGAACCCGCTCGCCGAGAAGTTCATCCCCGGCGAGCCCGTGCCATCCTCCGAGCGCGCCGAGTTCCTGCGCCTGGCGCGCGAGCTGGTGCGCCGCCTCGAGGACGCCGCGCCGCTGTAGCGCGCATCGCTCCCGAACGGTCGTCACGTGCGGCGGGCGGGGCCCGTCGCACGCTGCGGCCGCCACGGGACCGCACCCCGCGCCACCCACCCGGCTCACGCCATCGCCGGTCGTGAATGATGCGCGCGGCCGCGGCGAAACTTCGGGGAACCCGACCCGGGTGATACGATGAACCCGCCGTCGGGAAAGGAGTTTCGTGGAACCCTCGGTGCGGCTCATCCCCCTGGGCGGGCTCGGCGAGATCGGCCTCAACATGATGCTGGTCGAGTCCGGCGATGACCTCATCGCGGTGGACTGCGGCCTCATGTTCCCCGACGACGAATTGCCGGGCATCGACCACGTCATCCCCGACTTCTCCTACGCCCTCGCCAAGCGCGACGGCTTCCGCGCCGTCGTCCTGACCCACGGCCACGAGGACCACATCGGCGCGCTCCCGTACCTGCTCCGCGAGGCCCGGGTGCCCGTGTACGGCACGCCGCTCACGCTCGCGCTGGCCGGCGAGCGGCTGCGCGAGCACGGGCTCCTCCCGGCGGCCGACCTCCGTCCGATGCGCCCGCGCGCGCGGTTCGAGGTGGGCGCCTTCACGGTCGAGCCGATCCGCGTGACGCACTCGATCGTGGACGGCATCGGGCTCGCGATCGGGACGCCGGTCGGGACCGTCGTGCACACAGGCGACTTCAAGTTCGACCCGAACCCGCTCGACGGCGAGCCGGCGGACATCGGGCGCTTCGCCGAGCTGGGCGCCGAGGGCGTGCTGGTGCTGTGCTCGGACTCGACCAACGTGGACCGCCCGGGCACGACGCGCCCGGAGGTCGAGGTGGGGCGGGCACTCGCCGGGCGGTTCCAGGCGGCGCCGGGCCGGATCATCCTGGCCACGTTCGCCTCGCACGTGCACCGCATCCAGCAGGTGCTCGACCTGACCGCGCGCCACGGGCGCCGGGCCGCGCTGCTCGGCATGAGCATGCAGCGGAACGTGGCGATCGCCGCGGAGCTCGGCTACCTGCGCGTGCCCGCGGGCGTGCTGTTGCCGCTCGAGGACCTGGCGGCCCTGCCGCCGGAGCGGCAGGTGATCCTCTCGACCGGCAGCCAGGGCGAGCCGAACTCGGCGCTCGCGCTGATGGCCGCGCGCGAGCACAAGCACGTCCAGATCGCCCCCGGCGACCTCGTGATCATCTCCGCGCGCGTGATCCCGGGCCACGAGCGGACCGTCGGCCGCGTGATCAACGCCCTCTACCGGCTCGGCGCCGAGGTCCTCTGGGAGGACAATGCCTTCGTCCACGTCTCGGGCCACGCGAGCCAGGACGACCTGCGGCGCATGCTGGACCTCACGCGCCCGCGCTACTTCATCCCCGTCCACGGCGAATACCGCCACCTGCTCGGCCACGCGCGCCTGGCGCGGGCCGCCGGCCTCGATCCCGAGCGCGTCCTGCTCATCGAGGACGGCATGGGCGTCGAGCTGACGAAGGAGACGGCCGCCGTCGTGGGGCGCTTCCCGGCCGGGCGCGTGCTCGTGGACGGCAAGGGGGTCGGCGACATCGGCGCCGTCGTGCTGCGCGACCGCCAGCTCCTCGCCGAGGACGGCCTCGTGGCGGTCGCCGTGGCCGTCGACGCCACGGGCGCGGTCGTCGCGGGCCCGGACATCGCCTCGCGCGGGTTCGTCCACGTGAAGGAGAACGAGCCGCTGCTCGAGGAGCTGCGCGCCGCGGTGCTGGCGGCGCTGACCGAGGGCGAGGGCGAGGCGGCGCGGGACCGCGAGGCGCTGGCCGCGCGCGTCCGCGCGACCGTGCGCCACTTCATCAGCCAGCGCTTCCGGCGCAAGCCCGTCGTGCTGCCGATCATCCTGGAGGTCTGATGGCGACGCTCGCGCGCAAGAAGGGCGGCGACCGCTGGCTCGGCGAGGTCAAGGGCATCCTGGCGCTCGCCGCGGCCGGCTTCGGCCTGGTCGCGCTCGCGATGTTCGACCCCGCGCTGCCGCCCGCCGTGCAGTCGGGCCCGGTCGGGCCCGTCGGCGTTTGGCTCGGCTGGGTGGCGTTCCAGTCGTTCGGCTACGCGGGGTTCCTGTTCCCGCTGCTGCTCGGCGCCTGGGGCGTGTCGGCGTTCGTGCGGCCGCTCGTCGCGCGCGGGTGGCTGCCGCTCGCGGGGCTCGGCCTCCTGCTCGTGGCCGCCACGGGGCTCCTCGCGCTGGCCTCGGGCCCCCTCGCGGCCCCGCGCGGCCCGGCCGCGGCCCCCGTCGGCGGCGGCCTCGTCGGCCGCCTCGTCACGACCGTGCTCCGGGCGGGGATCGGCGAGGTCGGGAGCTTCATCCTGCTGGCCGCGGCGGTGCCGATCGGCGTGCTGCTCGTGACGCGCGTGTCCTACGCCGCGGTCGCCCGCGTCGCCGGCGCGCGGCTCGCGCGGCTCGGCCGCGC
>MGBU01000045.1:260-21692 GCA_001790205.1 Candidatus Rokubacteria bacterium GWA2_73_35 | reverse complement strand
CGGCTCAGCCGCCGGGCCGCCGGGCGACGAAGAAGAAGCCGCGCACGGTCATCACGGGCTCGCCCGCGGCGTCCACGCCGGAGATCAGGAAGTGGACGCGGCCGCGGTCGGGCTTACTCCGCGACGCGCCGACCTCCGTCACCTCGGCGCGGGCGGTGACCCGGTCGCCCGGCCGCACGGGCTTGAGCCAGCGCAGCTCGTCCACGCCGGGCGAGGCCAGGCCCGCGGTGTCGCGCATGAGCCCGTCCACGAACATCCGGATGCACTTGAGCGTCGTCTGCCAGCCGCTCGCGATCACGCCGCCGTACGGCGTGCGCGCCGCGAACGCCTCGTCGGTGTGGATCGGCTGCGGGTCGTGCTCGCGCGCGAAGGCGACAAGCTCGTCCCGCGTGGGCGTCCACGTCCCGAATTCCCACCGGTCTCCCACCGCGAAGTCCTCGAACCAGTGCCGGGGCACCCCCCGATGCTAGCAGGAACGGGTGCGCTCCCGCGCGGGCGCTCGACGGCCGGCGCCTCGCGTAGTACTCTCCGCTCCATGTCCGAGCGCACGCGCGATCTCAGGATCGCGGGTTTCCGCCCGCTCATCCCGCCGGCGATCCTGCTCGAGGAGCTGCCGCTCGGCGACCGCGGCTCGGAGACCGTCGCGCGCGGTCGGCGCGAGATCGTGAACATCCTGCACGGCCGCGACGACCGGCTCCTCGTCGTCGTCGGCCCGTGCTCGATCCACGACCCCGTCGCCGCCCTCGACTACGGCCGGCGGCTCCGCGCGGCGGCCGACGCGCACGCGCGCGACCTCGACATCGTGATGCGCGTCTACTTCGAGAAGCCGCGGACCACCGTCGGCTGGAAGGGGCTCATCAACGACCCGAAGCTCGACGGGAGCTTCTCGATCAACGAGGGCCTGCGCCTGGCGCGCCGCCTGCTCCTGGACCTCGCCGAGCTGGGGCTGCCCGCGGGCTGCGAGTTCCTCGACCCGATCTCGCCCCAGTTCACCTCGGACCTGGTCACCTGGGGCGCGATCGGCGCGCGGACGACCGAGAGCCAGGTGCACCGCGAGCTCGCCTCGGGCCTGTCGATGCCCGTCGGCTTCAAGAACGGCACCGACGGCGGCGTGCAGATCGCGATCGACGCCGTGCGCGCGGCCGCGCACCCGCACAGCTTCCTCGGCGTCACCGAGCAGGGCCTCTCGGCGATCTTCTCGACGCGCGGCAACCCCGACTGCCACGTGATCCTGCGCGGCGGCGCGAGCGGTCCGAACCACGACGCGCGGAGCGTGCAGAAGACGGCCGCAGCGCTGGCCGACGCCGAGCGCGAGCCGCGGCTCATGATCGACACGAGCCACGGCAACAGCGACAAGGACTGGCGCCGCCAGCCGCTCGTCGCGCAGGACGTCGCGGCCCAGCTCGCGCAGGGCGAGCCGGCGATCTTCGGCGTGATGATGGAGAGCTTCATCGTCGAGGGCCGGCAGGACCTGCGCGATCCCGCGGCGCTGCGCTACGGCCAGAGCATCACCGACGCCTGCCTCGGCTGGGAGGCGACGGTCGCGGTCCTCGCCGAGCTCGCCGAGGCCGTGCGCGCCCGCCGCCGCGCGCGGAGCTGAGCGGAGGACCCGGGCTCGCGCCTCCTCAGAGGGCGTGAAGGAATCGGGCAGACGTGACCCCGTTGGGGGGTGTCGGGGGGAGCGGCGGTCGCTCCCCCCGACGTCGACTCAGGGCCCGTGAACGAATCGCGTGATCGAGGAGCGCCACGGGTTCCCCGGGGCGCTCCGAGCGTCGGGGGTATCGGGGGCCCTTCGAGGCCCCCGATGAACTCAGGCGCTCGCCGGCGCTCCCGGGCCGCGTCCGCGGCGCCGCCGCCCGCCGCGCCGCGACCGCCGACGCCGCCGCGGCGCCGCCGCCGCCCCCGCGTCCCCGGGTGGCGCCCACGCCTCCTCCGCCGGCCCGACCGGCTCGGGCTCGGGCGGCAGGCCCGCGGCGGTGCCCTCACCGAGCGTGATCTGACCCGCGCGGGTCACCTCGAGCTCCTTGATGCGCCTCAAGCGCGTGATGAGGCGCGGCGAGCCCGGCGGGCGACTGAAGCCGCGCGCTTTCAGGGCGTTCGCCAGCCCGTCGAGGGTGATGCTCCGGCCCGGGGAGGTCTCGATCAGCTCGCTCGCGATCGTGAGCAGCTCGTCGTGCGGCGCCGTGTGCGGTGCCGTGTGCGCCGCCGTGGGCGGTGCGTGCGGCCCCGTGGCGGCTCCCGCCGCGGCCGCGTGGGCCGCGCCCCGCCCGCCACCGCGGCGCCGGCCCCGGCGCCCGCCCCGGCGCTCCCCGCGCGGCGTGCTCGCGGGCGCCGCGGCCGGCGGCGCCTCGGGGGCCGGCGCGCCGGCGAGCTGGCGGGACGAGAGCCGGCGGAAGGCGATGCCGAGGCCTGCGGCGACGTCGCCGACCGCGTCGAACGCGCGGTCGTCGGAGACGATCTCGAGCAGGTCGCCGGGCCGCGCGCCCGCGAGCCACACGCCCGCGGTCACCGCGATCCTGAGGTCGCTCCAGTCTTTGACACCGGTGGACGGCGCGCTGTGGACGAGCTGCGCGCCGTGCTGCGCGAAGAGCCGCGCCGTGTCCTGGCCGATCACCTTCCAGTTGCCGACGGCGACGAAGTCGATCCGGCGGCCCAGGCGGTCCACCGCGAGCCGCTCGATGACCCGCGCGATGTGCTGCGCGCGGCTCGCGTTCTCGACGTCGTAGAAGATCGCGCGCCGGACGGAGGGCAGCGGCCGCTCGGGCTCGGGCGGCGGCACCCGCGCCGCGAACCCGGGCTCAGGCATCGCCTCGGGGATCGGCACGTCCTCGGACGGCCCTGCCCCCGGCGGGGCGGCGTGGGGCTCGCCCGCGGCGGCGCGCGCCGCCGTCTTCGCGCGGGGAGGCCGGTGCGCGGAGGTCACGGCGCCCACAGTGTATCGGATCGCCCGCCGGAGCGAGCAGGGTTCTCGTCCTCCCGCGGCCGGCCGGGGCGCGCGGCCAGGGCGAAGAAGACCGAGCCGAGCGCGGCGAGCGTCGCGAGGACCAGGAAGCCGGGCACGTAGCTGCCAGTGCGGTCGGCGAGCACGCCGGCGACGAGCGGCCCGGCCATCATGCCGAGCATCACGATCATCGACGAGATCCCCGTGATCGTGCCGAAGGCGGCGCTGCCGAAGTAGTCCGCGCGGAGGGCGGACATCAGGGGCCCCCGGATGCCCCAGGCGAGGCCGTGGAGCACCGCGAAGGCGACCACCATCCAGAACGCCGTCGCCAGCGCGAGCAGCACGAGCGCGAGCGCGTGCGCCAGCATGCAGCTCGCGGTGATCGCCCGCTTGCTGAGCCGGTCGCCCATGACCCCGCCCGCGAGCTGGCCCGTGATCTGCATCACCGTCATGAGCGCCACCACCGCGGCGCCCTGCCGGAGCGAGTAGCCGAGCTGCTCCGTCACGTGGACGATCAGGTGCACGAGCACCGCCGAGACCACGAGCAGCGCGGCGCCGTGGCCGAGGGAGATGTACCAGAAGGCGCGCGTGCGCAGCGCCTCGCGCGGGGTGAAGTCGTGGCCGGCGGCGCGCGGCGCGTCCGCCGCCGCGGGCGTCCGCGCCTCGCCGTCCGGGAGCCAGCCGTAGGGCTCGGGCCGGTGCCGGACGAGCTGGGCCAGGGGGAGCCCGAGGAGCAGGATCAGGACGCCCGACAGCGCCGCGGTCGCGCGCCAGCCGAAGCGCGTCAGTGCCAGGACCACGAGCGGCGTCAGCAGGCCGCCGACCGCCATGCCCGTGGCGCTCACGCCGAGCGCGAGCGAGCGCCGCCGCCGGAACCAGCTCACGAGCGCGACGCCGATCGGCAGATAGCCGCCGAGGCTCGAGCCGAGCGCGATCACGAAGAACGCCAGGAAGAACGTGAGCGGCGAGCCGATGCGGCCGAGCAGGATGAAGCCCACGCCGAAGAGGAGCATTCCCACGCGGATCAGCGCGCGCGGGCCGAAACGGTCGGTCAGCCACCCCTGGAGCGGCCCGAGCATCCCGCTCTCGGCCCGGGACATGGAGAACGCCGCGGACAGCATCGTCTTGCTCCAGCCGAACTCCTCGCGGAGGAGCACGACGTACGCGCCGTACGCGTGGAACAACAGCGCGCCGATCAGGGTCTCGAGGCCGAACCCGGCAGCGACGATCCACCAGCCGTAGAAGATCCTGCCCCTGGGCACCGCGCCAGTGTAGCTCCGCGCCTCACCGCGAGGCGCGGAGCCCCCCTGCGCCGCCGGCGCCCCATCGTGGTCGGACCATCGTGCCGCCCTTGCGTAGCGCGTTTGCCTGGGGTTGTCTAGAACTGACGCTTCAAATGACGAAGTGGCCCCGTCCCGGGCCGGGCAGGTGCGATAAGCTTTTTCTCGCCGGCCTCGGCGCCCCCGCCACGGTGGGGGTCGCGCGAGGCCGTGAGGTGTAGAGTCCCAATGCAGACGGCCCGAGCCAGGAGCGCGACATGACCACGGCCCCGTCCCCCTCTCCCCCCGCGTCCGCCGCCGCGCCGTCCGAGGCGCGCCGGGAGCGGACCGTCCTGAGCCTCCCCGAGCACACCGTCGAGATCGTCTCGGATCCCGGCGAGGGCGCGCAGAAGTGCGGCCAGATCTTCGGCCGCGTGTCGGCGAAGATGGGCAACGGGGTCTGGACGGTGGAGATCATCCCGGCCGAGATCCAGCCGCCCGCGCGCCAGCCGTCGAGCGCCTCGGGCAACCGGGTCCGGATCGGGACCGGGCCGGTGACGAACTGGGGCGACCACGCGAACCTCGTCGTCGCGTTCAACGAGCAGGTGCTGCTCCACCGCCACCGCCTCGACGCGCTCGCCAAGGACGCGATCATCCTGATCGAGAACATGTGGGCCACCCACGACGACCCGGACATCCGCCAGGCATGGACCGATGCCATGGAGGAGCTGGGGAGCGCGTCCTACCAGTTCGTCCCGGTGCCGATGGAGGAGGAGTGCCTGGCCGTCATCGACAACCCGCGCCGCGGCAAGAACATGTTCGCGCTCGGCCTGCTCGCGTGGATCTACTCCCGCGACCTCGAGAAGATCAAGGGGCTCATCGCCCAGGAGTTCCGCAAGAAGGCCGAGGCGATCTACGACACCAACGTGACGCTGATCGCGGCGGGCATGGAGCTGTGCGCGATGTACCCGATCACGCCCGCGACCTCGGCGTCGCACCACCTGAGCGACATCTTCGAGAGGTTCGGCGGCGTCGTCCACCAGGCCGAGGACGAGATCGCGGCCGTCGGCGTCGCGCTGGGCGCCTCCTTCGCGGGCAAGGTCGCCTTCACGATCACGTCGGGGCCCGGGCTGGCGCTCAAGACCGAGTTCATCGGCCTCGCGATCATGACGGAGACGCCGCTGGTGGTCGTGGACGTCCAGCGCGGCGGGCCGAGCACCGGGCTGCCGACCAAGGTCGAGCAGGGCGATCTGCTGGCGGCCATCTTCGGCCAGCCCGGCGACGCGCCGCACGTGGTCCTGGCGCCGGCCACGATGGAGGAGTGCTTCCTCTGCATGACGACGGCGCGCCGGGTCGCCGAGGCGCTCCGCACGGTGGTGATCGTGCTCTCCGACGCCAACCTCGCCACCGGCGTGCAGCCGTTCCCGCGCCCGGACCCGAGCGAGCAGTGGTTCGCGCAGCCCCCGGACCTCGCGCCGGTCCGCGAGGGCCTGCGCCCCTACGACTGGGACCCGCAGCGCGGCGTGTCGCCGCGGGTCGTCCCCGGACAACCGGGGGGCATGTTCACGGCGACCGGCCTGTCGCACGACGAGTGGAGCCACGTGGGTTACACGCCCGACGTCCACGAGCGCGGCTGCCGGATGCGCTCGCGCAAGCTCGCCGTCTTCCAGCAGATGCTGAAGCCCCCGGTGGTCAACGGCGAGCCGACGGGCGACCTGCTCGTCGTCGGCTGGGGGTCGACGCTCGGCGCCATCGAGGAGGCGGTGGGGCGCGCCCGGCAGGAGGGGCTCGCCGTCTCCTCGCTCCACCTGCGGTTCCTCTCCCCGCTCGAGCCCGGGCTCGCGGAGATCTTCCGGCGCTTCCGGAAGGTCATGACGATCGAGATCAACTACAGCGACGACCCGGGCGACCCGTTCGTCACGGCGGAGAACCGCCGGCGCGGCCAGCTCGCCTGGCTCCTCCGCGCCCAGACGCTGGTGGACGTGGACTGCTGGACGCGCGTGCCGGGCGAGCCGCTGCGCCCCGGCCAGATCCTCCAGGCGATCCACGACTCGATGCCCCAAGGAGCATCTCGATGACAGATCTCTCCTGCTCGCTGCTGTCCGCGGCCCCCGACGACGAGGAGCGTGAGTGGACGCTCGCCGACTACGAGGCCGCCGCCGCGCGCTGGTGCCCCGGCTGCGGGGACCACGCGATCCTCACCGGCGTGGAGCGCCTGCTCGAGGCCGAGCAGCTGCCGCCCGAGCAGACGGTCTTCGTCTCGGGCATCGGGTGCGCGAGCCGGTTCCCGCACTACCTCCACACGTACGGCTTCCACGGCATCCACGGCCGGGCCCTGCCGATCGCCACCGGCATCAAGCTCCGCCGCCCCGAGCTCCACGTCTTCGTGGTCATGGGCGACGGCGACTGCTGCTCGATCGGCGCGGGCCACTGGATCCACGCCGTCCGTTACAACCTCGACATAGTCGCCCTCCTGCTCGACAACGGCGTCTACGGGCTCACCAAGAACCAGACGTCGCCGACGAGCCCGAAGGGGATCCCGAGCAACACCCAGCCCCGCGGCGCCATCCTGCCGCCGATCAACCCGATCGCGGCCACGCTCGGGGTCACCAACGCCTCGTTCGTCGCGCAGACGGGCGACTGGCTGCCCGCCCACCTCTACGCGACGCTCCAGGCGGCGTTCCACCACCACGGGCTCGCGTTCGTGCGCGTGCTCCAGCGCTGCCCGCAGTACACGCCGGCGATCTACGACGTCGCCATGCGCGACCCGGACCTCGTGGAGCTGCTGGTGCACCCGAACGGCGTCGTCGTGCCCGAGCTGGACCGCCTCTTCAAACACAAGCGACCGCACGACCCCGCGGATCTCGACGCGGCCCGGCACCTGGCCGAGCCCGACGGCAAGATCCGCCTCGGCGTCTTCTACCGGAACGAGACGTGCCCGGTGTACGAGGAGACGCGCGCGGTCGCGGCCCGGTCGGCCAGCGAGAAAGTCGCCCTCCTGGGCGCGGAGCTCGACCGCTATGCCGTCTGAGGGGCGGGTCGACCAGGTCCTCGCGGGCTTCCGGGGCCCGCTCGGCGCCTTCCGCTCGGCGCTCGTCAACACGACCGACGAGGTGCGGGCCATGCTCCGCAGCCGCCAGTCCACGCTGGGGAGCCGCGCCGCGCGCGTCAGCGCCGAGCTGGGCCCGCTCGCGGCCGGCCGCATCGACCCCGAGCGCTTCGCGACCCTCGTCCTCGACCACCACGACGCCGATCCCGCCGCCACCAGGATCCTCGAGGACGCGCTCGGCGTCCTCACCGAGCTCGCCGACCGCGGCGATCGCCTCGCCGTGGTGGAGGTGCCGGCGGGCGCCAGCCTCTACGAGGTGGTCGCGCGGGCGCTCGCCGAGATCGGCCGCGCCTTCAACGCGGCGCGGGCGATCGTCGAGGTCCGGGCGGGGCGCCCGCGCGGGGGCGACGGCGACCCCGTCGTCGGGCCGCTGCCGTTCGCGCGCTGGACGAGGAGCGAGCGGCGCCTGGCGCCGCCCCTGGTCGTGGCGCTCGCGGGCGGCGACCTGCGCGCCGCCGCCCTGGCGGAGTTCCTCGACGGCCGGCAGAAGATCGTCCTCGTCGTCGAGGGCGAGTGCGCGCCGGCGCCGCTGGCGCGGCTCGTCGCGCCCGGCACGTTCGTGCTCCAGACGGCCGACGCCGCCGGCCTGGACCGGTTCGCCGCGTGGGAGGGGCCCGGCATCGCCGCGCTCGTCCCGGAGTCCGCGGCGCGCTTCGTGCACGACCCCGCCGCCGGCGCGGCGTCGTGGGACCGGCTCACGATCGCCCACACGCCCGACAAGCCGCCGAGGCGGACCGTCGCCGGGCTCAGCGCCGCCCAGCAGGCCGAGGAGCTCGAGATCCTCCGGACCCTGGCGGCGCGGCCCGCGGCGATCGAGCCCCCGGCGGGCGCGCCGGCGGCGGCGGAGGCCGGGACGGCCGATCCCGTCGACAAGCTCGCCGCGTGGCTCCTGAGCCGCGTGGATCTCTCGGACCTGGGCTGAGCGGATGGGGGCGGTCAGCCCGACAGCCATCGCCGTCTCCGCGGGCATCCTCGGCGGCGTCGGCCTCCTCTTCGCCGCGCTGATCGCCCTGGTCCACAGAAAGTTCCGGGTCTGGGAGGACCCGCGCATCGACGTCGTGGCGGCGCTGCTGCCCGGCGCGAACTGCGGCGCGTGCGGTCAGCCGGGCTGCCGGGCGTTCGCCGAAAAGGCCGTCGCGGGCGCGCTCGCCCCGGCGCAGTGCACGGTGGCGAGCCCCGACGTCCGGGCCGACATCGCCGCGTACCTGGGCGTCGACGTGGGCCAGGCCACCCAGCGCGTGGCGCGGCTCCTCTGCGCGGGCGGGACGGACACCGCGCCGGACCGCGCGGACTACCGCGGCCTCGCCACCTGCCGGGCCGCAGCGGCGGTGGCCGGCGGCCACAAGGGCTGCGTCTGGGGCTGCCTGAACCTCGGCGACTGCGCCGTCGCGTGCACCTTCGACGCGATCCGGATGAACGCGGTCGGGCTCCCCGTGGTGATCCCGGAGAAGTGCACCGCGTGCGGCGACTGCGTCCGGGCCTGCCCGAAGGATCTCTTCCTGGTCATGCCGATGGAGCAGAAGCTCCTCGTGCAGTGCAAGAGCCTGCTCGAGGGCGAGGCGGCCGAGCGGCTGTGCCGGGTCGCGTGCAACGCCTGCGGCAAGTGCGTGCTGGACGCCGCGCCCGGCGTCATCGAGATCAAGCGCGGCCTGGCCGTGATCGACTACGCGAAGAACGAGCTGGCCGGACCCGAGGCCACCCGCCGGTGTCCCACCGGCGCGATCGTCTGGGTGGAAGGCGCCCAGTTCGCGCCGGCCGCAGCGGCGGGCGCGGGCCGCCGGCCCCTGGAGGAGGTCCCCGCATGAGCGCGAAGAAGAAGGACGCCCCGTCCCAGGCCCCCCGCTACCCGGGGATCCCGACGGCGCTCGACGGCAGCGCCGCCGTCGTCGAGATGGAGACCGCGGCCAGCGAGGCGGCCGGGGCGTACCCGATCACGCCCTCCACCCAGATGGGCGAGGGCTGGGCGGCCGCGCTCGCCGCCGGCAAGACCAACGTCCACGGGCGCCGCCTGCTCTTCTTCGAGCCGGAGGGCGAGCACGCCGCCGCCGCCGTCACCGCCGGCCTCAGCATGGTCGGCCTGCGCGCGACGAACTTCTCGAGCGGCCAGGGCATCGCGTACATGCACGAGTCGCTCTACGCCGCCGCGGGCAAGCGCCTGACCTACGTGCTCAACATCGCCGCGCGCGCCATCACCAAGCACGCGCTCAACGTGCACGCCGGCCACGACGACTACCACGCGGTGGACGACGCCGGCTTCTTCCAGCTCTTCGCCAAGAACGTCCAGGAGTCGGCGGACCTGAACCTCATCGCCCACCGGATCGCCGAGCTGTCGCTCAACCCCGGCATCTGCGCCCAGGACGGCTTCCTCACGAGCCACGTGATCGAGTCGCTCGTGCTGCCGGAGCGCGACCTCGTGCGCGAGTACCTCGGCGACCCGGCCGACACGATCGACTCCCCCACGCCCGCCCAGCGCCTCGTCTTCGGCGAGCGCCGGCGGCGGATCCCGGAGATGTTCGACCTGGACGCGCCGACCATGCTCGGCGTCGTCCAGAACCAGGACGCCTACCAGCAGGGCGTGGCGGCCCAGCGCCCGTTCTACTTCGACCACGTGCAGGCGCTGGCCGACCGGGCCTTCGACGAGTTCGCCGCGCTGACCGGCCGGCGCTACCGCCGTGCCTCCGGCTACCGCACGGAGGACGCCGAGTACGTGATCGTGGGCCAGGGCTCGGTGGTCTGGAACGCCGAGGCGGTCGCCGACCACCTGCGGGCGACGCGCAAGCTCCGGATCGGCGTCCTGAACGTGACGATGTTCCGCCCCTTCCCGGCCGACCTCGTCGTCGCGCTGCTCGCCGGCAAGCGGGGCGTGGCCGTCCTCGAGCGCGTGGACCAGCCGCTCGCGGTCGACGCGCCGCTGCTGCGCGAGATCCGCGCGGCGATGGGCCAGGCGGTGGAGAACGGTCGCGCCAGCGGCGCCCGGCCGTACGCCGGCCTGCCGGCGTGCGCCCCCGGCGACGTGCCCGACTTCTACTCGGGCTGCTTCGGCCTCGGCAGCCGCGACCTGCAGCCGACCGACCTCATCGCGGCCGTCGACAACATGCTGGAGGGCGGCCGCCGGCGCCGCCAGTTCTACCTCGGCATCGAGTTCATCCGCCCGAAGACGAAGCTGCCGAAGCTCCAGATCTGGCAGGAACGGCTCACCGAGCACTACCCGCACCTCGCGGAGCTCGCGCTCACGCCGGGCCCGGACGTGAACCTGCTGCCCGAGGGATCGCTCTCGATCCGCATCCACTCCGTGGGCGGGTGGGGCGCGATCACGATGGGCAAGAACCTCGCCCTCACGGCCGCCGAGCTGCTCGACCTCCAGATCAAGGCCAACCCGAAGTACGGCTCGGAGAAGAAGGGCCAGCCGACCACCTTCTACGCCACGCTCGCCCGCGAGCCGGTCCGGCTCAACTGCGAGCTCCGGCACGTGGACGTGGTGCTGTCGCCCGACCCCAACGTGACGCGGCACTCCGACCCGCTCGCCGGGCTCGCCGACGGCGGCGTGTTCGTCATCCAGAGCGACCGCGAGCCGCAGGAGCTCTGGGCGGGCTTCCCGACGCGCGTGCAGCAGGGGATCAAGGAGCGGAAGATCCGGGTCTTTGCGCTCGACGCCTTCAAGATCGCGACCGAGGAGGCGACCGGCGCCGAGCTCCGCTACCGCATGCAGGGCGCGGCCTTCATGGGCGCCTTCTTCCGCGTCTCGCCGCTCCTGGCCGGGCGCGGCGTGGACGAGGCGCGGCTCTTCGAGGGTATCAGGAGCCAGATGGTGAAGAAGTTCGGACGCCTCGGCGAGCAGGTCGTCGAGGAGAACCTGCGCGTCATCCGCCGCGGCTACGACGAGGTGCGCCCGCTCGACTTCTCGGCCCTGCCCGTGCAGACGGCCGAGCTCGGGCGCGTCCCCCAGCGCCCGGCGCGCCTGGAGGGCGAGCGCGCGCAGGCCGGCATGGTCAACCCGGGCCGCTTCTGGGAGCAGGTGGGCTTCCTCTACGCGACCGGGCAGGACGGCATCGCCGACCCCTTCGCCGCGACGAGCGCGCTCCCCGCCGGGACGAGCACGCTGCGCGACATGACGGACGTGCGCATGGAGGTGCCGGAGTTCGTGCCCGCGAACTGCACGGGCTGCGGCCAGTGCTGGACGCAGTGCCCGGACACGGCGATCCCCGGCGTGGTCAACTCCGTGGACGAGGTGCTCCAGGCGGCGCTCGGCGGCGCGCCCGGCGACGGCGCGCGCGATCGCCTGCGGCAGCTCGTCAAGCACCTCGCCAACGAGTCGCGCCGGATCCTGCGCGACACGCCGTTCACCACCTTCGGCGATGTGGCCGGCGCCGCGTACGCCGCGGTGACGGACAAGCTCGGCCTCGAGCCCGAGCGCCGCGCGGCCCTGGACGCCGAGTGGGCGCCTGTGCGGGCGGCCCTCGCCGAGTTCCCGCTCGCCAAGACGGCGCCCTTCTTCGACGTGCCGGAGTCGCGGGCGAAGGGCGCGGGCGGCCTCCTGTCCATCACGATCAACCCGGAGACCTGCAAGGGCTGCAACATCTGCGTGAAGGTCTGCCCGGACGACGCGCTCCGGACGGTGAAGCAGGACGTCCCGACCGTCGAGCGCCTGCGCCGCAACTGGCGGCTCTGGCAGCACCTGCCCGAGACCGACGACCGCTACATCAACATCGCGAGCCTCGAGGAGGGCATCGGGACCCTGCCGTCCCTCCTGCTCAAGAAGACCAACTACACCGCCATGCTGGGCGGCGACGGCGCCTGCATGGGCTGTGGCGAGAAGACGATCCTCCACCTCGTCTTCTCGGCCCTCAACGCCCTCATGCAGCCGAGCGCGCGCGCCCAGGTCGAGCGCCTCGACGGCCTGATCGCGCGCCTCGACGAGAAGGCGCGCGCCGTGCTCGCCTCCGACGCGGACCTCGGCCGCGTGAGCGGCGCGGCGGGCACCGTCGCGCTGCCGCTCGACCAGGCCAAGCAGCGCCACGTGGAGCGCCTCGCGAAGCTGCTCGCCGAGCTCAAGGACCTCCGCTGGCGCTACGTCGAGGGGCCGAGCGGCCGGGGCCGTGCCACCTGCGGCATCGCCAACGCCACGGGCTGCTCGTCCGTGTGGGGCAGCACCTACCCCTACAACCCGTACCCGTTCCCGTGGGTCAACCACCTCTTCCAGGACGCGCCGAGCATCGCGATCGGCATCTTCGAGGGGCACATGCGGAAGATGGCCGACGGCTTCCGCGCGGTGCGGCGCGCCGAGCTCGAGCTGGCCGGCGAGTACGACCCGACCGTGCACGAGCCGGAGCTCGCGAAGCTCGACTGGCGCAGCTTCTCCGACGAGGAGTTCGCGCTCTGCCCGCCCATCTTCGCGGTCGGCGGCGACGGCGCGATGCTCGACATCGGGTTCCAGAACCTCTCGCGCCTGCTCGCCTCGGGCAAGCCGGTGCGCGTCGTCATGCTCGACACCCAGGTCTACTCGAACACGGGCGGCCAGGCGTGCACCTCGGGCTTCCTCGGCCAGGTGAGCGACATGGCCGAGTACGGGCCCGGCCAGCGCGGCAAGGAGGAGACGCGCAAGGAGCTGGCGCTCATCGCCATGGCGCACCGCAACGTCTACGTGGTCCAGTCCTCGCAGGCCTCGCCCTCGCACCTGCTGGCCGGCGTGCTCAAGGGCCTGCGCTCCCGCCACCCCGCGGTGTTCTCGCTCCACTGCCCGTGCCCGCCCGAGCACGGCCTGGCCGACGACTCGGCCCCGCACGCCGCCCGGCTCTCGCTGGAGAGCCGCGCCTTCCCGCTCCTCGTCTACGATCCGGCCGCCGGGCCCCGCATGGGCGACCGGCTCTCCCTCGACGGCAACCCGTCCGTCGACGAGCCCTTGCCGACCTACGAGCTCAAGTACGTGGACGACGGCGGCGCCGAGCAGACGATGGAGCTGCCGGTGACGATCGCGGACTGGGCGGCGACCGAATCCCGCTTCCGGAAGCACTTCACGCGGCTCGCCGGCGCCGAGGAGGAGCTCGTGCCGTTCCACGAGTTCCTGGCGCAGGCACCCGACGAGCGCGCGGGCAAGAAGCCCTTCATCTACACGCTCGAGGCCGACCGCCGGCTCGGCCGGCTCGCCGTCTCCGACGAGGTCGTCCGCCTCGGCGAGGACCGGCGCGAGGTGTGGAACCTCCTGCGCGAGCTGGCCGGCCTCCAGGCGCCGGAGGCGCCCGCCGGCGAGGCCGACTACGAGGCCCGGCTGGCCGCGCTGCGCACCGAGTACGAGGCCAAGCTCGCCGACCTCAAGGCGCGCTACCCCTGGATCATCGCGCGGCGCCTGGCCGACGGCCTGCTCCGCGCGGGCAACGGCGCCGAGGCGCTCGCCAGCCTGCTCGAGAAGGTGGACGCGCTGCCCGTCCCGCCGCCGCCGCGCGGCGACGGGCCGGTGGTGAGGGCCGCGCCGGCAGCGTCGGCGCCGGCGGCCACCCTGGTCGCGCCGGCGGCCGCGCCCGCCGCCGCGGCGCCCGCCCCGGCGGCGGCGCGGGACGAAGCCCTCGCGATGGAGCCGTACATCGACTCCGCCCTCTGCACCGCCTGCAACGAGTGCACGAACCTGAACAAGCGGCTGTTCGCCTACAACGGTAAGAAGCAGGCGTACATCAAGGACCAGCGCGCCGGCACGTTCCGCGAGCTGGTGCAGGCCGCCGAGAAGTGCCCGGCGAAGATCATCCATCCGGGCACACCGCTCAACCCGAAGGAAAAGGACCTGGCCAAGTGGATCCAGCGCGCGAAGCCCTTCAACTGAGGTCATGGGGGGCTCCGGGCGCCCCCCAAGCCCCCCGACGCTCGGGGCGCCCATGCTGCGCCGTGGCGCCCCTCGACAACCCGATTGGTTCACGCCCCCTGAGGCGCCCATGTGGCGGCATCTGAAGTTCCGGCACGGCGTCCATCCGCCGACGCTGAAGGAGCTCACCGCCGGCGTGCCGATCCGGAGAGTGCCCTACCCGGACGAGATCGTGCTGCCCCTGCGCCAGCACACGGGCAAGCCCGCGCGGCTGGTGGTGAAGGCCGGGGACCGGGTCGAGCGCGGTGACCCGGTCGCCGAGGCCGACGGCTACGTCTCGACGCCGATCCACGCGTCCGCGGCGGGCACCGTGCGCGAGATCGGTCTCTGGCCGCATCCCGACGGCTCCTACGCGCAGGCCGTGCGGATCACGGTCGACCCGTACTCGCCGCAGGCCGCGCGGCCCCGCCTCGTCCCCGACTGGAGCCGGCTCGGCCCCGCGGACCTGATCGAGGCGATCCGCCAGGCGGGCGTCGTCGGCCTTGGGGGCGCCGCGTTCCCCACGCACGTCAAGCTCGCGCCGCCCAAGGACGTGCGGATCGACACGATCCTCGTCAACGGCTGCGAGTGCGAGCCCTACCTGACGACCGACCACCGGACCATGGTCGAGTACCCCGAGCGCGTCCACCTGGGCTTGCGCATCATGATGCGCTGCCTCGGCGTCTCCCGCGCCGTCGTCGGCATCGAGCGGAACAAGCCCGACGCCCTCGAGGCGATCCGCGCGGCGGTCCCGAAGGACCTCGACGTCAGCGTGCACGATCTCGAGGTGAAGTACCCCCAGGGCGCGGAGAAGATGCTGATCAAGTCGCTCCTCGGCCGGGAGGTGCCGTCGGGGAAGCTGCCGCTGCACGTCGGCGTGGTCGTCCAGAACGTCGCCTCCGCGGCGACGATCGCCGAGGTGTTCGACACCGGGCTGCCGCTGATCGAGCGGATCGTGACGGTCACGGGGCGCGGCGTCCGGCGGCCCGCCAACCTCATCGTGCCCGTCGGCATGAAGCTCCGCGACCTCCTCGAGGCGTGCGGCGGCCTCACCGAGGACGCCCGCGAGGTCGTCTTCGGCGGCCCGATGATGGGGCTCGCCCAGGCGCACCTCGACACGCCGCTCGTCAAGGGGACGACCGGCGTCGTCGTCCTCTCCGCGGCCGAGGTGCGGCCGCAGGTCTCCTACCCGTGCATCCGCTGCGGGCACTGCCTGGACGCCTGCCCGGTCTTCCTCAACCCGCAGCTCCTCGGCCAGCTCGCCCAGAAGGAGCGCTGGGACGAGATGGAGGCCAACCACCTGGCCGACTGCATGCTCTGCGGCTGCTGCGGCTACACGTGCCCCTCGAACATCCCGCTGCCCCAGCTCTTCGCCCTCGCGAAGGGGGCGCTGCGCCAGCGCCAGGCGGCCGCATGAGCGCGCCCTCGCTCCTCGTCAGCGCCTCGCCCCACCTCGGCGCGGGCGACAGCACGCCGACGATCATGTGGAACGTGGTGGCGAGCCTCCTGCCGATCGTGGCCGTCGCCGCGTGGTTCTTCGGACCGAGCGCGCTGCTCGTGACGGCGGCCGCGACGGCCGCCGCGGTGGCCACCGAGCGCGTCCTCGGCCACCGCGGCACGCTCGGCGACGGCTCGGCCGTGATCACCGGGCTCCTGCTCGGCCTCACGCTGCCCGCCGGGCTCCCGCTCTGGATGGCCGTCGTGGGCGGCGTCTTCGGCATCGCGATCGGCAAGCTCCTCTTCGGCGGCCTCGGGCAGAACGTCTTCAACCCGGCCCTGCTCGGGCGCGCCTTCCTCCAGGCGAGCTTCCCGGTGGCGATGACCACCTGGCCCGTGCCCGCGGCCGCCGGTACCTGGTGGGCGCTCCGGGGGGACAACTTCGCGTTCCCGTTCACGAGCCCCCGCGTGGTCGACGCCCTGACCTCGGCCTCGCCGCTCGGTCGCATGAAGTTCGAGCAGCAGCCGACCGCGCTGCTCGATCTCGTGCTCGGCACGACCACGGGCTCGCTCGGGGAAACCTCGGGGCTCCTGATCCTGCTCTGCGGCGGCTACCTCGCGCTGCGCAACTACCTCAACTGGCGGATCCCGGCCAGCATCTTCGCCACCGTGGCGGTGCTCGCGGGCGGCCTGCACCAGCTCGACCCGCGCTACCCCGGCGCGCTCTTCATGCTGTTCTCGGGCGGCCTGATGCTCGGCGCGATGTACATGGCGACCGACCTCGTCACCTCCCCCGTCACCAACCGCGGCTGCTGGGTCTTCGGCGCCGGCGTCGGGCTCCTCGTGGTGGTCATCCGCATCTGGGGAGGCCTCGCCGAGGGCGTGATGTACGCGATCCTCATCATGAACGCGCTCGTGCCGTACCTGAACCGGTGGACCCAGCCGCGCGTCTTCGGCGCCAGGCCGGTGGAGCCCGCGACATGACCGACGGCGCCGCGACGGGCGTGGCCGCGCAGACGCCGGAGCCCCTGCCGGAGCCCGCGGCGGTCCGCCCTTCGAGCCTCCTCGTCACGCTCGGCGCGGGCGGCGCGGTGGCCGGCGTGCTCCTCGTGATCGCGTTCGGGCTCACCCTGCCCCGGATCGAGGCCAACCGCGCCCACGCGCTGCACCTGGCGGTCAACGAGGTCCTCAAGGCGCCCGCGCGCTACGACACGCTCTACGTCGTCGGCGGCGCCCTCACGAAGACGCCGCCCCCCGGCGTCGATCCGAAGAAGCTCGAGCAGGTCTACCTGGGCTTCGGGCCCGATGGCCGCGCGGTCGGCTTCGCCGTCGGCGCCGCCGAACCCGGCTTCCAGGACACGATCCGCCTGATCTTCGGCTATGACCCGCGGAATCGGAAGCTCCTCGGGATGAAGGTGCTCGAGAGCAAGGAGACGCCGGGGCTCGGCGACAAGATCGAGAAGGACCGGGCGTTCGTCTCGCAGTTCGACGGCGCGCAGCCGCCGCTCGCGGGCGTCAAGGGCAAGCGGGCGAAGCCCACCGACGTGGCCATGATCACGGGCGCGACGATCTCGTCCCGGACGGTGATCCGAACGATCAACAATGCCCTCGGCCGGCTCGGGCCGCTGCTCGAGGCCTACCGCACGGAGAACTAGCGCATGGCCGAACTGAGCTGCCACGCCTCCATGATGACGACCTCGAAGGACGCGCCGCCCCGGGAGGACCTCGCGAAGGGCCTCTGGCGGCAGAACCCGGTGCTGGTCCACCTGCTCGGCCTGTGCCCGACGCTGGCGGTCACCAACTCGGTCGCGAACAGCGTCGTCATGGGCGTCGCGACCTTCTTCGTCCTGGTGGGCTCGAGCTTCCTCGTGTCCACTGTCCGGCGCTGGATCCCGAACGAGATCCGCATCGCGAGCTACATCCTCATCATCGCGACTTTCGTCACGGTCGCGGAGTTCGGGCTCCAGGCGCTGGTGCCCGACATCTACAAGGCGCTCGGCCCGTTCGTCGCGCTGATCGTCGTGAACTGCATCATCCTGGGCCGCCAGGAGGCCTTCGCCGGCAGGAACCCGGTCGGGCGCTCCGTGCTCGACGCGGTCGGGATGGGCGCGGGCTTCATGCTCGCGCTCCTCATCATGGGCTCGGTCCGCGAGGTGCTCGGCAGCGGGACGTTTCTCAGCGTGAGCCTGTTCGGCCCCCGCTACGAGCCCTGGGTCATCTTCGTGCTGCCGCCGGGCGGGTTCTTCACGCTCGCCTTCGTGCTGCTCGCGGTGGCCTGGCACAAGCAACGGCAGACCGCCCGCGCCCGGGCGCGCGCGACGGACGAGGCCGTCCTCGTGGAGAGGGTCGCATGATGAGCGACCTCACCTGGATCTTCGTCTCGTCGATGGTGGTGAACAACTTCACCCTCATGCTGTTCCTCGGCCTCTGCCCGTTCCTCGGCGTATCGGGCAAGATCGACACCGCGCTCCGCATGGGCGCGGCCAACACCTTCGTCCTCCTCATCACCGCGATGGCGGTGTGGGCCCTCAACACCTTCGTCCTCCCCTACGCGCCGTACCTCCGGCTGATCGCCTTCATCATCGTCATCGCCTCCCTCGTGCAGATCGTCGAGATGGTGATCAAGAAGCTCTCCCCGGCGCTGTTCCGCGCGCTCGGGATCTACCTACCGCTCATCACGACCAACTGCGCGATCCTGGCCCTCGCGATCTTCCAGACCAACCGGAGTTACACGTTCCTCCAGGGGCTCGTCTTCGCGCTCGGCTCCGGCGCCGGCCTGGCGCTGGCCCTCGTGCTGATGGCCTCGATCCGCGAGAGCGTCGAGCTGGCCGACGTCCCCGCCGTCGCCAAGGGCACGGCGCTCGTGCTGATGATCGCCGGCAGCCTCTCGCTCGCCTTCATGGGCTTCGCGGGACTGCTCTCGTCGTCGTGAGCACGCCATGACCACGCTCCTCGTCATCCTCGCCGTGGCCGTGCTCTTCGCGCTGTTCGGGCTCGTGACCCGCGGCCGGCGCCTCGCGTGCGGCCGCGACGGCTCGTGCCCGGTCGGGTCCGCCGGGTGCGACGCGTGCGAGCTCAGGCCCCAGCCACCCGTGGAGCCGCCAGTGGAGTCAGACCATGCTCAACGCTGACAACCCCGGCGCGCGCCGCCTCACGCGGCGCGACGCCCTCACGCTCGGCATCGGCGCCTTCGTCGTGGCGAGCATCCCCCTCGCCGCCCGCCGGCCGCGGCAGCTCGTGCGGCGGACCGTCCCCGTGATGGGGACCCTCGCCGAGCTCGCGGTCGTCGGCGCCGACCCGCGCGCCGCGCACGCGGCGATCGATGCCGCCATCGAGGAGCTTCGCCGCGTCGACCGGCTGATGACGCGCTTCAGCGCGTCCTCGGAGATCGGCACCGCGAACCGTCTCGCCCTCACGCGCCCCGTGGCGGTCGGCGACGCGACCGCCGCCGTGCTCCGCGAGGCCCTCACGTGGGCCGAGGCGAGCGACGGCGCGTTCGACCCGGCCCTCGGGCGGGCCATCGGCCTCTGGGACGTCGCGCGCCGGCGCACGCCGCCGTCCGGCGCCGCCGTCCGGCCCCTCGCCGGCCGCCGCCTCTTCCAGGCCGTCGCGCTCGACCGCTGGCGCGGGCGCCCCGTCGTCCGCTTCACGGACCCCGACGTCGCGCTGGACCTGGGCGGCATCGCGAAGGGCTGGGGCGTGGACCGGGCCGCGGACGCGCTCCGCGCCCACGGGGTCACGCAGGCGCTCGTCAACGTCGGCGGCGACCTCTACGCGCTCGGGGCGGCGCCGGACGGCGCGCCGTGGCGCATCGGCATCCGGTCGCCCGAGGATCCCGCGGCCCTGGCGGGCGAGGTCGAGGTGCGCGACGCAGCGGTCGCGACCTCGGGCGACTACCTCCAGTACTTCCGCTGGGGCGGGCGGCGCTATCACCACCTGCTCGACCCCGCGACCGGGGCGCCGCGGGTCACGCCGGTCCGGAGCGTGACCGTGGTCGCCGCCTCCTGTCTCGCCGCCGACGCGGCGGCGACCGCCGTCTTCGGCATGACGCCCGAGCACGCCGCCCGGCTCCTCCGGGTCCGCGCCGCCGGCGCGCGCCTCGCGAGCGTGATCGCCACGGAGGCCTGACGAAGGGAGTCCTGCGATGACGACCGAACCGGCCCGCGACGAGCCCGTCGCCGACCCGCGCGAGCAGACGCTCGAGCAGCACCGGCAGATCCGGCAGCTCGCCGAGCGGCTCGCGAGCGCGCCCGACCTCGCGGAGCTCCTCCAGCGCCTGCGCGAGTTCCGCTCCGCCGCCGTGCTCCACTTCGCCGACGAGGAGGCGCCCGAGGGGTTCTTCGAGATCGTCCGCGGCCGCGCGGGGCGGCACCTCGAGAAGATCCAGCGCCTCGAGGGCGAGCACCAGGCCTTCCTCGGCGAGCTGGACCGGCTGGCCGAGCAGGCCCGGGAGGTCCTCGCCGGCCCCGTGGCCGAGATCCTGCGCGTCGCGAGCGACCTCGCGCGAAAGCTCGACGACCACGAGTCCCGCGAGAACGAGCTGCTGCTCGACGCCCTCTACGTGGATCTCGGCGAGGAGTCCTGACCTCATGGGGGGCTGCGGGCGCCCCCCAGTTGTTCAGCGGAAGGGGGCTACGCCCCCCTCCGACTCCCCCGGCCCCGCGCCTGGGGGCGCCCCGGCCCAGCCGTGGCGCCCCTCGACAACGCGATTGGTTTACAGGCTCTGACGCCTCAGCCGAGCACGCAGCCCGCGCCGCCGCCGGCCGGCTCCTCGCCGGCGGCGCGGAGCGACGCGGGCGCGCCGGGGGCGTCGAGCCCCGGCACCTTGTAGCCGTACGTCCGGTCGAGGCCGAGCGCCCGGACCGCGGCGAGGCCCGCCGCGAGGGCCGGGCCCTCGAGCGCACGCAGCGGCCGGCGCAGGTCCCCCGCGGGCAGCCCGAGCGCCTTCATCAGCGACTTCACCGGGACCGGGTTCGTCGCCGAGTACGTGAAGTGCAGGAGCGGCAGGAGCCGGAGGTAGGTCTCCCGGAACGCCGCCGCGTCCTCCCACCGCCGCCACGGCCGCGAGAGCGCCGCCATCTCCGCGGGCGCCACGTTGCCGGTCATGTTCGCGGTGCCGTGGCCGCCGAGCGCCATGGTCGGCACGACGAGGCCGAGGTTCGGGGAGTCGCAGCACATCACCGCCACGTCGGGCCGCGCCGCCAGCACCCGGGCGACCTGCGCCACGCGCGCCGTGGACTCCTTGTGCACCACGTAGCGCGGGTGGCTGAGGACCCGGAGCAGGCGCTCCCAGCCGAGGTCGGTGCCGACGCGAGGCGGATTGTTGTAGATGCCGAGCGGCAGGTCCGTGGCGTCGGCGACCTCGAGGAAGAACCGCTCGATGTCGTCCTCGGAGGCGCAGATGTACGGCGGCGCGGCGAGGATCGCGCCGTCGGCGCCGTGCTCGCGCGCGAAGCGCACGTGGGCGATCGTCGCCTCGGTGCTCCCGCCCGTGCAGCCGTAGAAGAAGCGCATCCGGCCCGTCTTCATGCGCGCGGTCTCGACGACGATCTGCCGCCGCTCCTCGGGCGTGAGCATCGTGGGCTCGCCCGTCGAGCCCATGAAGAGCAGCGCCGCCGTGCCGTGGTCCTCCTGGAAGCGGAGGAGCGTGCGGAACGCGCCGAAGTCCACCGAGCCGTCGGCGTTGAACGGCGTGACGAGCGCGACGAACGAGCCCTCGAGCGGCATCTTGGCCATGGACCCCTCCCCGGAGGTGAGCGGCCGGCGCGTGCGGGTCTCGCCGGCCCACCGCGAGTATACGCCGCTATCGCCAGTCGAAGCCGTACCGCTCGCGCATCAGCGCGAGGTACTCCGCCTC
>MGBU01000045.1:0-130 GCA_001790205.1 Candidatus Rokubacteria bacterium GWA2_73_35 | reverse complement strand
ACCGCCGCGACGTCCTCGGGCAGGCTCGGCGTCTTGCGCTGCATCTGGTAGCCCAGCAGGAGGCGCTGCAGGTGGTAGAAGTACGGCGAGGCCGGGTCGGCGAAGCGGCGCGCCTTCGTGAAGATCGGCG
>MGBU01000044.1:30307-31548 GCA_001790205.1 Candidatus Rokubacteria bacterium GWA2_73_35 | reverse complement strand
GTAGAAGAGGTTGGCCCACTGGTAGTCGCCGTGGCAGATGCCGGCGCGCGGCGCGGCCGGCAGGCGCGCGAGGAGCCCCTGCTTCACCTCGGGGGCGCGGGCGACCATGTCGGGCTCCGCCGCGCGCTCCCGGAAGCGGTCCCAGCGCTCCACGTCCACGGCGAGGTCGAGCGGCGGCCCGTCGTCCGGGACGTGGCGCCGCCAGTCCAGGCGGTGCAGGCGCGCCAGCGCCTCCATCGCCTGGCGCGCCATCGGACGCAGGCGCTCGGCGGAGAACGCCCCGGCCCACTCGCCCGGCTCCGTGCGGAGCCCGTCGCCGCGCAGGCGCGGCACGATGACGTAGGGCCGGCCGAACCAGCGCGGATCGTCGCCCGACCAGGCGAGGGCGGGGACGGGCACGCCCGTGCCCTGGAGCGCGGCGATCACGCGCGCCTGCCTCAAGACGTCGGCGGTGCCCTCGAGCTTCACGTTCGGCGGCGGCACGCGGAGGACGTAGTCCTTCCGCTCGCCCCGTGTCCGGACGGCGACGAAGAAGGAGAACCCCGCGTGACCGGGCGTCCGCTCGACCGAGAGGACGCGCGCCCGCGGGTCGTCGAGGTGGGCGCGGCAGAACGCCGTCAGCCGGGCTTTCAGGGCCGCGAGCTCCGTCATTCGTTGACCTTGATGCCGCGCACGGCCGCCCGCAGGTCGAGGAGCTGGTCCGGGAGCCACGTGGCGAGCTGGGGAAACGCGGCCACCGCGCCGAGCGTGAGGAGCTGGATGAGGACGAAGGGGAGGATGCCCTTGTAGATGTCGGCCATGCGCACGCCGACGGGCGCCGAGCCGCGGAGGAAGAAGAGCGCGAAGCCGAACGGCGGCGTGAGGAAGGAGCTCTGCAGCGTCAGCGCCACCAGGATCGTGATCCAGCCGAACGCGAGATAGGGCCGGTCGATGAAGCCCGGGAAGGCGAGGCCATCGAGGACTGGCCGGAAGATCACGAAGGAGATGAGGACGATCTCGAGCCAGTCGATGAAGCATCCGAGCACGAAGATGACCGCGAGGACGAGCGCGAGCGTGCCCCAGTTGCCGAGGCCGAGGCCGGTCAGGAAGCCCGCGACGCGATCGACGCCCCCGAGCAGCCGGAAGACCAGCGAGAAGACCGAGGCGGCCACGAAGATGAGGAAGACCATTGCCGTCGTGACCGTGGTCTGGACGACGGCCGCATGGAGCCGCCGCACCGAGAGGGTCCCGCAGAGCGCGGC
>MGBU01000044.1:0-30292 GCA_001790205.1 Candidatus Rokubacteria bacterium GWA2_73_35 | reverse complement strand
CACCGCCCCCGCGGGCCCCGCGGGGGGCAGGGACCGGGCCGCGCCGGGACCACGCCGCGACACCAGGGCGTAGTAGACGACGTAGAGCGCGAACAGCACGAGCCCCGGGCCGACCATCGCCAGGAAGATGAATGGCACCTGCATGCCCATCGCGTCGGCGAGGAAGAACAGCATGATCCCGGGCGGCAGGGCGACGCCGAGCGTGCCTGCGGCGGCGACCACGCCCGCGGCGAAGGAGGGCGTGTATCCCTGCTCGAGCATGGTCGGCAACGCGATCAGCGCGAGGGTGCCGACGCCGGCGCCAATCATGCCGGCCATCGGCGCCAGGATGACGCCGATCAGGCTCACGGCCACCGCGAGGCCACCGGGGACCCGGCGCAGCAGCGCCTGAAGGCAGAGCAGCAGCTCGCGCGCGACACCGCTCTGCTGCAGCATGGCCCCCATGAAGATCAGCAGAGGGACCGCGCTCCATGCGATGTCGTCGGAGTCCGCCAGCGTGCCGTAGACTCGGAAGTAGATGGCGCCGAAGTCCGTCAGCCGCACGAGACCCAGCCCGTACCCGATGAGGCCGAACGCGAGCCCGACCCCGACGAGCACGAACGCGACGGGCAGGCCGCTCCAGATCAGCAGGCCCAGGGCGACGAACATCAGGAGCGCGGCGTTGTCGTACAGCAGGCCGGTCATGGCGCGTCGCCGCCCGGCGCCGGCGCATCCCCCGTGCCGAGCAGGAAGAGGGCGTTGCGGACCGTGACGCACGCTGCCGCGAGGAGCAGTCCGAGGAAGCCGAGCGGCACGCCGGCCTTGACCAGCCACTCGAGCGGCAGGTCGCCGAGCGCGCTCGTCCGCTCGCCCTGCACGAACGCGACCCAGGCCGCCTCCACCCCGTAGGCGACGAGGAACCAGCTCAAGGGCATGACGATCGCCAGGCAGCCGACCAGCTCGATCGACGCGACCGCTCCGGGCGCGAGCCGACCCCGGAAGATATCGACCCGGACGTGGCCGTCTCGGAGGTACGCGTAGCCGAACGACAGCATCACCAGGACGAAGAAGAGGTCGCCTCCCGCCTCGTAGAGCGCCGCGGATCCGCCGAGACGGAGAACGCGGCCGGCCACGTTGAGCACGGTGAACAGGATCAGCAGAGGCAGCGCGAGCCAGGCGAAGGCGAGCGCGAGGCCCGCTACCGCGCCCTCCAGGATCCGGCTCCAGCGGAGCAGGGCGGTGGATGTGGTCGTCATCGGCCCCGCTAGGCGCCCGCGTCCGCCCGGACCTGCTCCTCGGTGAAGCGGCACGACGGGTAACCCTGCGCCGACGCCGCCGCGAGGATCGCGTCGGCGTGCCCGGCCAGCGCCGTCCACGCCGGGCGCGGGTCGCTCGTGGAGAGCGCGCGGGCGACGTGCCGGAACAGGGTCAGGCACGAGACGAGCTTCAGGGCGTCGACGGGCGACCCCATCAGCGCCTGGAGCCGCGCGGGCCGCTGGCCCGTCAGGTGCGCATGCACCGCCGCGACCGCCTCGCCGAGACGCGGCCCGAGCACTGGATCGCGCAGGTACAGGGCGGCCTCGCCGGCGTCGGCGAGGCCGAAGTAGGTGGCGGTCGACGACCTGCCGAGCCCTGCGAGCTGGGGGAAGACGTACCAGATCCAGTGGCCCGTCTTGCGGCCCGCGCGCAGCTCGGCGAGCGCGGCGGCGAACCCGGCCCGGGGATCCTCCTGCGCCCTGCGGAAGCGGTCCAGGTCAGGCATTAACCTCCGGCCTGGCGCGGCCGCGCGCGCACGGCCCCGACACCTGGTACTTCCGGCCGAGCAGCCGCTTCAGCGCGGTGACCAGCCGCCAGGTCAGGTAGGCCCTGGTGAACGCGAGCGCCTCGCGGCCGTCGCTGAAGGGGTTCCTGGTGCCGCCGAGCTCGACCAACGCCAGCACCTGCTCGGCGACGCTGACCGGGCAGCCCGGGAGACGCAGGAAGGGCGCGCGCCTGGCCCGGGCGATCGTGCGCCTGACCGACACCATCTTGGCGTAGATGTCCGAGTGCCGGGCGTGGCGCGGGTCCCTGGTGGCGCGGTCCTTGTACACGTTCCGGACCTGCACCGGGGTGCCCGCGAGGGCGCCCTCCCAGTTGGCGCAGTCGCCGACGAACACGACCTTCTCGCCGGGCCCGGCGTCGATCGGCCCACGGTAGGCGCCGAAGACGACGTGCAGCCGCTTCATCCTCGCGTCGCACTGCGTGTCGTAGAGGCGCAGGATCTCGATGGCCTCCTCGGTGGCGCCCGGACAGCCGCCCCAGCAGTAGTCGGTCTGCTCGGCCTCGGGCGGCGGGCCGGCGTAGGCGGTGATCGCGGTGCCCTCGAAGTACTTCTCCACGCGGACGAGGCCGACCTCGAAGCCCGCCGCCCGCGCCCTCGCCTGCGCCAGCGTCACGTCGCCGCCGAGGCCGATCCGGGCGAGGTCGCAGGTCCCGAAGCCGCGCTCCTCGGCCAGGCGGATGTGCTCGACCTCGCGGGCGTTCACGCCGATGATGGCGCAGCACACCGCGTCGAACGCCACCTGGTTGTTGCCCATGATGACGAGGTGGAGCGGGAACGGCCTGGGCGTGAGCATGCGCCCCGCGCCGGCGATGATCGCGTCGATAATCAGGAACTGCGGCTGGATGATGTACTGCAGGTCGGCGATCTTCTCGCCGAGGCGGTGGTCGTGGTCGATCAGCCGGTGGCGGTCGTCCTGGAGGCCGATGTAGTTCTTGGTGCCGAAGGTCACCGTGGTCCACGGGTGGGCCTTGAACTTCGGCATGTTCACGAAGAAGTCGGCGCGCGCCACCGGCTCGGGGGTGAACACGTAGTCGCGCAGGCGCCCGGCGTGGGTCAGGGGGATCTCGACCTGCCGGCACTCCTCGAAGTAGTACGTCTTCACGTTCGGGACCCGCCGGACCATGGCCGCGAAGCCCGACTGCGCGAACGCCGAGCGCGTCGGGATGGTGATCCCGCAGCGCTCGCCGACGGCGAGCTCCGTCATGTCCGCGCCCGCGACGTCCCGGAGCGCCCGCAGGACGCCCTCGCCGACTTCCGCGCGGGTGTGCGCGTGCGGGTAGAACCGGCCGGCCACGACGAGGTTCGGCTTCACGAGGGTCCGGCCGAAGGGCCGGAGGCCCAGCTCGACGAGCCCCTCGCGCACGATCGCGCGGATCGCCTCGGCGTCGTACGCCGCGCAGTGACGAAGGATGACCCGCGGGTCGCTGGTCGGCTTCATGCGGGATCGCCCCGGAGCCTACGCGGGTCGTCCGGGGCCTGTCAAACGGGGCGGCGTCGCCGGGCGGCTCGCCTTTCCCGTGCCGGCGTTGTAGGCTGCGGCCACGGCGCCGTCGGCCGGCGCCACGAGGCCAGGATGGACGACACGCGGTACTACGCATTCCAGAGCCGGTGGTCGGAGCCGGCCGAGTTCGCGCCCCTCCTCGCCCCCCTGTCGGCCGGCGCGCCGGCGGTGGTCGAGGCCGTCGCCGGGCTCGTCCTCCACCCCGTGCTCGTCGCGCGGCGCGGCGTGACGCCCCACGCCGGCAGCGGGGACGACGCCGAGAGCCGCACGGTGCGCGAGCTGCTCCGCCGCGTCCTCGCGCGCGACGGGCGCCCGCTCGCCGCGGCGCGCGCGCCCGAGCGGCGGTTCATCGGCACGTGCCGCGACTACGCGCTGCTCGTGTGCAGCGTCCTCCGGCACCAGGGCATCCCGGCGCGGCTGCGCGTCGGGTTCGCCGACTACTTCGTGCCGGGCTTCCACGAGGATCACTGGCTCTGCGAGTACCGGGACGGCGCCGGCTGGCGGCTGGCCGACGGCGAGCTCGACGCGGCGACGCGGCGCGAGTACGGGGTCGCCTTCGAGGCGTGGGACGTGCCGCGCGACCGCTTCCTGACGGCTGGCCAGGCCTGGCGCGCGGTGCGCCGCGGCGCGCTCGCCCCCGAGCGCTTCGGGGTCTCCTTCATCGGGCTCAGCGGCGCGTGGTTCGTCGGCGGTAGCGTGCTCCGCGACCTCGCCGCGCTCAACAAGCAGGAGCTGCTGCCGTGGGACTACTGGGGCCTCGCCCGCCACCTGGCGCCGGGGAGCGGCGTGCCCGACGCGGTCGCCGCGCGGCTCGACGCGCTTGCGGGCGTCGTCGCCGCCGAGCCGCCCGATCCCGCCGCCGTGCGCGCCGCGTACGACGGCGACGAGGCGGTGCGGGTGCCGGCCGTCGTCCGGAGCTTCCCGCGCGGCGGGCCGCTGGACGTCGACCTCACGGCCATGTGAGGGGCGCGAGGCCGAGGTCGTCGTGCCCGCCAACCTGACGCCCGAGTACAGGGCCGCGGAGGCCGCGTTCCGCAAGGCGCGCGACCCGCGCGAGCGGCTCGAGTGCCTCCGGGAGATGCTGCGCGTGATCCCCAAGCACAAGGGGACCGACCACCTCCAGGGCGACATCAAGCGGCGGATCAAGGAGCGGTCCGAGGAGCTCGAGCGGCCCCAGCGGGGCGGGGCGCGCAGCGGGCCGGCGCTCATGGTCCGGCCCGAGGGCGCGGCGCAGCTCGCGCTGCTCGGGCCGCCGAACGCGGGCAAGTCGTCACTGCACGCGCGGCTGACGGGCTCCGGCGCGCACGTCGCGCCGTATCCCTTCACGACCGGGTATCCCGAGCCCGGGATGATGCCCCACGAGGACATCCGCTTCCAGCTCGTGGACCTGCCGGCCGTCTCGCCCGAGCGCCCGGTGTCGTGGCTCGCGAGCGCGCTCGAGACGGCCGACGCGGCGCTGCTGGTCGTGGACCTCGGCGACGTCGCGGTCGTGGAGCAGGTCGAGGCCGTGCACGCCGTCCTGCGCGAGCGGCGCGTGACGCTCACGGACTGGCGGGAGCCCGCGGCGGAGGCCGCCGGGGCCTCGGCGGCGGGCGACGACGATCCCTTCGCGCTGCGCCTGCCGGCGCTGCTGCTCGCCAACAAGGCGGACGGCCTCGCCGACGCGGACGCGGAGCTCCGCGTCTTCCTCGAGGTCGCGGGGCTTCGCTATCCCGCCCTCGCCGTGTCCGCGACGACGGGGCGGGGGCTCGGCCAGATCGGCCCGTGGCTCTTCGGCCACCTCGGCATCGCGCGCGTCTACACCAAGGCGCCGGGGCGTCCGCCCGACCTCGGCCGGCCGTTCGTCCTGCACCGCGGCCAGACCGTCGAGGACGTCGCGCGGCTCGTGCACAAGGACTTCGCCCGGACGCTCAAGTACGCGCGCGTGTGGGGGCGCGCCGGGTTCGCCGGACAGCACGTGGGGCGCGAGCACCCGGTGGCCGACGGCGACGTGGTCGAGCTCCACGTCTGAAGCGTCACGCCTCTTTCGCTCGCTCCCGCAGCACGAACTTCTGGATCTTGCCCGTGGAGGTCTTGGGCAGGGGGCCGAAGACGACGTGCCCGGGCGCCTTGTAGTGGGCGAGGTTGTCGCGGCACCACCGGATGAGATCCTCGGCGGTCGTGGGCGGCGCGCCGGGCTTCAGGGTCACGAACGCGCACGGGACCTCGCCCCATTTGAGGTCGGGCCGCGCGACCACAGCGGCCTCCATCACGGCCGGGTGGCGGTAGAGCACTTCCTCGACCTCGAGCGAGGAGATGTTCTCGCCGCCCGAGATGATGATGTCCTTCGAGCGGTCCTTGATCTCCATGTAGTTGTCGGGGTGCCAGACGGCGAGATCGCCCGTGTGGAGCCAGCCTCGGCGGAAGGCCTCCCGCGTGGCGCGGGGATTCTTGAGATAGCCCTTCATCACCGTGTTACCGCGGAGCATCAGCTCGCCGAGCGCGGTGCCGTTACGCGGCACGGGCTTCATGGTGCGCGGGTCCGCCACGATGAGATCCTCGAGCGTCGGGTAGCGCACGCCCTGCCGCGCCATCTTCTCGACGCGCGTGCCGCGGTCGAGCCCGTCCCACGCCTGCTGCCAGGCGCAGAGGGTGGCCGGGCCGTAGGTCTCGGTGAGGCCGTAGAGGTGGGTGACGCGGAAGCCCATCGCCTCCATGGCGGCGATGACGGCCGAGGGGGGCGCGGCGCCGCCCGTCGCGATCTCGACGACGTGGTCGAGCTTCACCCTCGCCGCGTCCGGGGCGTGGATCAGCGTCGTCATCACGATGGGCGCGCCGCACATGTGGGTGACGCCGTGGCGCCGGATGGCGGGGAAGATGAGTGCCGGGTCGACGCGGCGGAGGCAGACGTGGGTGCCGCCCGCGGCCGTCACCGCCCAGGTGTAGGTCCAGCCGTTGCAATGGAACATGGGCAGCGTCCAGAGGTAGACCGCGCGCGAGGTCAGGCCGAAGGCGAGCGCGTTGCCGAGGGCGTTCAGATAGGCGCCGCGGTGATCGTAGACGACGCCTTTCGGGTTGCCCGTGGTGCCCGACGTGTAGAGGAGGCAGATGGCCTGCCACTCGTCGGCGGGCCCGCGCCAGGCGTGCTCGGGATCGCCCTCGGCGAGGAAGGCCTCGTAGTCCTTCTCGCCCAGCAGCGTGCCGCCCTCGTGCAGCGCGTCGTCGATGTCGATGATCGTGAGCTTGCGCTTCACCATGCCGAGGGCCCGGTCGATCGTGTCGGAGAACTCGCGGTCGGTGATCAGCACCTTGGCCCCGCCGTGCTCGAGCATGAACGCGATGGACCGCGCGTCGAGGCGGTAGTTGAGGGCGTTGAGCACCGCGCCCGCCATCGGGACGCCGTAGTGGGCTTCGAGCAGGGCCGGCACGTTGGGCGCCATGACCGCCACCGTGTCGCCGCGGCCGACCCGGCGTCGGCGCAGCGCCGAGGCCAGGCGCCGGCAACGCGCGTCGAACTCGGCGTATGTGAAGCTCCGCTCGCCGTGGATGACGGCGGGCTTGTCGGGGTAGACGCTCGCCGCCCGCGCCAGGAAGGAGAGCGGGGACAGGGGCACGTAGTTGGCCGGCCCGCGGTCCAGATCCCGCTCGTACTGGTTCACGCGGACGCGAGCTCGCTGTGTGACGATCCTGCGGCGCTGTGGCACGGTATCTTCCTCCGCGTTCGTGGTTGCTTCCGGTTCGTGGGGATGATAGGACGACGGCCGGGCCGGGTAAAGACGCGGCCACGAGGAGGATGGCGGCGGGAGCGGTCAGGGCCGGAGGTCGAGCTCCACGCGCCCGATCCCGGCGGCCTCGACGAAGGGGACGCGGCGCGTGGGCGCGCCGAGCCGCGCGGCGTCCACGCCGCCGCCGGCGAGCGCCTGACGGACGACGTCGAGCCGGCGTGCGGTCAGCTCGCGGAGCGCCTCGGGCGGCGCCGGCGCATCGGGCGACGCCGGCGGCGCCGCCCGCTTGAGCGCGTCCACGTCGGCCCGGGTGAGGACCGGGACGAGCGCCGCCCTGAGCGCCGGCGCGTCGCGGAGGAACGCGGCGACGCGGTCGAGGTGCGGCCCCATGCCGGGGCCGAGGCGCGCGGTGCCCGCCTCGAAGCGGACGGGGTCGATCGCGACCGCCTCCACCTTCGAGTCCTCGCTGAAGAAGAGCGAGCCGACCTTGGCGAACGGCAGCGCGAGGAGCCGGATGGCGAGGTTGCGCACGACGGCCCACACCGTCTCCTGGAAGTCGAACTCGCGCGTGCCGAGGTCGCCGGAGACGGGCACGGACAGCCGGAGCTCGCCGCGGGCGTCCTTCATCAGCGCGACCAGGAAGCCGAGCGGGAGGCCGAGGCGGCGCTCGACCTCGTCGTCGCCCTCGGGCTCGGCGACCTCGAGCTGGCGCAGCAGGACGTCGTGGCGCGCGTCGAGCCGGGTGCCCTCGAGCGTGTAGCGCGCGGCGATGCTGAGGTGGCCGCGCGTCGCCCGCCAGGAGGTGAAGCGCTCGAGGTAGGGGTTGGCGCGGGGGACGAGGTAGTCGCGGACGTCCACCGTAAGCTGGACGCGCGGCCGGTCGCCGGTCGCGAGCTCGCCGCCGAGCGCGAACGAGGCGCCGCCCGGCAGGGCGCCGCGCGCCGTGACGCGCGCGCGGCGGCCCGGTGCCGTCGCGAGGCCGGTGAGCGCGACCTCCACCGCGGACAGCTCCTCCACGAAGGCCGGCGTCGTGGTGTAGTCGACGAACCGCGCCGAGGCGCGCTCGAGGCTGAACGCGCCGACCTCGACGGTCGTCGCCGCCCCGGTCGATCCCGGCGCCGGGGGCCCGGCGGGTGACGGAGCCCCGGCCGGCGCCGTCGCGCCGGCGGCCGGCGCCGCGGCCCCGCGCGGCGTCACCAGCCGCCGCAGGAGGATCTGCCCCTGCGCGTCGCGCTCGATCAGGAGCCGGGGGCGGCGCAGCCGCACGCTCTGGAGCGCGACCCGCCCCGGCCAGGCGAGGTCGATCCCGGCGACGTCCACGCGGCCCACCGTGACCAGCGGGCGGTCGCCGTCGCCGAGCCTCACGCGCTGCAGACGCGCCTGACCGTCGAGCCTCACGGCGAGGGGCTCGAGCGCCACCGTCACGCCGACCTCGCCGCTCACGCGTCCCGTCAGCCGGCCTTCGATCGGCAGGTAGGGCTGCGCCGGCCCGAGCTCGACGCCCTCGAGCACCGCGCGCGCCTCGAGCCGCACCGGGTCGAGGGCGAGCGTCCCCTCGACGTCGAGCGTTCCGGCTTCCGGGGTCGGCGACGTGAGCCGGAGCTTCACGGGGCCGCGCGCCGGCCAGGTGAAGTCGCGGACGGCGAGGCGCGCGCCGGCGACCTCGAAGCGCGCGGGCGGCGTCGTGATCCCGTCCACGATGCTGACCGCCCCCTCCTCGAAGACTCCCTCGCGCAGGCGGAGCTCGAACGCGGGGCCGGGGCCGGGGCTCGCGCCGGCGGGCGGCGCCGCCAGGGGGGCCTTCGGCGGGGGCGACGCGGGGAGGCGCTCGAAGAGCGCGCGCAGGTTGAAGCGCCGGTCGCGGTCGCGCTCGATGAGGGCCCACGACCCCCGCACGTGCACGCGGTCCACCGTGACCCGGCCGGGCCACGCCGCGTCGATGCCCGTCACGTCCAGGCGCCCGACCGTGAGCACGTCGCGCCGGCCGTCGGAGATCGCCAGGCGGCGGAGGCCGACGTCGCCGCGCGCGGTGAGGCGGGGCGCCGGTACCAGCGGGCCGGCCACCGCCAGGCTGGCGTCCACGCGCGCGCCGACGCGCGCCGGGAACCCGAGGTAGGGCTGGGCGAGCGCGAGGTCCGCGCCCCTGAGCGCCAGGCGCACGTCCACGCTCGCGGGCTCGCCTCCCACAGTGCCTTCAGCAGTGAGCGTGCCGCCCCCGGGCAGGGTGGCGTCGAGCGCGAGCCGCGCCGGCGCGCGCGCCGGCCACGTCACGTCCCGGAGCGTCACGTCCAGGCGCGGCACCTCGAAGCGCGCGGGCTCGGCGGCGCTCTCGTCCACGAGCAGGAGGCTGCCGCGCTCGACGAGCACCTCGCCGACCGAGATCGCGGGGCCCGCGCGCGGCGCGGCGCCGGCGCTGGGCGCGGGCGGGGGGCCCGCGGGCCGCGCCGGCGCGAGCCGGGCGGCGAGCCCCAGGCGGCCCTCGCGATCGCGCTCGATCAGCGCGCGAGGCTCTCCGAGTCGGAGCCGCGCCGCGCTGACGCGCTCCGGCCACGCCACGTCGAGGCCGGTCACCTCCAGGCGCCGGACGGAGAGCAGCGTCTTCGGGCCCTCGCGGAGGGCGAGCGGCGAGGCGCCCACGTCGCCGCGCACGCGCGCGGTCAGCGCGCCGGCCCAGGCGACGCTGGCCGTCACGTCGCCGCGCACGCGGCCGCGGAGCCCGCTCGCGGCGGGCACGTACGCGGCGAGCCGCCCGACGCGGACCGCCTCGAGCCGGAGACCCAGCTCGGCCTTCCAGGCGAGCGCGGGCGGCGGCGCGGTGAGCTCCGCCGTGCCGCTCGCGTCCACCTGGCCGCCGTCGCGCAGGCGCGCGCTCACCTCGACGCGGGCGGGCCCGCGCGCCGGCCACGCGAGGCCCTCGCCGGCGAGGCGCAGCCGCTCGACGTCGAAGCGGGCGACGTCGGCGCGCGGGTCCGCGAGCACGCCGCGCGCGGTCAGCTCGACGCGGCCCACGCTGAGGGCCTCGCCGCGGCGCCGGGCGTCGGCGAGCGTGAGCCGCACCGAGGGCGCGCTCACCCGAGGCCCGGCGGGGCCGCGGCCCCGCGCCTCCACGCCGGTGAGCGAGACGTCGGCCTGGAGCCGCGTGCCGTCCGCCGCGGTGTGCTCGACCTGGAGCGAGGCGTTGACGCTGCCGCGCTCGGGCACGATCGGCGGCTCGGGCGGCAGGTAGAGCCGGAGCAGCGCGAGGTCCACGTCTCTCAGGATGGCCGTGGCGTGGAGCTCGAGCGGGTCGAGCCTGAGCCGGGTGAGCCACGCCGACACCGTCGCGCCCTCGACGCTCACGCGCGCGGTGGCCACGCCCTGGACGTCCTCGCGGCGGCTCGACAGGCGGCTCGCCTCGACCACGAGATCCCGCACCCGCCACGCGCGCGCGGGCGTGAGCGTGCGGTCCTCGATCACGAGCCGGTCGCCGCGCACCGCGGCCCGGCCGACGGTCACCGCACCGGCGCCGAAGGCGATGTCCTCCGCGGTCACGCGCAGCGCGGGCGCCGTCACGACGTGCGCCGGGCGACGCAGCTCGAGCCCGCTGAGCCCCGCGTCCACCGCGAGCCGTGTGCCGCGGCGGGCGTCGTGGGCCACGCGCACGGAGGCGTTGACGACGCCGCGCTCGGGTCGCACCGGCAGGCCGGGCGGCAGGTAGAGGCGGACGAGCGCCGCGTCCACGTCGCGGAGGATCGCCATCGCCTGCAGCTCGAGCGGCGCGAGCCGGAGGTCGCTGACCCAGAGGGACACGGGCGAGCCCGCCACCACCGCGCGCGCGGTCGCGACCCCGGCGGGACCCTCCCGGGCGCTCGACAGGTCGCGCGCCTCGAGGGCGACGCCGTCGGCCCGCCAGCGCCGGACGGGCGTGAGCCGCGCGTCCTCCAGCACCAGGGTGCCGCCGTCCACCGCGAGCCGCCCGAGGGCGACGCCGCCGGGGCGGATGCGAAGGTCGTCCACCCGGACGCGCACGGAGGGCGCGGTGAGATAGGCGCCGTGCTGCCCGGGTCGCTGCAGCTCGACGCCGGCGAGATTCGCGTCGAGCGCGATGCGGGTGCCGCCGGACGCGTCGCGCTCGATCGTCCCCGACGCGTCGATCACCCCGCGGGACGGGCTCGCCGGGCTGGCGGGCGGCAGGTAGAGCCCGAGCAGCGAGGCATCCACCTGCCGCGCGATGGCCGTCGCCCGGAAGCGCAGCGGGCGCAGCCCGACGTCCGTCACCCAGAGCGAGACGGGCGCGCCCGCTACGACCGCGCTCACCGTCACGACGCCGGGCGGCGCCGCGGGCAGGGTGGACACGCCCCGCGCCTCCAGCGTGAGGGCCTCCACGCGCCAGGTGCGCGGCGGCGTGAGCGTGCGGTCCTCGATCTCGACGGCGCCTCCGACGAGCGCGAAGCGCTCGAGCGAGAGCGCGAGCCCGGTTCCCCCGCCGCCCTCGCGGGCGAGGAGATCGGAGACGTTGAACGCGCTCGGCCCCGTCCTGACGATGCGGAGCGTCGGCGCCTCGAGGGTGCCGCCCGTGAGGCGCAGGTGGCCGCGGAGGAGATCGCGGACGCTCAGCCGGAGCTCGAGCCGCGCGACCGTCGCCAACGGGCGCTGGTCCCGGTCGAGCACGCGGAGTCCGTGGAGGGCGACGCGGCCGTCGCGGAGGCCCACGTCGACACGGGCGAGGGTGACCGCGCGGCCCGTGGCCGCCGCGACTCGCCAGACCACGACCCGGCGGGCGATCCCGGGCAGGGCCAGGAACCCGCTCACCGCCAGCGCGACGAGCGCGACGGCCGCGATGACGGCGAGACGAACCGCGCGGCGTCGGCTCACGATGATCCGGCTCCCCCTCGCCGAGAGCATACCGCGTCGGCCCCCGACCCAGCGAGGCGACACGCGGCGGCTGGCGCGGCGAGCGCTCGCGGCCGCCGCGCCCGGGGGGGCGCTGGTATAGTCAGCGCGTGAGCGCCGACGAGCTGCCGCTGACCGACGTCACGATCCTGGACCTCACGCGGGTGCTCGCCGGCCCCTACTGCACGCGCCTGCTGTGCGACCTCGGCGCCCGCGTCATCAAGATCGAGCGCCCCGGCGAGGGCGACGAGATGCGCCGCGGCTACCTGCAGCTCGAGCCCGACCGCACGGACCAGAGCACCTACTTCACGCGTGTGAACGCCGGCAAGGAGAGCGTCGCCGTCGACCTGGCGCGTCCCGAAGGCCGGGCGATCGTCCGCGACCTGGCGCGCGTGGCCGACGTGGTGGTGGAAAACTTCATGCCGGGCGTCGTCGCCAGGCTCGGCTGCGACTACGAGACGCTCCGCGCGGTCAGGCCCGACCTCGTCTACTGCTCGATCTCGGGCTTCGGCCAGACGGGCCCGTGGCGCTCGCGGCCCGCGTTCGCCCACATCGTCAACGCGATCTCGGGTCTGATGCACCTCGACCAGGGCGACGAGCCGGCGCCGCGGGCCTCCAACCTCCAGGCCGCCGATGTCCTCGCCGCGACGCACGCGGCGACCGCGGTCCTGGGCGCGCTGATCCGCCGAGGCCGCAGCGGGCGCGGCGCGTACCTCGACGTGTCGATGCTCGAGGCGCTCATCGGCGCCGACAGCGTCAGCTACGCGGCCGTGCTCAACGGCGGCGCCGAGCACGGCAACCCGCGCCCCGGCATGGTGGTCGCGCGCGTGGGCGATCGCTTCGTCGCCTTCCAGTTCGTCGGTGCCCCGCAGCTCTGGTCACGGCTGCTCGCCGCCATGGAGCGGCCCGACCTCGACCGGGACCCGCGCTTCGACACCAGCGAGAAGCGGCGCACGAACTGGGGCGCGCTGCGGCCGATCGTCGAGGCGTGGCTCGCCGCGTTCCCCACGGCCGATGCGGCGCTCGAGGCGCTCGCGGCCGCGCGCATCCCGTGCGCGCCGGTTCTCCGCCCCGCCGAGGTGATCGCCGCGCGCCACCTGGCCGAGCGGGGATTCTTCCCGGCGGTGCCGCATCCCGTCCGCGGCGCGGTGCGCGTCACCGCGAGCCCCTTCCGGCTCGACGGCGCGCCGCTCGGTCCGCGGGGGCCTGCCGCCTACCGCGTCGGTGAGCACACGCGCGCCGTGCTCGCGGGCCTGCTCGGCTACCCGGCCGCGCGCATCGACGAGCTCGCCCGCTCGGGCGTCGTCGAGGCCCCCGGATCGCCGCCGCCCGTCGCGACCTGAGCGGCGGGGGCCCTTCCTTTGGACGCTGCGCCTGGGCTATCCTGCCTGCGCGCGCCCCGCAGCCCGGGGCGCGGGGGAGGGACGGCATGGAGCTGCTCGTCGCGAGAGCCTCGTGATCATCGACTGCCACGGGCACTACACGACGGCGCCGAAGGAGCTGGAGGCCTACCGGCAGCGACAGGTCGCGGCGCTCGGCGATCCCTCGCACGCGCCGGCCAGGGGGGCGCTCCACATCAGCGACGACCAGATCCGAGAGTCCGTGGAGACGGCGCAGCTCCGGCTCCAGCGGGAGCGCGGGACCGACGTCACGCTCTTCTCGCCCCGGGCGGCCGGCATGGCCCATCACGTCGGCGACGCGACGACGAGCCTGCACTGGTCCGAGGTCTGCAACGACCTGATCCAACGCGTCTGCGCCCTCTACCCCCGCAACTTCGTCGGCGTCTGCCAGCTCCCCCAGTCGCCGGGCGTGCCGCCGGCCACCTGCGTGGAGGAGCTCGAGCGCTGCGTGAAGGACCTCGGCTTCGTGGGATGCAACCTGAACCCGGACCCGTCGGGCGGCTACTGGACCGACCCGCCGCTGACCGACCGCTGGTGGTATCCGCTCTACGAGAAGATGGTCGAGCTCGACGTGCCGGCGATGGTCCACGTCAGCTCGTCGTGCAACCCCGCCTTCCACTTCACCGGCGCCCACTACATCAACGGCGACACGACGGCGTTCATGCAGTTCCTGACCGCCGACCTGTTCGGGGACTTCCCGACCCTGAAGTTCGTCATCCCGCACGGCGGCGGCGCCGTGCCGTACCACTGGGGGCGCTATCGCGGGCTGGCGCAGGACATGGGGCGGCCGCCCCTCGGGGAGCACCTGCTGCACAACGTCTTCTTCGACACGTGCGTGTACCACCTCCCCGGGATCGAGGTGCTGGTGAAGGTCGTGCCGCTCGACAACATCCTCTTCGCCTCGGAGACGGTGGGCGCCGTCCGCTCCATCGACCCGGAGACCGGGCACCACTTCGACGACACCAAGCGCTACGTCGACGCGATTCCGTGGCTGACGGCGGAAGACCGGCGTAAGATCTTCGAGGGCAACGCGCGGAGGGTCTACAGCCGCCTGAGCGCGAAGCTCGACGCACGGTAGCTCGCGACGGGAGAAAGGCGCATCCATGCCGGAGATCCCTCGCCTCAACGGTGTGATCAAGGCGCTCGAGCAGGGCACGACGGCGTTCGTCGGATTCGCCCCCGTGGACATCGAGCACGCCGTCGCCCTGGCCGGTTCTCCCCTCGACGGCGTCGCCTTCGAGATGGAGCACGCCCCGCTGACCACGACGGGGCTGCGCGACGCGCTGCAGTACATGCTGGACCGGCGCCAGATCCTCGACGCCGGCACGCTCGCGCCCAGGGTGACGCCGCTCGTGCGGATCCCGCCCAACGGCGGCGAGATGAACCAGTGGATCGCCAAGCAGGTGCTCGACATCGGCGTGTTCGGCATCATCTTCCCGCACGTGAGCACCGTGGCGGAGGCGCGGAACGCCGTCAGCGCCTGCCGCTATCCGCGGCTGCCGGGCGCGCCGCTCCACGACCCGCCGGGCATCCGGGGCGACGCGCCGATGCGCGCCGCGCGGTACTGGGGGCTCTCGCAGCAGGAGTACTACGCGCGCGCCGACGTGTGGCCGCTGGCGCCCCAGGGGGAGATCCTCGTGATCATCCAGTGCGAGGAGGTGCGGGCGATCGAGAATCTCCCCCGGATCCTGAAGGAGGTTCCGGGGATCGGCGTGGTCCTGATCGGCGAGGGCGACCTGAGCCAGGAGCTGGGCCACCCGCGGGCCTACGAGCATCCCGTCGTCGCCGCGGCGATCGACCGCATCCTCGCGATCTGCCGTGAGCACGGCGTCCCGTGCGGCCATCCCCACCCGGACGCGCGCAACATCGAGCGCCTGATCGCGAGCGGCTACCGCTTTCTCATGCCGAGCGCGCCGCGCTCGTTCGCGGTGCTCGAGCAGGGGCGCAAGCTCGCCGGGCGGAGCTGACCCGGTCCACGGCGCCGTCGCGTGCGCCCGCCTACCGCGGCTCGAAGGACGCCGGGTCCCGGATCAGCAGGGCCGCGCGGCCGATGACCGCGCCCCGCTCGATGCGCTCGTGCAGGGCCTCCGCCTCGGCCATGGGGCGGATGTCGGTGACCATCGGCCACACCGCGCCGCGGGCGACGAGCTCGAGGGTCTCGAGGATCTCGGCGCGCGTGACGTAGCGGCTGCCGAGCAGGTCGAGCTCCTTCAGGAGCATCTGGCGGGCGTCCACCCGGAAGACCTGGCCGGCGCCTCCGAGCGTGACCAGCCGTCCCCTGACGGCGAGCGCCTGGACCGCCTGCTCCAGGGTCGCGCTCGTGGAAACGTAATCCACGGCGACGTCGACGCCGCGTCCGCCGGTCAGGTCGCGCAGCGCCCCGGCGACGTCGCTGCGGGCGGCGTCCACCGTCTCGTCGGCGCCGGCCTGGCGACAGGCGCCGAGCTTCTCGGCGGCGATGTCGACCGCGATCACCCGCGCGCCGGCCCACTTCGACAGCATGATCTGGTGGATGCCGAGGCCGCCCCCGGCGCCGAACACGGCGACCGTCTCGCCGGGCCGGGTGCGCGTCCGGCGGTTCACCTTGTAGGGCGTGGCGAGGGCGTCGGAGATGACGCCGATCTCGGCCGCGTGAGCGCGGTGGTCGAGGCCCGCCGGGAGCGGCAGGAAGTTGCGCGCCGGGAGCCTGACGTACTCGGCGTAGCCGCCGTCGCATTCCTTGCCGACGTTGCCGCCGGAGTTCTCGCAGAGCGGCTCCAGGTTGGCGAGGCACATGCGGCAGTGACCGCAGAAGAGATAGTAGTACGCGGTCACCGCGTCGCCCACCCGGAGGCCGGTCACGCCCGCGCCGACCTCGACGATCTCGCCGGTGATCTCGTGGCCGATGACGCGCGGGCACGCGAGCGGGATGCGCCCGGCCTTGTAGTGCTGGATGGTGAGGCCCGAGCCGCACGCCAGCACGCGCGCCACCGCCTCGCCCGGGCCGGCGGCCGGATCGGGAAGCTGCTCGAGCCTGAACGGGGCGCCGGGCGCGTGCAGGACCAGGGCCTTGATGGGATCCTCCTCACTCGGCGAACATGAAGTTCGCGGCCTTGAGGAACAGCGTGCGGTTGGCGCCGTCCGAGTGCAGGAAGGCGGCCGCGTCGCGCACGAGCTTCTCGACGCCGGCCTCCCTCATGTAGCCGTGGCCGCCGTGGATCTCGAGGCACCAGGTCGCGACCTTCCAGGCCGCCTGCGAGGCCATGACCTTGGGCAGCGCGCCGAGCGTCCGGTCCCAGCCGTGCTCCTGATGGTCGGCGAGCCAGCAGGCGCGGTGGATGTAGGAGCGGGAGGCGTCGATCAGCATGCGCATCTCCGCCAGCTGGGCGCGGACGCCGTCGTGCTCGATCAGCGGCCGACCCCCCTGGACGCGCACCCTCGCCCACTGGACCGCCTTCTCGTACGCCGCCACGGCGACGCCGAGGACGCTGGCCCCGGCGTAGGCGTTCGACTGCGGAAAGAACTCGGCGAGCACGTCGAAGCCGTGACCGACCGCGCCGACGACGTTCGCGTCGGGGATGACGCAGTCCTGGAAGACGAGCTCGGCGTTGTTGGCGAGGCGCTCGCCCATCTTGTCGTGGACCAGGCCGATCGTGAACCCCGGGCGGTCGCGCTCCAGGAGGAAGCAGGTCGAGCCCCGGGCCAGCGGCCGGTCCTTCTCGGTCTGCACGAACACGAGGTAGTGGCTGGCTCGGTTGCCGTTGGAGATGAAGTGCTTCATGCCGTTGACGATCCAGCCGCCGGCGGTCTTGACGCCCCTGGTGCTGAACGGGGTCGGGTGCGGCAGCAGGTAGTCGGACGCGTGATCGGGCTCGGTGATGCCGATGGCGAGCATGCCCCGCGGGTCCCTGGCGAATGCCGGCAGCACGCGCCCGCGCTGCTCCTCGTTCAGCGCCTTCTGCATGATCTGGGCGATCTTCAGCGTCTGGGCGAAGATCACCGACACCCCGAGGTCGCCCCGCCCCAGCTCCTCGATCACCATGGCCGTGGTGAGCGAATCGGTGCCGAGGCCGCCGTACTCCCTGCCGAGCGTCATGGTGCGGAGGCCGACCTCGTGCGCCCGCTCGACGATCTCCCACGAGTAGCACTCCGCGGGATCCTGCCTGGCGTCCAGCGCCGCCGCTCGCGGCAGCACCTGGTGCTCGACGAAACGGCGCACCGTGTCCAGGATCGCCTGCTGCTCTCTGGTACGGATGAACATAGGCTCCATCGGCGTCCCACCTCGGTCTTCGGACTCGGCCGGCACAGGCCCGCGCAAGTGTAGCGCAAGTCGGCGGGGCGCAGGCGCTCGAGCGCCTCCGCGAGGGGACTTACGACCGCGTCCGGCTGGCCCGGCCAGAGGTTGAACCGGTCGAGGAACTTCTTGCTCGCACACACCTGGATGTTCTGGGCGCCGACTTTCTTCCGGCGGTCTACCGCGGCTCGAAGTACACCGCGCCGAACAGCGCCGCGCTCCGGCTCCGGGTGTCGTTGGAGTGGGCCTCCAGGCCGACGAAGTTCGTCGGGCGCGGCTCGTCCCCGAAGACGCGCCGGTAGTCCTCTGCGACGTCCCGCGTCTGGCGGTGCCACCGGCCGACGCCGGCCGGGCCCGAGCGGACGACGATCAGCACGCGCTGGAAGATCTCGAACAGGTCCGGCTGGGTCTCGGCGCCGACCGGCGCGGTCGTGTCCCAGACGTACGCGATGCCCTTCATCCCCTCGAACACGACCATCACCCGGGCGGCCTGGTCGTTGCGCCGGCGGTCCCGGACGTCGCCGCCCTCGGGCAGGACGAGGGGCTTCCACTCCCAGACCAGCCGGGGGGTGCGTCGCAGGTCGACCTTCAGCGCGCGCCCGAGCCTCGCGGACTCGTTGTCGGTGGTGAGGCGGAGCGCGTGGCGGCCGTCGTCCACGACGATCGCCGGCGGCTGCTTGAACGCCGGGCGCTCGTAGAACGGATAGGTCCGCCACGCGCCGCCGAGGTCGAGGGGGCCCGCCTGGCGTGACTCCCAGTCGTCCACGCGGACCGCGCCCGAGGGCCCGGCGCCGAGCAGCAGCGCCGTCGCGAGCCCCCCGAGGGCGAGGCTCACCCAGGGGCGCAGCGGGGCGTCCCCCCGGTCACTTGAGGGCCGTGCCGAAGAGCTTGCGCATCTCCTCCCAGGACTGCCGGTCCACCTCCGCATTGTAGGCGAGCGGCAGGTTGTACTTCTTGCCGTTCTCGGTCGCCGCGGGGTTGGTGAAGCCGTGGACGGCGCCCGGGTAGCTGACGAAGCGGTAGTCCACGCCGGCCGCCTGCATCTCCTTCTTGAACGCCTCGATCTGCTCGGGCTTGACGAAGGAGTCGTCGGCGCCGTTCAGCACGAGCACCTTGGCCTTCACCCCGCCGGGCTTCGCCGGGGTCTGGGTGGGGAGGCTTCCGTGGAAGCTCACGACGGCGGCCAGGGGCAGCCCGCGCCGGGCCATCTCGAGCACCATCCCGCCGCCGAAGCAGTAGCCGATGGCGGCGAGGCGGCGAGCGTCGACGTCGGGCTGGCCGGCGAGCAGCGCCATGGCGGCGCGGAAGCGCTTCTCGGCGACGTCCATGTTCTTGCGCACCTCGCCCGCCAGCGCGCCGGCGTCCTTGGGATGCGTGACGGTCTTGCCGTCGCCGTACATGTCGAGCGCCAGGGCCACGTAGCCGAGCCCGGCGAGCATGTCGGCGCGCTTGCGCAGGTAGTCGTTGTTGCCCCACCACTCGTGCACGACGAGCACGGCGGCGCGCTTGCCGTCGGCCTTCGCCGGGCGGGCGATGTAGCCCTTGAGGGTCGTGCCGTTGGCGGAGTACGTGACCTCCTGGCCCGCGAGGGCGGGGGCGGCCACGGTCGTAAGCGTCAGGCCGATGACGGCCAGGCTGAGCATGAGACGTGTCATGAGGTCTCCTCCCTGGTGGCGGAAATGCCGGCGATGATACCACCGCGGAGGAAGCGCTTCACCGGGAAGCGGGCGGGCCCAGCAGGTCGCGGCTCACCATCGCGTGGATGCCCTTGTTGCCGTCGACGAGCTGCGTGACGCGCAGGTCGCACGCGAGGCTGCAGAAGACGTAGGCGTCGTCGCGCTGCCAGCCCTCGAGCTCCATGAGCCAGGCGATCATGTCGCGCAGGGCCTGCCTCGCCGCGTCGTCGAGGTCCGGGTCCATCCCCATGGTGACGTAGTGGGTCGGCGTCACGGCGCGCGGAAAGGCGAGCCTCCGTCCCCTGTGCAGGAGGAGCTGGAAGGTGCCGGTCAGGCAGGTCTCGAGCGCCGTGAGACAGACCTCGCCGTCGCCCTGCACCGCGTGGCCGTCGCCCGCGGAGAAGTTCGCCCCGGGCACGAACACCGGGAGGAACAGCGACGAGCCGGCCACCAGCTCCTTGTTGTCCAGGTTGCCGCCGAACTCGCGCGGCTCGATCGACGAGATCGTGCCGTACTCGGGGCGGGGCGCCGTCGCCAGGATGCCGAAGAAGGGCCGGAGCCGCAGCGTCGGCCCCCAGGGCAGCGTCGCCGTCCCCGTCGTCCGGTCGATCGGGATGAGGCGGCGCTGGAACGCCGGGAAGTCCTCCGGCAGTGTGCCCTTGAGAGGGCGGATCACGTTCCAGCCCCAGTCGGCCGACAGCTCGATGGACTCGATGCGCACCTCGAGCGTGTCGCCGGGCTCGGCGCCGCGCACCGCGATCGGCCCGGTGAGGATGTGCGGGCCGAGCACCGGCCGGAGCGTCTCGACGATCGCGCGATGGTCCGGCCGCATGATCGAGAGGTCGGCGACCTCGACCCTGCCGCCCGAGACGGTGTCGACCGTGATGGTGTCGCCCGACTCGACCGTCAGCCGCGGCGGGATCGCGGCGTCGAAGTAGCCCCAGTGGACCGTCTCGGGCGAGGGGGCGAGCGCGTGGCGCGCGGGCATGGGAGAGCTCCTTACCGGCGTCCGGAGACGCCGAGGTGATGGTCGAGGACCTCGCCCTCGCGGGAGAGCGCCCCGGGCGTGCCCTGGAAGACGAAGCGGCCGGACGCGAGGACGTGGATGTGGTCGGCGACCGACATGGCCAGCTCGAAGTTCTGCTCGACGAGCAGGATGGAGTGGCCGTGCTTGCGGACGCTCTGCATGATCCGCTCGATCTGGCGCACCAGGAGGGGCGCGAGTCCCTCCGAGGGCTCGTCCATCAGGATCAGGTCGGGGTTCGCCATGAGGGCCCGGCCGACCGCGAGCATCTGCTGCTCGCCGCCGCTGAGCGTGCCGCCGGGGTGATCGATCCGCTCGGCGAGCTGCGGGAACTCCTCGAGGATTCCGTCGAGGTCCCAGCGCGTCCGCCGGGCGCCGGCGCCGGCCGCGGGCCGGGCGAGCCGGCTGGTCGGCAACAAGAGATTTTCGCGGACGCTGAGGGACCGGAAGATGCGCCGCCCCTGGGGCACGATCGCCATGCCCTGCTGCGCGATCGCGTACGGCGGCTGGTCGCGGAGCGGGCGTCCCTTGAAGATCACGTCCCCCCGGCGCGGCGGGGTGAGCCCCGCCACGGAGCGGATCAGGGTGGTCTTGCCCATCCCGTTGCGCCCGAGGATCGCGACGATCCGGCCCTCGTGCAGCTCGAGGCTGACGCCCTGCAGCACGTAGCTGTCGCCGTAGTAGGTGTGGATCTCCCTGACGCGGAGCAGGGGCTCAGACATGGCCGAAGTAGACGTCGCGCACCTCCGGATTGGCCTGCACCTCGGCCGGCGTGCCCTCGAGGATCACCCGGCCGCGGTGCAGGACCGTCACCCGGTCCGCGAGCCCCAGTGCCACGTCCATGTCGTGCTCGATCATCACCACGGTGATGGCGCGCGGCAGCGCGCCGATCATCCGCGAGATCCGCTGGCGCTCGCTCGGCGAGAGCCCGGCACACGGCTCGTCGAGGAACAGGACCCGGGGGTTCGAGTTCAGCGCGAGGGCCAGTTCGAGCTGCCGGCGCTCGCCGTAGGAGAGGAGCCTCGCGGCCTGCTCGGCTCGGTGGGCGAGCCCGACGGCGCCGAGGCCCTCGCGGGCGCGCCGGCAGACCGCCTCGAAGGCGCCCACGGGCGCGTGGGGCGCCCACTTGCGCCGGTCGGTCCCCAGGATCGCGAGGACCAGGTTCTCGAGGAGCGACAGCTCGGCGAAGACGTTCGAGATCTGGAAGGTGCGTCCCATGCCGAGGGCCGTGCGGCGGTGCTCGGGGAGACGGGTCACGTCCTGCCCGAAGAGCGCGACGCGGCCGGCGGAGGGCCGGAGCGTCCCGGTGATGCAGTGGAAGAGCGTCGTCTTGCCCGCGCCGTTCGGGCCGATGAGCACGCGGCGCTCCCCGGCGGCGACGGCGAGGGAGACGCGGTCGACGGCACGCAGGCCGTCGAACTCCTTGGTCAGGTCGCCGACCTCGATCGCGGGGAGGACCGCGCTCACCCGGCGCCCGCCTTCTGCGCCCGCGCGCGCAGGCGGCCCGCGAGGCCGACGAGCCCGTCGGGCGCCCAGAGCACCACCGCGATGAACACGAGCCCCATCACGGACGCGTAGAGCGCGAAGAAGCTGCTGACCCAGTTGCGCAACCCCAGCATGATCCACGAGCCGATGAACGGCCCCACGATGGTCCCGGTGCCGCCGATGATCGCCATGAGGGCGGCCTCGACCGAGACGGGAAAGGACGCGGCGACCGGGTTGACGAAGCGGTTGTAGTAGACGTAGAGCACGCCGGCCAGGCTCGCGAGCGCCCCGGAGACGACGAAGGCCGCGTACAGGTGCAGGCCGCAGGCGAAGCCCAGGCTCCGCATCCGCGTCTCGCTCGCCTTGATGCCCCGCAGGGCGAGGCCGAAGGGCGAGGCGACGAGGATCCGGTAGCCGAGCGCGCACAGGAGGACGACCGCCAGCACCAGGTAGTAGTACTCGGTGTGGGATTCGACCCGCCAGGCGCCGACGGCGGGGAAGGGCACGTTGGTGACGCCGTTGTCGCCGCCGGTGAACGACGACCAGCGGTGGGCCACGCCCCAGACGACGTAGCCGAACGCGATCGTGATCAGGATGAAGTAGACGCCGCGGGTGCGGACCGCCAGCCCGAGGACGAGGGCGAGGAGCGTGCCGGCCAGGACGCCGGCGGGCGCGGCCAGCGCGGTCGGCACGGCGTAGCGCACCTGGAGAATCGCCGTCGTGTAGGCGGCCATCGCGAAGAAGGACGCGTGGCAGAGCGAGAACAGGCCGGCGTGGCCGAGGAGGAGGTCGACCGAGAGCGCGAGCAGGCCGAAGATGTACATCTGGGTCACGAGCCCGGTCCAGAACGGCCCGGCGACCTGCGGCAGGAGCACGGCCGCGGTGAGAGCGGTCAGGGCGAGGGCGATGCGGCCCGCGCGGGGCATCAGACGTCCCTGCCGAAGATGCCGCGCGGCCGGACGAGGAGCAGCACCGCCATCGGACCGAAGAGGACGAAGTAGGAGAACTCCGGCAGCAGCCAGCGCCCGTAGGCGTCGAGGAGGCCGACGATCAGCGCGCCCAGCATCGCCCCCTCCAGGCTGCCGAGCCCGCCGACGATGACGACGACCAGCGCGACGACGAGGATCTCCCAGTCGGCGCCGGGATAGAGCGTGAGGAACGCGCCGCCGACCACGCCGGCCATGCCCGCGAGGAAGGAGGCCAGCGCCGAGACCAGCGCGAACAGGCGGTCGATGTTGATCCCCGTCGCGCTCACCTGCTCGCGGTCGTCCACGCCGGCGCGGACGACCGCGCCGATCTGGGTCTTCCGGTAGAGGATCCAGAGGGCGGCGCCGACGAGGATCCCGAAGAGGATGAGAACGAAGCGGTAGGTGGGGTACACGAGCCCGCCGGGCAACTCCATCGCGCCGCGCAAGGCCACGGGCACGGGCACCTTGAGGCTGTCGCCTCCCCAGACCGCCAGCGACACGTCGCCGATCACGAACGCGACGCCGACGGTGAGCAGCACCTGGGCGAGGTGGTTGTCGCCGGTGTGGCGGATGAGGAAGCGGTCGATCAAGTATCCGAGCACCACGATGCTGGCGCCGCCGCCCAGGATGGCGAGGGCGAAGCTGCCGGTGCGCTCCGCGACGGTGAGCCCGACGTAGCCGCCGAGCAGGTAGTACGCGCCGTGCGCCATGTTCACGACGCGCAGCAGGCCGAACGTGAGCGTGAACCCGCTGGCGAGCAGAAAGAGCAGCGCGGCAAGCGAGGTGCCGTTGATCGCCTGCAGGACGGCGCTGCTGGTCATCGGACGGAACGGAGCGATGCGCCGCCGGCCGCAGCGACGCTGCGGCCGCGCGGCGTGTCGCCCAGGGCCCGGGTCACCGCTTGTAGGGTCCCCGCTTCAGGAATTCCGCGGGCGTCCACTTCCAGAACTGGGACACCGCCTCGTACGTCTTGAACGGCACATTGGTGAGGACGTCGCCGAGCAGCGGATGCTTGATCTTCTGGATCCGGGAGATGTACACGTTCTGGATCGGGTTGTCGTACTCGTCCATGCGTACCGGACCGCGGGGCGCGTTGACCCGGACCGTGCGCATCGCCCTGAGGAAGGCCGCGCGATCCTCCACCGTGCCGTTGATCGAGTCGATCGCCGTCTTGGTCCACAGGGCGGCCGTGTACGCCGACTCGGCGAACCAGGAGGGAAGCCGCTTGTGCTTCCGGGCGAACGCGTCGGTGAAGGCGCGGTTCTCCGGCGTCTCGAGCCCCGCCGCGTAGTGCAGGGAGTTGCCGATGAGCCCGATGGCGCGGTCGTCCATCTGCGGCAGCACGTCCTGGTGCAGCCAGTAGCCGCCGAAGATCTTGAGCTTCTTGTCCATCCCGAAGTTGAACCACGCCTCGAACAGCCGCACGCGATCCACGCCCACGACGACCGCGGAGACGCCATCGGTGTCCTTCGGGATGGCCGCGATGGTCGGGCCGTAGTCCCGGGTCCCGATCGGGTTCCAGATGATCTTGGCGACCTTGCCCCCGAGCTCGGTGTAGGTGCGGACCGCGCCGAGCGTGACCTCGTGGCCCCACGTGTAGTCCTGGCCGATGAAGGTCACGTTGCGCAGGCCCAGCTCCCGGTAGAGATAGTCGCCCCAGGGATGGCCGATCTGGCTCGCCGAGACCGCGGTGCGCACCACCGTCGGCGTCCGGTCCCACTTGGTGATGACGTCGGCCCCGGCCGCGTCCATCACGAGCGGCACGCCCGTCTCCTTGCTGACCTGGGCCACGGCCGGGCCCTCGTGGCCGCAGAGCGGGCCGACCATGAACTGCACCTTTTCCTGGTGGACGACGCGGCGCGCCTGGGTGAGCGCCTGGTCGGGGTTGCATGTCGTGTCGGCGACGACGATCTCGACCGTGCGCCCGCCGGCCTTGTAGCCCGCCTGCTCCCAGAAGAGCTTGAAGCCGTCTACCATGTCGCGCCCCGGCGTGGCGAGCGGGCCCGTCACCGGCGGGAGCAGGCCGATCTTGATCGGCCCGCTCTGGGCGTGGGCGGGGCTCGCCGTGCCGACGCCGAGTGCGACCAGCAGGGCGGCGAGGGCCCGCGGCAATCCACGAATCCCGTCTCTGGTGGCTAGCATGGCGCCTCCTCCTTGAGACATCCAGGTGTGCCCGCGGCGGTCGCGTCGCTGGTTCCTGCGCTCTGCCAGGGTTTATACTTGGCGCCTCGGCGCCCTGTCAATCGGCTGCGCGCCGCGCCGCCGCCGCGACGGTCGCGCCTCGGAGGGCCTCCAGGATGCGGGACGACACGCTACGATTCGGCAGCGGCCGGGGCTCGCTGCGGAGCGAAGATCCGCCCCTGCTCACGGGGCGCGGTCGCTTCACCGACGACGTCGGCGTGCCCGGCCAGGCCCATGCCGTGTTCGTGCGGTCGATGGTGGCTCACGCGGAGATCCGCGGGATCGACGTCACCGGCGCGCGCGGGCAGGCCGGCGTGCTCGGCGTGTTCACCGGGCGCGACCTCGCCGCCGACGGGCTCGGTGCGATCCCGCCGCTGGTCTCGTTCGCCGGACGCGGCGGCAGGCCGATGGTCGCCGCCGCGATGCCCCCGCTCGCGATCGACCGCGTGCGCTACGTCGGGGAGCCGCTCGCGATCGTCGTCGCGGACACCGCGGCGCAGGCGCAGGACGCGGCCGCGGCCGTGATCGCCGATCTGGCCGAGCTGCCGGCCGAGTCCGACGTCGGGCGCGCGATGGCGCCCGGCACGCGGGCGCTGTGGCCCGAGGCGCCGGACAACATCGCCCTCGACTGGACCGACGGCGACGCGGCCGCCGTCGAGGACGCCTTCGCCCGCGCCGCGCACGTCGAGCGCGTCCGGCTGCTCGACACGCGCCTGGCGCCCTCGGCGCTGGAGCCGCGCGCGGCGATCGCCGAGTGGGACAGGACGGCGGAGCGCTACACGCTGACCGCGAGCACGCAGGGCGTCGCGGTGGTTCGCCGGCTGCTGGCGGAGGGCGTGTTCAAGGTCGCCCCGCAGAAGATCCGCGTTCGCACGTACGACGTCGGCGGCGGGTTCGGCATGAAGGTGCAGGCGTACGCGGAGTACGCGGCGCTGCTCTACGCGGCCCGGCGGGTGGGGCGACCGGTGAGGTGGTGCGCGACCCGGCTCGAGAGCTTTCTCGCGGACACCCACGGCCGGGACGGCGTCCTGGAGGGAGAGCTCGCGCTGGACGCCCGGGGGAGATTCCTCGCGCTTCGCGTGCGCACCAGCGTGGGCATCGGCGCGTACGTCTCGACCTACGCGGCCGTGTTCGCGACGAACAACACGAAGAACTGCCTGTCGAGCGTGTACGCGATCCCCGCCATCCAGATCGACGTGAAGATGGTGTTCACGAACGCGGCGCCGCTGGGGCCGTACCGCGGCGCGGGCCGGCCCGAGGCGCTCTACCTCATCGAGCGCCTCATCGACGCGGCCGCGCGGGCGACGGGGATCGACCGGGTGGAGCTGCGGCGGCGCAACCTGATCCCGCCCTCCGCGATGCCGTACCGGGCGCCGAACGGTCAGGTCTACGACAGCGGCGAGTTCGAGGCGGCGATGGACAAGGCGCTGGCGCTGGCGGACTGGAGGGGATTCCCGGAGCGGCGGGCCGCGTCGGAGCGGGCGGGCCGGCTCCGCGGCATCGGCCTCGGCTGCTTCCTCGAGGTCGCGGGGGGCATTCTCGACGAGACGGTGGACCTGCGCTTCGAGGACGACGGCAGCGTCGCGCTGCGCACCGGGGTGCAGGCCCTCGGGCAGGGGCACCTGTCGACCCTCCCGCTGGTCGTGGCCGGGAGGCTCGGCGTGGACGCGGGCGCGGTCAAGCTCATCGAGGGCGACAGCGACGAGGTTCCGGTGGGCACGCCGAGCGTGGCGTCGAGGTCCATGATGATGGCCGGCAGTGCCGCGGCGCGCGCCTGCGACGCCGCGATCGAGAAGGGACGGCGGCTCGCCGCGCACCTGTTCGAGGCCGCGGTGTTCGACGTCGAGTTCGCGGACGGCCGCTTCCAGGTTGCCGGGACCGACCGGGCGATCGGGATCATCGACCTGGCGCGCCGCGCGCGCACGCTGACGGGGCTGCCGGAGGATCTCGTCGGCGGTCTGGACGGCACCGCCAAGTTCGTGTCGCCGCAGATGAGCTTCCCGAACGGCTGCCACGTCTGCGAGGTCGAGATCGACCCGGAGACCGGGGCGGTGACGGTGGCCGCCTACGCGGCGGTGGACGACGTCGGGACCGTCGTGCACGAGACCATCGTCGAGGGCCAGATCCACGGCGGCGTCGCGCAGGGCCTCGGCCAGGTGCTGGGGGAGGCCGTCGTTTACGGAGAGGGGGGCCAGCTGCTGACGGCCTCCTTCATGGACTACATGATCCCGCGCGCGGACGACCTGCCCGCGCTGCGGGTCGGGCACCACGGCGTGCCCTGCACCACGAACCCGCTCGGCGTGAAGGGCGCCGGCGAGTCGGGGGTGGCGGGGTCGCTGCCGTCGGCGGTGAACGCCGTGCTCGACGCGCTCGCGCGCCGTGGCGTGAGCCATCTCGACCTTCCGATGACACCGGCGCGCGTGTGGGCGGCGCTGCGAGGAGCCTGACATGCGTTTCGGCCTGTTCACGAGCATGGGCGCCCAGACCTGGTCGGGCGTGCTGGACCTCTGGCGCCACGTCGAGGCCACGGGGTGGGACATCGCCTGCGTGACCGACCACTTCATGCCCAACACGCCGGAGCGCGAGGGCGCGATGCTCGAGGGGTGGAGCACCTTGAGCGCGCTGGCGGCGCTGGTGCCGCGCATCCGCGTCGGCACGATCGTGCTCGGCAACACGTACCGCCACCCGGCCGTGGTCGCGAAGATGGCCGCGCAGGTCGACATCATCTCGGGCGGCCGGCTCCTGCTCGGGCTCGGCGCGGGCTGGCAGGAGAACGAGCACGAGGCCTACGGCATCCCGTTCCTCACGCTGCGCGAGCGACTGGAGCGGCTGGACGAGGCGTGCCAGGTGCTGAAGTCGCTCTGGACCCGGCGCCGGAGCGACTTCGACGGCCGCCACTACCGGCTCTCGGACGCCCCGCTCGAGCCCAAGCCCGTGCAGCAGCCGCATCCCGAGCTGATGATCGGCGGCGGCGGGGAGCGCGTCACCCTCCGCATCGTGGCGAAGCACGCCGACCACTGGAACGTCTGGGGCGGCCCGGCGGTGCTGGCGCGGAAGGGGGCGATCCTCGACGAGCACTGCGCCGCCGTCGGCCGCGACCCGAAGACCATCCGGCGCTCGGCCAACATGGTGCTGCTCATCACCGAGCGGCAGGACGAGGTCGAGCGCCTTGCCGAGACGATCGCCGCGCGCCTGGGCCGCCACGCCTCCGACGCGCGCGACACCTGCCTGGCCGGCACGCCGGATCAGATCCGCGCGCGGCTCCGCCAGCTCCAGGCGGCGGGCGTGGACGTGCTGTTCATCCCGAGCCTGTTCCGGCCCCAGGACGCGCTGCGCCGCGACCTGGACCGGTTCATCGCGGAGATCGCCCCGGCGTTCCGGTAGGGCGGCAGATGCTACACTCGCCCACGGCCGGAGCGCGCGCGCGATGACACCGACGATCGGGCGGGTCGAGGCGGTTCACCCCGAGGTCGCCCGCGCGCTCCGCGCCCGGTCGGGTATGGAGCGGCTCCGCCTGGCCCACGAGACGTGGGAGCTGGTGCGCGATCGGCTCGCCGCGTACCTCACGGCCCGACATCCGGGCTGGTCCCGCGAGGAGATCGAGCGCCACGTGGCCCGCAGGCTGCTGGATGACCCAGGCCGAGCTGCTCCGTTACCTCGTTGACGTCCTCGAGGCGCTGGGGGCCGAGTACATGATCGGCGGCTCCCAGGCGGCGATGTACTACGGCGAGCCCCGGCTCACCCGCGACGTCGACGTCATCGTGGCACTCCAGCTCGAGCACCTCCCGGCGCTCCTCCGCCGCTTCCCGGCCGACGAGTTCTACGTCGACGAGGGATCAGCCCGGGACGCCGTCCGGACGTCCGGGCAGTTCAACATCATCCACCCGGGCTCCGGTTTGAAGATCGACGTCTACGTCAATCCCGACACGCCGTACGACCGGGCCCGACTGGCGCGGCGCCAGAAGCTTCCGCTGCTCCCGGGCGTGGACGCGTACTTCGCGCGGCCCGAGGACGTCATCCTGTACAAGCTGCTCTACTCCCGCCAGGTCGAGTCGGCGTCGCACCTTCGTGACGTCCTGGGGATCCTGCGCGTGTCGAGACCCGAGCTCGACGAGCGCTACGTCACCGAGTGGAGCGACCGCCTCGGGCTGCGCGCCCTCTGGGAGCAGATCCGCAAGCAGGCCGAGTGATCGCCCGCGGCGGCGCGCGCCTCACTCCGGCCGCGGCGCCGCCCGGTCGCGCTCCCGCTCGAAGTAGGCCAACGCGCGCTCGAGCTCCGCGCGCCGCTCGGTGGAGCCGTAGCGGGCGAGCGCCTCGCCGACGACCGCCACGGCCCGCGCGCGCTCGCCCTTGCGCCAGTGCGCCCAGGCGATCTGGTTCCACGTCTCGGCGAGCTTGTAGGGGCTCACGTCCGCGCCGCGCTCGGCGATCAGCCGCCGGCCGACCTCGATCGCCTCGTCGTAGCGGCCGGCGGCCGCGTAGAGCTCGCCCAGGTTCTGCGCGAGCCCCTGGGTCGTGTCCCCCACCATGCAGTTCGCGCAGTTGTCCGTGCGCCGGCGGTGGCGGAAGTAGCGCGCGTACCCGAACCGCGCCAGCGCGAGACGGTGCGGGTAGTCGCGCACGACCCAGTGCAGCAGCTCGATGGCGCCGGCGACGAGGTGCGCGTCGTCCGGGTGGTCGAGGATGCCCTGGTAGGCGGCCTTGAAGAACTGCCGCTCGCCGCGGCCGTCGTCGCCGCGCGGATGGCCCTGCCAGGTGGAGAGCAGGTCGCCCACGTTGTCGACCCGGTAGGGCGTCGCGACGCGGTCCCACCAGTCGGGACGCGGCGCGGTCGAGACGAACGCGGCGATGAACTCCCGCTGTCGCGCCTGCCGCGCGGCCTCGGCCGCCGCCTGCTCGGCCGCCGCGCGGCGCCACGCGCGGTCCTGGGAGATCTGGTAGCTCGCGCCCGCCGCCGCGCCGACGACGAGCGCCGCGACCAGCCCGCGCCCCAGCAGGCGCACGCGCCGGCGGCGCCGCGCGGGATCGACGCCCGCGAGGGTCCGGCGGGCGCCGGCGAGCAGGAGCAGCAGGCCGGCGCCGGCCGCGAGGTACGCCCAGCGCGGCAGGCTCGCGTCCCGCACGCGGAAGCGGTAGTTCCACGAGTGCGTGCCGCCGTCGTGCGTGTAGAGGTCGCCGACGAGGCGGCCGCCCTTCCAGGCCTCGACGCGGAAAAGGTAGGACTCGCCCTCCGCGCTCGGCGGCAGCGCGAGCGCGATCCCGGTCGCGCCGGTCGTCTCGCGCCGGGTCGCCCGCGCCGCGCCCGCCCGGCCGCAGGAGACGGCGGCGAGGCTCACGCGGTACTCGGCGCCGGCGACGATCGGCTCCCAGGCGAACTCGACCGTCGCCGCCGGGCCCCAGGAGTAGC
>MGBU01000043.1 GCA_001790205.1 Candidatus Rokubacteria bacterium GWA2_73_35 | reverse complement strand
GGTGGCGGTGTTGCCGCCGAGGGTGTGGGCGAGGCCCCTCCGGGCGCCGTCGACCTGCCGGGGCCCGGCCTCGCCGCGGAGCTGGGTGACGATCTCGGCGACCTGCGCGGCGCCCGTCGCGCCGATCGGGTGGCCCTTGGCCTTGAGGCCGCCCGAGACGTTCACGGGGATCTTGCCCCCGAGGCTCGTCAGGCCCTCCTCCACGGCGCGGCCGCCCGCGCCGGGCTCGAAGAGGCCGAGCCCCTCCGTGGCGACGATCTCGGCGATCGTGAAGCAGTCGTGCAGCTCGACCACGTCCACGTCCTCGGGGCCGATCCCCGCCTGACGGTACGCGGCGGCGGCGGCGCGCTCGGTGGCGGGCACGCGCGAGAGGTCGCGCTTGTCGGCCATCAGCATCCAGTCCGCGGCGGCGGCGGCGGCGAGGACCCAGATCGGCTTGCGCGACTTCTTCGCGACCTCCTCGGAGGCGAGCACGAGCGCGGCGCCGCCGTCGCTGAACGGGCAGCAGTCGTAGAGCTTGAGCGGGTCGGCGACGTAGGCGCTCCGGAGCACCTGCTCGAGCGTGATCTCCTTCTGGAACTGCGCCTTCGGGTTGTGCACGGCGTGCTTGTGGTTCTTCACCGCGACGGCCGCCATCTGCGCCTCGGTCGTGCCGTACTTCTGCATGTGGGCGCGCGCGATCAGCGCGAACACGCCGGGGAAGGTGAGGCCGAGCGGCTGCTCCCAGGCGGCGTCCGAGGCGTAGGCGAAGTACTCGGTGGACTCGGCCGTCGGCACGTTGAGCACGCGCTCGCCGCCGCCGACGAGCACGACGTCGGAGGTGCCGGAGGCGACCTCCATGACGGCGTGGCGGAAGGCGACGTGGGACGAGGCGCACGCGTTCTCGATGCGCGTCGTCGGCACCGCGGGCAGGCCCAGGATGGACGCCGCCTGCGGGCTCGTGTGGAGCTGGTGCTCGGTCTCGCCGCCCACGACGTTGCCGTAGTAGACGGCCTGCACCGCGCTCGCGGGCAGGCCCGCGTCGGCCAGCGCGTCCGCGGCGGCCTCGGCGAATAGCTCGGACGAACTACGCTCGTGCTTGCCGAACTTCGTCACCCCGACTCCGATCACGGCCACCCGGCGCATACGGACCTCCTTGTCCGGGCCCATGCTAGCATCGAAGCTCGTGGCTGCGCGAGGGCTCGTCCTGCTCGGGTGCGGCTGGATCGCCCGGCGCCACGCGGCCGCCGCGCGGCGCCTCGGCGTGCCCGTGCTCGCGGCCAGCCGCGACCTCGCCCGCGCCCGGGCCTTCGCGCGTGCGCACGGCGCCGTCGCGGCGTTCGGCTCCTACGCCGAGGCCGTCAGCGACCCGCGAGCGCGCGCGGCCGTCGTGTGCACGCCCCACGACCGCCACCTCGCCGACGCGCGGCTCGCGCTCGACGCGGGCCTGCACGTGCTGGTCGAGAAGCCGATCGCGCGGACGCTCGAGGAGGCCGACGGGATGCTGGCCGCGGCCCGCGGCGCGGGGCGCGTCCTGATGGTCGCCGAGAACTTCCGCTTCATGCCGGCGTTCCGGCACGTGGCGGCGCTCCTCGACGCGGGCCGGCTCGGGGCGCTGCGCGAGGTGCACCTGGTCGCGCGCGGCTTCCGCGCGCAGGCGGGCTGGCGGCTCGCGCCCGAGGCGATGGGGGGCGGCGCCCTGATCGACGGCGGCATCCACTACGTTCACCTCCTGCGCTGGTGGGGCGGGGAGGCGCGGCGGGTCTTCGCGCTCCGGCCGCCGCAGACGGTGGCTCTCGGGGGCGAGGACTGCGTGGACCTGCTCGTCGAGCTCGCGAGCGGGGCGGTCGGGCTCGTCGCCAATTCTCTTGGCTCTCCGGGCGTTCCGCGGGTTCAATGGTCTACGGTGACCGGGGCCGAGGGCACCTGCTTCGCCGACAACCGCGGCCGCTGGGTCCTCGTGCGCGGGACCGGAGGCACGCGGCTCTGCTGGTTCGTGCGGGACACCCGAGGACACGTGGCGATGCTGCGAGCGTTCGAGGACGCGATGGCGACGGGCGTGGCGCCCGAGAGCGACGGCGTCTCGGGACGGGGAGACCTCGCGCTCGTGCTCGCGGCCTACCGCTCGATCGCCGAGCGCCGCCCGGTGGACCTGGCGTGCTGAGCGAAGAGGCCCTCATCCTGCTCGCCGCCTTCGCCGCGGTCGCGCTGGTCGTCCTCGGCGTGCTCGAGCTCGTCTGGCCCTCGAAGCCGCGGCACCCGGTCCGGCGCCGGCCGCCCGTGCCGCTCAGGCCGGCGCCGCCGCCGCGGCCCGCCGCGCCGGAGCTGCCCGGCGCGCCGCTCGCGGCGGGCGCGGCGCAGAGCCCGTTCGCCCAGCCGCCGCGCGCCGCCGCACGCCCGGTCGCGTCCCCGCGTGCGCCCGTCGCGCCCCCGCCCGCGCCCCCGACACCGCGTGTGGAGGCGCCGCCGGCGCGAGCCGCCTCGGCGACGCCCTTCACGCCGCCTCTGCCCGCGCCGCCGCGCAGCCGCCGGAGCAAGGTCTCGCCTCACGCGCGCCCGCACGCGGGACGGCGCCTCGAGCGCGCGGCCGCGTCTCCGCCGCCCGCGCCCTCCGAGCTTCCTGTCGAGCCCGCGCGCGGAGCGTCACCGGCGCCCGCGCCGCGAGACACCGTTGCCCCGCGCGAGCTGGAGGCGCGGCGTGAACCCGCAGCCTCGCCGGGGCCCGCCGTCCCGTCCGGTCCCGCCGCACCGGCCCCCGCGGCGCCCACGGCGAGCGCGCCCCCGCCGCCGCCCGCCACCGCGCCCGAGCCCGCCCAGGCGCCCGCCGGGGCGCCGGACGCGTCGCCCCCCGCGCCCGCGTTCGATCCGCTGCTGGTCGAGACGTGCTTCTCGCTCTACCAGGAAGGCCACTACGACGAGCTCTTCACGCTCGCGGACGACGTCATGCGGCGGCTGCGCTCCGCCCGGCTCTCGGGCGAGGGGTCGCGCAGCGCCGCGGCGCTCTGGTCCGTGGTCGGGCTCGCCAAGCAGGCGCTCGGCGACGACGAGGGCGCGCGCTTCGCGCTCGAGGCTGCCCTCGAGATCGCGCCCGCCGACGAGCGGGACACCTACCGGCAGCACGTCGCCGCGCTCGCGCTCAGCACGGCGCAGTCGTGGCTCGCGCGCGCCCACAGCCACGAGACCGACGACCGCGTCGGCGCGATCCGCGCCGGGCTCGCCTGGATCGACCGCGGGCTCGCCGCGGTGGCGTGGGACTCTCGGCTGCGCGACCTCCGCCAGACCGCGTGCGGCACGCTCTGGCCCGCGTGCGAGCAGGCCGCGCTCACGCTGCTCCAGCGGCAGGAGTTCGGCGCCGCGCGGCGGCTGCTGCGCCAGACGCTCGACGACCCCGAGTGCCCGCCGGCGCACGCCGAGATCTTCCGCGAGATGCTCACGGGCACGTTCGGCAGCGAGATCGGCCAGCTCACCGCCCAGGCGATCCGGAGCATGCAGGAGGCGCGCGAGTCCGAGGCGCTCGCCGCGCTCCGGCGCGCCGAGGAGCTGCTCGACACGGTGCCGGCCGAGGCGCTGCCGCCGAAGCGGCGCGAGGAGGTGGACCAGCGGCTCTGGTGGGGCTACACGAAGCTCGGCATGCGCCGCGTGGAGTCCGGCGAGTACGAGGACGCCCTGGACCCGCTGATCCACGCGCTCCGGTACGGCGAGATCGGCCCGGACCGGCAGGCGGAGACGCGGTCGGCGCTGGCGCGGGCGCTCGAGGGCGTCGCCGACGTGCGCGCGCTCGCGATCCGCCAGCTCGCCGACGGCGGCCAGGGGGACGAGGCGGTCCTGCGCGCGGAGCAGCTCCGCGAGCTGGTGCGGAGCTGCGGCGCGCTCGGGCTCACGGAGGAGGAGCTGTCGGCGCCGCGGGCGAAGGCCGAGCGCCTCTGCGCGGAGCTCGGGATCAGCTGACCCGCGCGCGCCGGCCCGCGGGCGCGCTCAGGGCTCGACGCTCCTGCGCCGGATCTCCTCCAGGAGCGGCTCGGGCACCCGGAAGAACGACTCGACGACGGCCGGGTCGAAGTGCGTGCCGGCGCACCGCTTGATCTCCGCCTTGGCCAGGTCGATGGACCGGGCCTTCGAGTACGGCCGGTCGAACGTCATCGCGTCGAAGGCGTCCACGACCATGAAGATGCGCGCGCCGAGCGGGATCTCCGCGCCCCGGAGGCCGCGCGGGTAGCCGCCCCCGTCCCACTTCTCGTGGTGCGCCCAGACGACCGGCACGGCGCCCCGGAGGAACGGGATCTTCTCGATGAGCGCCTTGCCGATCTCGGGGTGGCGCCGCATGATCCGCCACTCCTCCGCGGTGAGCGGCCCGGGCTTGAGCAGGATCGCGTCGGGGATGCCGATCTTACCGATGTCGTGGAGCAGCACCCCGTGGGCGAGATCGGTGATCTCCGCCTCGGGCACGCCGTGCTCGCGCGCGGTCGCGAGCGCGTAGCCGTGCACGCGCCGCGAGTGCGCCTCGGTCCCGACGTCGCGTGTGTCGAGCGCGGAGCCGAGCGCCTCGAGCGTCGACCGGTAAGTCTCCTGGAGCTGCCGGTAGGCGGCGGCGAGGTCGCGCGTGGCCTCGACCACGCGGCGCTCGAGCAGCTCCTGGTACTCGCGCCGCTCGATCAGGAGCTGGCGGCGCTCGAGCGCGCGCTCGGCGGCGATCAGCAGCTCGTCCACGTTGACGGGCTTCATGATGAAGTCGTACGCGCCGAGCTTCAGGCTGTCGATCGCGGTCTTGACGTCGGCGGCGCCGGTCAGCACGATCACCGCCGCGTCGCCGTCGGCGCTCCGGATCTCGCGCAGCAGCTCGATCCCGGTCATCACGGGCATCTTGAGATCCGTCACGACCAGGGGTGGGCGGGCGGCGCCGAACACCTCGAGACCCTGGCGACCGTCGTTGGCGAGGAGGCAGTTGTAGCCCGCCCCGATGAAGATCTGGTGGAGGACCTCGCGGACCTGGCGGTCGTCGTCGACGATCAGGATGTCCCGCGGCGCGCCGCTCATCCGACCCTCGCGCTCTGCCCCGCCGCCACGACCTGGTTTTTTCCGGCGCGCTTGGCGCCGTAGAGCGCCTCGTCTGCGGCGCGGAAGAGGTCGTCGGAGGTGGAGGTGGGGTCGGTCGGCCGGTGCGCGGGCTCGTCGTCCGGCAGGCTCGCGACGCCGAAACTCGCGGTGACGGGCTTGCCGTGGGGGAACGGGTACGTCGCGAGGACCTGGCGGATGCGGTCGGCGTAGAGCCGCGCGCCTGCCTTCGAGGTCTCCACCAGGAGGATCGCAAACTCGTCGCCGCCGTAGCGGGAGACGACGTTGATGCCGCGGGAGTGCCTCATGAGGATCTGCGCGACCTCGCGGAGAGTCTCGTCGCCGCCGGCGTGCCCGAGCTCGTCGTTGACGGTCTTGAAGCCGTCGAGATCGAGGAGGACGATCGAGACGGGGTGGTTGAACCGCCGGAAGCGCGAGATCTCCTCCTCGAGCCTGAGCGTGAAGAAACGCCGGTTGTAGAGGCCGGTGAGGTCGTCCTTGAACGACGTCTCCTTGAGCTTCATGTTGGTGGCCTCGAGCTCCCGGTACGCCGCGTCGAGGCGCGTGGCGAACGTGTTGATGTCCGTGGCCTGCTGCTCGATCGTGCCGAGCATGCTCGAGAACGACTTCATCATCGTGCCGGCCTCGTCGCCGCGGGCGCCGAGGCTGGTGAGATTCGCCTCCTTCGCCATCAGCTCGGCCATGCGGGCCACGGTGCGGCCCAGATCCCAGACCATGTACGCCCCGCCGACCATCGCGAGGCTCGTGAACAGGATCAGGGCGGTGAGCCCGTAAAACCTGGTGCTCGCGCGCGGGTCGAGCTCGGGCAGGACGTAGCCGTGGACGATGTAGGCGAGCACGAGCAGGGGCAGGGCCGAGGCGAGGGCCAGCGCGAGGAGAACCTTGCGTCTGAGTCGGCGTCCGGCGGGGGCGACGTCCGGAGACGCCTCGCTTGGCATATCGCGCATTATAAGGGAAAATACCCGGCCATGCCGGTGATGGCGGACAGGAAGATCGACTGCGTGGGGCTTTTCTGCCCGGTGCCGATCCTCCGGGTGCGTGACGCCCTGCGGCACATGCAGCCGGGCCAGGTGCTGGAGATGGTCTCCGACGACCCGGCGGCCCCCGCCGACATGCAGAGCTGGGCGGCGCGGAGCGGACACGAGCTCGTGGCGAGCGACCGGCACGGCCCGGTCTTCCGCTTTGTCGTCCGCAAGTCCCGATAGCGCCGGCGTCCCCGCGGCCGTCCCGCGCGTGTACCTGGACTACGCCGCCTTCTCGCCCGTCGACCCGCGCGTCGTCGCAGTCATGCGCCCCTTCCTCGAGGGCGGCGTCGGCAACCCCGGCGCGCAGCATTCGCTCGGTCTCGAGGCGCGCGCCTCGCTCGACGGCGCGCGCGCGAAGGTGGCGCGGCTGTTCGGCGGCGCGCCGGCGGGCGTGATCTTCACGTCGAGCGCGACCGAGGCGAACAACCTGGCGATCCGCGGGCTCGCCGCGCGCGCCGACGGCCGTCACGTCGTCACCTCCGCCATCGAGCACGTCTCGGTGCTCAACTGCTGCCGCGACCTCGAGAAGCAGGGCTTCCGCGTGACGTACGTGGGCGTCGATGCCGACGGCTGCGTGGACCCGGGCACGGTCGCGCGCGCGCTCGCCGACGACACTGCGCTCGTGTCGATCACCGCGGCCTCGGGCGAGATCGGCACCCTCGAGCCGGTGCGCGAGGTCGGCCGCCTCGCGCGCGAGCGCGGCGTGCCGTTCCACGTGGACGCGGTCGGCGCCGCCGGGCGCGTGCCGCTCGCCGTGGACGACGCGCACGTGGACCTGCTCACGCTGTCCTCGAACGACCTCTACGGGCCCCCGGGCGCCGGCGCGCTCTGGGTACGGCCGGGCACGCGGCTGGTCCCGCTGATCCTCGGCGGCGGCCAGGAGAGCGGCTATCGCTCCGGCACGGAGAACCTGCCCGCGATCGTGGGCATGGGCGTCGCCGCCGACCTGGCGCGCGCCGAGGGCGCCGCGGAGGTGGCGCGGCTCCGCGCGCTGCGCGACCGCCTGCTCGCGGGCCTGCTCGACCGCCTGCCGCAGGCGCGGGCGACCGGCGCCCGCGGCGCCGGCCGGCTCCCGCACCACGCCTCCCTCGTCGTGCCGGGCGTGAAGGCCGAGGCCGTCCTGCTGGAGCTCGACCTGCGCGGCGTCGCCGCCTCGTCCGGCTCGGCGTGCAGCGCGGCGACCGGCGAGCCCTCCCACGTGCTGCGCGCGATCGGCGTGAGCCGCGAGGCCTCGGAGGGGGCGCTCTGCTTCACGCTCGGGCGCTGGACCGGCCCCGGCGACATCGACTTCGTGCTCGACGCCGTGCCCGCGGTCGTCGAGCGCCTGCGGCGCCTCGCCCCCCGGTAGCGTGCCGTTCTCGAAGTCGTGTTGCGCGCGGCACGTGGAGTCGGCCCGGCGAGCGCGCGCGGGAGGGGTCGACGGAGACCCGTTCCCGCCAACGCGGCAACGGGCGCAGCGCGCCCGGATGGAGCCGAGCCGCCTCGGGGCAGCGAACGCACGCCGCGGGGTCGTCGTCGACCCCTCCCGCGCGCGCTTGTCGGCCCGTCGCGTGCCAACCGCGACCATCATGTCGTGGACGGAACGCTAGCGTGCGCCTCTTCCTGTTCGACGTGGACGGCACGCTCGTGTCGGCGCGCGGCGCCGGGCGCCTGGCGCTCGCCCACGCGCTCGCGGTCACCTACGGGACCGCGGGGACGATCGAGGGGTACGACTTCCGCGGCAAGACCGATCCGCGCATCGTGCTGGATCTCATGACCGGGGCCGGCATCCCGCGCGAGGCGATCGACGCGCGCCTGCCCGCCTGCTTCGACGCGTACGTGGGCGAGCTCGAGCGCCTGCTCGGCGACGGCGCGCGTGTCCAGCTCATGCCCGGCGTCGCCGACCTGGTGCGCGCCCTCGCGGCACGCGGCGACGCGCTGGTCGGGCTCCTCACCGGCAACATCGAGGCGGGCGCGCGCGCGAAGCTCCGACCGACGGGGCTCCTGCCGCTCTTCCGCGTCGGGGCCTACGGCTCCGACGACGCCGACCGGCGCCGCCTGCCGCCGATCGCGCGCGCCCGCGCGCGCGCCGCGAGCGGCCACACGTTCGCCCCCGAGCGCGTCGTGATCATCGGCGACACGCCGCTCGACGTGGACTGCGCGCGGGCGTGCGGGGCGGTCGCGGTCGCGGTGGCGACGGGCCAGCACCGGGCGGTCGAGCTGGCCGCCCACGCCCCGGACCTCCTCTTCGAAGACTTCGCCGACGTGGCGCGGGCCGTGGCGCGCCTGACCGGCGGGGGCCGATGAGCGGGCCGCTCCTGGTCCTCTGGCTGCACCTGCTCGGCGTCGTCGTCTGGATCGGCGGCCTCGGCTACCAGGCCCACGTCCTGGCGCCCGCGGCGCGCCGGGGGGGCGCGGCGGCGTTCGCGGAGGCCGCGCGCCGGGCGCGGCCGGTCGCGTGGGCGGCGGTGGCGGTGGTCGTGCTGACGGGGTTCTCCAACGTCACGCGGCTCGGCCCGATCGACCGGGTGCTGGCGAGCGGCGCCGGTCTCCTGCTCGCGGGGAAGTTCGTCCTCGTGCTCGCGATGGTCGCGCTCGCGGCCCAGCGCGACTTCGCCCAGGTGCCGCGGCTCGGGCGGGCGCTCGCGGCGGGCGACGCGCCCGGGCCCGCGCTCCGCGCGATCGCGTGGCTCGACCGGCTCGTGCTGCTGCTCGCGATGATCGTCGTCTACCTCGGCCTCGCCGTCTCCCGCGCGTAGGGCGGTCGGATCTCCCGCATAGACCATTCGTGCTATAGTCCCTGCCCAGGGAGGGACAACATGAAGGGGTTCCGGGCGCCGCTCCTCCTGCTCTCCGTCGCCCTGCTCGCCCGGCTGCATCCACGCCATCCCCCTGAAACCCGCGTGTTCGCGGCCCGCGACGCGCTTTCGTAACAAGGACACAGGGGTACGCTGTGTTTCGCCAACTCGGAATTCGCCGGGGTTGAAATCCGCGGGAACACCACCCCCTATAGCGCCGACGGAGGCACCCATGAGACGCATGTCCGTGCTCACCACGCTGGTCCTCGGGATCTTGCTTCTGGCAGGCTGCGGAGCTCACCGGATGACGCCTGTCGACGTCCGGCCAGTGGGCGACCTCAAGGCCGAGGTGGAGGATGCCCAGGGAGGCCAGGTCGGCCTCGCGCCTGACTTCAAGCCCGCGGTGTACCGTGCCATCGTCCTTCAGCCGTTTGAAGTGTCGGCCTCGGAGATCAAGGATCAGGATGACGTCCGCCTTGCCAAGGATATGGCCGCCTACCTGCACGCCCAGCTGATGCGGCGCCTGCAGGCGGCGGGGATCTTCGCCAGGGTCGTTGACGCAACCGTGGGGGCTCTCCCTCCGTCAGACGAGCGGGTGATCCGGCTTCAGGGACACATTTCGAAGCTGACGGAGGGCAGCCAGGCCCTCCGGTACTTTGTCGGCTTCGGGGCGGGAGCCGCGAAGGCCCAGATCGAGACCCGACTCGTCGACGCCCAGTCCCAGCGCGTCGTCATGATCACCGCCGACCGGCGGGCGGCAGGCATGGGCATTTTCGGCGGTGACGGCCGTCAGTTCGTCACCGAGTCCATGGACCAGATGGCCGACGGCTACGTAAAGCTGCTCAAGCATCTGTGGGCCGGGGGGCGGCCGGGCCCGAGGTGACGACGATGCGGCGAACGGTCGGGCTCCTGCTCATCGCGCTCGTCGCCTCGGCCTGTGCCTCGTCGGTCGCGCTGACCGTCCCCCCCGTCGACAAGCTCCGGCCCGCCGGCTGGCGGGAGCCCGTGCGGGTTGCGCTGGGCTCGATTGGAGGCGAACCCTGCTTTGCCGAAGCCCTGAAGGGTTATCTCGCGTTGCCGGGCGGTCTTCAGCTCGCTGACAACCGCGAGGCACCCCACACGTCGCTGACCGGGCGCGTGGACCGCATCGAGGTGCACTCCAACCGGGGCGACAAGGAGGTCTCGCTTCTCTACTTCTCCGCGTTCGTCATCACCGCGCCGATCGCGGCGGCAATGTACGGGGCGAAGGACTGGCACGCTGATGCGGCAGCCGAGGGATCACTGTCGGCCGCAGATGCCGGCGGGCGCGTGATCTGGGAAAAGACGCTCACCGTTTCGGTCTCCGAGACGCAGCGGACCATGCCCAGCGCGGACGCCCTGAACGCCGCCATGAAGACAGCCGCGTGCCAGAAGCTGGCCGCCACGCTGTTGAATGCTTTCGCCGAGCACGTGAGCGCCCCGCCCCCATCACGATGACGCAGGGACGTGTCACCAGGGAGTGATTCGCGTTGTCGTTCTCGTTGTACCGCGCTGGCGCACGAGGTCGACGTGCACATCCTCGAGGCGGGGGGCGGCGTGCGCCCGGAGCTGCTGGTCTCCGCGCGAGGCCGCGGGCGCGGCGGCTCCGGCTGGGCCCGCGTCGGCGCCGACGGCGTCTCGCTCGCGGGCGCCTACGTGCCCGAGATGTTCTCCTCGAGCGGCGCCACCCCCAGCTCGCGCGCGAACCCGGCGCACTGGGCGACGAGCACCGGGGCGAGCGGGATGCCGTCGCGCCGCCGCGCCTGCTCGCACTCGAACTCGGGCTCGCCCGCGACGTAGATGCGCTCCTGGCCCTCGGCGCACGGCGAGGCCTTGAGCGCGTCGAACATGTCGTCCATGTCGCGCTTGAACTCCTCGAGCGGGCGGAAGCGGGCGGGGTCGAGCGCGGCGAAGCAGTGACCCGCGTTGTGGACGCGCCGCTCCCGCATGTCGCTGCGCTCGAAGAGGTTGCCGTACACGGCGCCGCCGAGCACGCCCGAGAGGATGTCCACCATCACGCCGAGGCCGTAGCCCTTGTGGCCTCCGAGCTCGCGCGGGCCGCCGAGGGGCGAGAGCCGGCGGTGCGCGAGCGCGACACCGACGTCGGTCGTGGGCCGGCCCTCCTCGTCGAGGGCCCAGCCGGCGGGGATCGGCTTGCCCCAGCGCGCGGCGATCGTGAGCTTGCCGATGGCCACGGTGGTCGTCGCCATGTCGAGCACGAACGGCGCGTGGCGCCCGGCCGGCGCGGCGAACGAGAGCGGGTTCGTGCTGTACATGGCCTCGCGGCCGAAGGTCGGCACCGCGGCGGGCACCGGCATGTTGGTGGTGCTGAGCCCGATCAGGTCGTGCTCGAGCGCCAGCATCGAGTAGTTCGCGGCGGCGCCGAAGTGGCTCGAGTTGCGTACGCTCGCGATCCCGATGCCGTAGGCCCTCGCGTGTTCGATCGCCCGGCGCATCGCGAGCGTCGAGACGTAGTGGCCGAGGCACTTGCCCGCGTCGAACAGCGTGGTGGCGCCCTCGTCCCGGACGATCCGGGGCTCGGCGTCGAGCACGAGATAGCCGTCGCGCCACCACTCGACGTACTTCGGGAGCATGCCGATCCCGTGCGAGTCGACGCCGCGCAGGTCCGTGCGGACCATGAGGCCGGCGGTGACCTCGGCCGGCCGGCGCGGCATTTTCAGCGCCGTCAGGACGTCCAGGATGAACCGCTCGAGCTCCGTGTGCGACACGAGAACGGGCGTCTCGGCCATGGGGGTCCTCAGAGACCGGTGATCCTGATGCCGGCGTTCTTCCGCTTGTAGCGGCGGTTGATGGTCGCGAGCAGCGCGGTGATCCCCTCGATCGGGCCGGCGTTCCCGAGCCCGCCGGCGTCGATCGCGCGGAGCCCCATCGCGCGCCCGAGCTCGGCGACGGTCTCCTTCGCGGCGGCGTCGCCGCCGCACACGAGCAGGTCGCACTCGATCGCGTGCGCCGTCGCCGACAGCTCCTGGGCGGCGACGTGGTGGAACGCGGCGACGACCGTCGCGCCGGGCAGGAGCGCCTGCGCCTCCTCCGCGGACGAGCCGGCCGTCGGCGGCGTGTAGAGCCGCCCGCCGCCGAACGTGAGCGGCACGACCGTGCTCACGACCACCTTGCCGCGGCAGCGGTCGGCGAGCTCCGGGAGCGTCTGCGCGAGGCCCGCGGCCGGCAGCGCCAGCACGACCACGGCGCCACGGCGCGCGGCCTCCGCGTTCGAGTCGCCCGTGATCGGCGTCCGCCCCGTCAGCGCGCGGAGCTCCTCCGCCTTCGCGCGCGCCCGGGCGGCGTCGCGGGAGCCGATGATGATCGCGTGGCCGGCCGCCGCCCAGCGGGCGGCGAGCCCGGCGCCCTCCTTGCCCGTGCCGCCGAGGATCGCGATGTCCATGCGCCGGCTCGTCTCCTACCGGAAGAGGTCCCGCGCGGGATCGCGCAGGAGCGGCTTCGAGCCCTCGTCGCCGGGCGGCAGCGCGAGCCCGCGGACGAGGGCGGCCGGGACGCGGTCGAGCTTGCCCATCACCGGTTCGGCGGCGGCCGCCAGCTCGTCGGCGAGCGCCAGGATCGTGGCCTGCAGCGGGCGCCCCGCCGGGTCGCGCTCGCCGAGGTAGCTCCGGATCGGCGCGAACCCCGCGAGCCCGATCGCGACGTTCGTGAGGCCCTCGCGCCACGGGCGGCCGAACGTGTCGGCGACGATGACGGCGACCTCGGCGCCGGTCAGCGCGCGGAGCCGCTCGCGCAGCGCGCGCGCCGAGCCGTCGGGGTCCTCCGGGAGCAGCGCCACGCAGTCGAGCTCGACGTTGGACTGGTCCACGCCCGCGTTCGCGCAGACCCAGCCGTGGTGCGTCTCGGTGATCAGGATGCCCTGGTCCATGCGGACCACCCGGCGCGACTCGCGGAGGATCACCTCGACGAGGCGCGGGTCGCGCCCGAGGCCGGCGGCCATCGACTCGGCGACGGGCGAGGGCGTCACGTCGGCGAGCCGGATCACGCGCCCCTCGGCCTTGGAGACGATCTTCTGGCCGACGACCAGGAGGTCGCCGGGCTCGAGCGGCGTCGCCTGGCGGGCCGCGGCCTCGGCGATCAGGCGCGCGATGTCGGCGCCGGCGTCGACCTCGGGGAGCCCCTCGATGCCGATGATCTCGTAGCGCCTGGGCATCTACTGGAGCGGGGACCATGAGGCCGCCTCGGACCGCGGGTGGCCTGCTGGAGGCGCGGGTGGCTCCGTGGGCGAGGCCGCCTCGGACCGCGGGTGGCCTGCTGGAGGCGCGGGTGGCTCCGTGCGCGCGCGCCAGCCGGCGACCAGGCGCGCGCTCTCCGTCCGGGCGCCCGCGGCGCGCAGCGCGGCGAGGTCCTCGGGCGTGTCCACGTCGAGCGCGAGGCCGGGGAGGGCGAGCACGCGCGGCTCGAGGCCGCGGGCGCGCGCGGCGGCCAGGTGGCCGTCGAACGACGGCTCGCCGAAGGTGAGCGGCATCGCGCCCGGCGGCGCAAGGGCGACGCCGTTGGTGCCGAGCCCCGAGCGCGAGGGCGCGAACGCGGGCGCGCCCGGGCGCGCGGCCGCCGCGAGCGCGGCCAGCTCGGCCGCCGTGACGCACGGCACGTCGCCCGGGACCGTGAGGAACACGCGCGCGCCGCGGCGGCCGGCCTCGGCCTGGGCGAAGGCGACGGCGGCGGTGTGCGTGCCGTTCTCCGCGGGCGTCGGCGGCGCGAGCGGCTCGGCGCCGCGCGCGGCCGCGAGGGCGGCGACCTCCGCGTCGCGCGTCACCACCCACACGCGGTCGAGGCCCGCGGCGCCGAGCGCGGCGAGCACGTCCCCGAGCATCGCGCGGGCGAGCGCGCGGCGCTCGTCGGGGGCGAGCGTCGGGACGAGCCGCTGCTTGGCCGCGGCGAGGTCCTTCACCGGCACCGCGCAGACGATCATTGGAGCGGGGGCCGCGAGGGCGGAGACACTCCGTGGGTGGCCTGAGACAGCACCACGCGGGCGAGCGCGACCTCGCGCGCGCCGTCGGTCATGAGGATGTCGGCGGGCACGGCGGTGACGCCGAGCCGCCCGAGCTCGGTGGCCGCGCCGGCGTCGCGCCGGTCGAGCACGAGGCGGCGGAGCCACGGCGCGTACGCGCGGGCCACCCCGAGGGGTGAGACCGGCAGGCCCCGCGCGCGCATCAGCTCGGCAGCGGGGCCGCTCACGGCCGCGCCGCCGACGATCGGGCTCACCGCGACGACGGGGCCGCGCGCGGCGCCGAGCGCCTCGACGACGCCGGGGACGGCGAGCACGGGCCCCACGGACGTGACCGGGTTGGACGGGCAGACGACGACCAGGTCGGCCTCGCGGAGCGCCTCGGCGACGCCCGGCGCCGGGCGCGCCGCCGCCGCGCCGGCGTACTCGACCTCGAGCACCTCCACGAGCGCCTTCTCGCGGACGAAGTACTCCTGGAACGTGAGCCAGCCGTCGGGCGTGCGGATCCGCGTCCGCACCGGCGCGTCGCTCATCGGCAGGAGGCGCGCGGCGACGCCGCGCCGGCGCGCGAGCTCCGCGGTCACCTGGGAGAGCGTGGCGCCCGCGCGGAGCGCGCGCGTGCGGTGGACGTGGGTGGCGAGGTCGCGGTCGCCCAGGTTGAACCAGGTCTCCGACCCGAGCTCGGCCATCCCCTCGAGGCAGCGGAACGTCTCGTCCGCGAGGCCCCAGCCGCGCGCCGGGTCGAGACGGCCGGCCAGCGCGTAGGTGACCGTGTCGAGGTCGGGCGAGACGTGGAGGCCCCAGACCTCGGCGTCGTCGCCCGTGTTGCCGACCACGGTGAGGTCGCGGGGCGGCAGGCAGGCGGCGAGGCCGCGCAGGAGCTTGGCCGCGCCGGTGCCGCCGGCGATCGCGGTGACGCGCATCAGGCCCCGGGGTTGGCCGCGGCCTCGCGGGGCGACCAGAGGGCGCTGCCGCCGCGCCAGGCGAAGAGCCCGGCGCCGGCGCGCCCGGCGAGCCCGGCGGGGAGCGTGCTCTCCGGCACCGGGATGAAGCCGAAGCGCACCCAGACGCGGTCCAGGCCCTGCGGCCGCGCGAAGAGCGTCGCGGCGCCGGCGGCCGTGGCGTGATCGAGCGCGGCGGCGACGAGCTGGGAGGCGATCTCGAGCGGGTCGGCCCCGGCGACCACCACCGGACCGTGCAGGAGCGCGGCCGGACCGTGCTGCTCGCCGACGAGGGCCCCGATCAGCCGCTCGCCGCCCTCGGACGGGGCGAACGCACCCCAGCCGAAGGCGAGGTCGGGCGATGGGGGCCACGGCAGCGCGGCGAAATCGAAGAGCGTGCGCGCGGGCGCCGGATCCGGCAGGGGCCGGTAGCCGATGCCCTGCCAGACCCGTGGTCGCGTTGCCGAGGCGAGGCTTTGAAGGGGAGCCGCGGAGGGCGCGCGGCCCGCCGCGCGCGGTCCCGTCCTACTTCTTGCCAAGCACCGCGTCCTTGAGGCTCTTGGCGAGACGGAACTTGCACACGCGCTTGGCCGGGATCTTGATGGGCTCGCCGGTCTGTGGATTCCGGCCGATCCGCGCCTTGCGGTTCGCGAGCACGAGCTTGCCGAAGCCGGGCACCACGAACTGCCCGCCCTTCTTCGCCTCCTTGCACGCGAGCGTGACCGTCTCGTCGAGCACGCCCTCGATCTGCTTCTTGGAGAGGCCGGTCTTGTCCGCGAGGTGCGCGAGGGTCGCGGTCTTCGTCATCGTCTTCGCCACGGTGAGCCTCCTCTGGAACGACTGGGATTGAACGCGAACAGCATTAATACCACTCGGCGCCGCGCGCGGCCGCGAGGGCGGCGACCTCCGCGTCGCGCGTCACCACCCACACGCGGTCGAGGCCCGCGGCGCCGAGCGCGGCGAGCACGTCCCCGAGCATCGCGCGGGCGAGCGCGCGGCGCTCGTCGGGGGCGAGCGTCGGGACGAGCCGCTGCTTGGCCGCGGCGAGGTCCTTCACCGGCACCGCGCAGACGATCATTGGAGCGGGGGCCGCGAGGGCGGAGACACTCCGTGGGTGGCCTGAGACAGCACCACGCGGGCGAGCGCGACCTCGCGCGCGCCGTCGGTCATGAGGATGTCGGCGGGCACGGCGGTGACGCCGAGCCGCCCGAGCTCGGTGGCCGCGCCGGCGTCGCGCCGGTCGAGCACGAGGCGGCGGAGCCACGGCGCGTACGCGCGGGCCACCCCGAGGGGTGAGACCGGCAGGCCCCGCGCGCGCATCAGCTCGGCAGCGGGGCCGCTCACGGCCGCGCCGCCGACGATCGGGCTCACCGCGACGACGGGGCCGCGCGCGGCGCCGAGCGCCTCGACGACGCCGGGGACGGCGAGCACGGGCCCCACGGACGTGACCGGGTTGGACGGGCAGACGACGACCAGGTCGGCCTCGCGGAGCGCCTCGGCGACGCCCGGCGCCGGGCGCGCCGCCGCCGCGCCGGCGTACTCGACCTCGAGCACCTCCACGAGCGCCTTCTCGCGGACGAAGTACTCCTGGAACGTGAGCCAGCCGTCGGGCGTGCGGATCCGCGTCCGCACCGGCGCGTCGCTCATCGGCAGGAGGCGCGCGGCGACGCCGCGCCGGCGCGCGAGCTCCGCGGTCACCTGGGAGAGCGTGGCGCCCGCGCGGAGCGCGCGCGTGCGGTGGACGTGGGTGGCGAGGTCGCGGTCGCCCAGGTTGAACCAGGTCTCCGACCCGAGCTCGGCCATCCCCTCGAGGCAGCGGAACGTCTCGTCCGCGAGGCCCCAGCCGCGCGCCGGGTCGAGACGGCCGGCCAGCGCGTAGGTGACCGTGTCGAGGTCGGGCGAGACGTGGAGGCCCCAGACCTCGGCGTCGTCGCCCGTGTTGCCGACCACGGTGAGGTCGCGGGGCGGCAGGCAGGCGGCGAGGCCGCGCAGGAGCTTGGCCGCGCCGGTGCCGCCGGCGATCGCGGTGACGCGCATCAGGCCCCGGGGTTGGCCGCGGCCTCGCGGGGCGACCAGAGGGCGCTGCCGCCGCGCCAGGCGAAGAGCCCGGCGCCGGCGCGCCCGGCGAGCCCGGCGGGGAGCGTGCTCTCCGGCACCGGGATGAAGCCGAAGCGCACCCAGACGCGGTCCAGGCCCTGCGGCCGCGCGAAGAGCGTCGCGGCGCCGGCGGCCGTGGCGTGATCGAGCGCGGCGGCGACGAGCTGGGAGGCGATCTCGAGCGGGTCGGCCCCGGCGACCACCACCGGACCGTGCAGGAGCGCGGCCGGACCGTGCTGCTCGCCGACGAGGGCCCCGATCAGCCGCTCGCCGCCCTCGGACGGGGCGAACGCACCCCAGCCGAAGGCGAGGTCGGGCGATGGGGGCCACGGCAGCGCGGCGAAATCGAAGAGCGTGCGCGCGGGCGCCGGATCCGGCAGGGGCCGGTAGCCGATGCCCTGCCAGACCCGTGGTCGCGTTGCCGAGGCGAGGCTTTGAAGGGGAGCCGCGGAGGGCGCGCGGCCCGCCGCGCGCGGTCCCGTCCTACTTCTTGCCAAGCACCGCGTCCTTGAGGCTCTTGGCGAGACGGAACTTGCACACGCGCTTG
>MGBU01000042.1 GCA_001790205.1 Candidatus Rokubacteria bacterium GWA2_73_35 | reverse complement strand
TCGGAGAAGGCGCGCTACGACAAGGTCCTGTCCCACAACGAGATCCGGCTGCTGATCTCCGCGCTGGGCACGGGCATCGGCACCGACGAGTTCGACCTCGCGAAGCTCCGCTACCACAAGATCATCCTGATGACGGACGCCGACGTGGACGGCGCCCACATCCGGACGCTGCTCCTCACGTTCTTCTTCCGCCACATGAACGCGGTCATCGAGGCGGGCCACCTCTTCATCGCCCAGCCGCCGCTCTTCAAGGTCAAGAAGGGCAAGGTCGAGAAGTACCTGATGTCGGAGCGCGAGTTCGAGGACTTCTTCCTCGCGGCCTGGGTGGAGGGCGCGCGGGTGAAGGTGCCGGGGACGAAGGCGCCGCTCACGGGCGAGCCGCTCCTCGAGCTGCTGCGCGCGGGCCTCGAGTACCGGGCGCTCTTCGGCAAGCTGGTCAAGCGGGGCGTGCCCGCGCCGATCCTGGCCGAGCTGGTCCGGAACAGGTTCCGCGGCACGAAGCGGGGTGTGGGCCACGACGAGATCGCCGAGGCGATCAAGGGCGCCGCGGCGGCGATCAACGGCTACACGGTCCAGGTGGACGCCGGCGACAACGGCGACGGCCACCGGGTGACGATCGCCGGTCCGCCCACGCTCACGTTCAGCACCGACCTCTTCAAGTCGGCGGACTACGCGAGCGTGCTCGAGCTGTGGGACAAGGTCGCGGCGGCGGCTAAGGGCCCGCTCACGATCCTGGGCGACGGCGACCGCGAGACGCCGGTGAAGAGCCTCGAGGCCCTGCTCGCGACCGCGCTCGCGCGCGCGCGGCAGGGCGCCAGCTTCCAGCGCTACAAGGGCCTCGGCGAGATGAACCCCGAGCAGCTCTGGGCGACCACGATGAACCCGGAGACGCGCACGCTCCTCAAGGTCACGATGGAGGACGCGGTCGGCGCGGACCAGATGTTCACCGTGCTCATGGGCGATGCCGTCGAGCCCCGCCGCGAGTTCATCGAGCGCTACGCGCTGGACGTCGCGAACCTGGACATCTAACCCGCCCGAGGAAAGAACCCCCGTGCCCAACGAGCGTCAGGTCCCGGTCCCGATCGAAGAGGAGATGCGGAAGTCGTACCTCGACTACGCGATGTCCGTCATCGTCGGGCGCGCGCTGCCGGACATCCGTGACGGCCTCAAGCCCGTGCACCGCCGCGTGCTCTACGCGATGCAGGAGCTCGGGCTCACCTGGAACCGGGCCTACAAGAAATCGGCGCGCGTCGTCGGCGAAGTCCTCGGCAAGTACCACCCCCACGGGGACTCTCCCGTGTACGAGGCCCTCGTCCGGATGGTCCAGGACTTCTCGCTCCGGTACCCCCTCGTGGACGGGCAGGGGAACTTTGGCTCGATCGACGGCGACCCGCCGGCCGCCATGCGCTACACCGAGACGCGCCTCGCCAAGATCGCCCACGAGATGCTGGCCGACATCGAGAAGGACACCGTCGACTTCGCGCCGAACTTCGACGAATCGCTCCAGGAGCCGATCGTCCTCCCGACGCGGATCCCGAACCTGCTCGTCAACGGCTCGGCCGGCATCGCCGTCGGCATGGCGACGAACATCCCGCCCCACAATCTCTCCGAGGTCGTGGACGGGCTCGTCGCGCTGATCGACCGCCCGGACACGACGCTCGAGGAGCTGATGGGGATCATCACGGGCCCGGACTTCCCGACGCGCGGGTACATCTACGGCACCGGGGGCATCCGCGAGGCGTACACGACCGGCCGCGGCACGATCACGCTGCGCGCGAAGGCGCACGCCGAGAAGCTGCGCGGCGGCCGCGAGGCGATCATCCTCACGGAGCTGCCGTACCAGGTCAACAAGGCGAGCCTCATCGAGAAGATCGCCGAGCTCAAGAGGGAGAAGAAGATCGACGGCATCGCCGAGATCCGCGACGAGTCGAACCGCGAGGGCATTCGGGTCGTGCTCGAGCTGGGACGCGGGGAGATCCCGCAGATCGCGATGAACCAGCTCTACAAGCACACCCAGATGCAGACGACGTTTGGCATCATCATGCTCGCGCTGGTCGACCGGCGCCCGCAGATCGTCACCCTCAAGGAGATGCTCGAGGCGTTCGTGCGGTTCCGGCGCGAGATCGTCACCCGGCGCACGCGCTTCGACCTGGCGCGCGCCGAGGAGCGGGCCCACATCCTGGCCGGCCTGCGGAAGGCCGTCGAGCACCTCGACCTCGTGATCCGCCTGATCCGGCAGGCCGAGAGCCCGGACGCCGCGAGGGACGCGCTGATGTCGCGCCTGGACCTCTCCGAGATCCAGGCCCGCGCGATCCTCGACATGCGGCTGCAGCGCCTGACCCAGCTCGAGCGGCACAAGGTCGTCGAGGAGCACGAGCAGACGCTCGCGCTGATCGAGGAGCTGAAGGGCATCCTCGCCTCGGACGCGAAGCTGATGGCGATCATCAAGCAGGAGCTGCTCACGATCAAGGAGGAGTACGGCGACGCGCGGCGCACCGAGATCCTCACCGAGACCACGGAGCTGACGATCGAGGACCTCCTGGCCGACGAGGAGATGGTCGTCACGATCACGCGGTCGGGCTACATCAAGCGGACGCACGTCGAGGCGTACCGGAGCCAGCGGCGCGGCGGCAAGGGCGTCACGGGCATGGAGACCAAGGAGGAGGACGTCGTCGAGGACCTGTTCGTGGCCTCGACGCACTCGTTCCTGCTCTTCTTCACGAACCTCGGCAAGGTGCACTGGCTCAAGGTGCACGAGATCCCGGAGGGCGGGCGCCAGGCCAAGGGCAAGGCGATGGTGAACCTCCTGTCGCTCGGCGAGGGCGAGCGGGTGGCGACGTGCGTGCCGGTCCGCGACTTCGGCGCGGGCGGCTACGTCCTGTTCGCCACCAAGCAGGGCAGGGTCAAGAAGACCGAGCTCGACGCCTACTCCCACCCCCGCGCCGGCGGCATCCAGGCGATCGGCCTCGACGACGGGGACGAGGTGATGACCGCGCGGCGCACCGACGGCCAGCGCGAGGTGATGATCGCGACGCGCCAGGGGATGATCATCCGCTTCGGCGAGGACCAGGTGCGGTCGATGGGCCGGAGCGCCGCCGCAAGGGCAAGGGGATCATCGACATCAAGACGGGCGGCCGCAACGGCACCGTCGTCGGCATGCTCCAGGTGCGCTCTGGCGACGACCTCCTCGTCGTGACCACGAAGGGCAAGCTGATCCGGATGCACGCGGACGACGTCTCGTCCCAGGGCCGCAACACGATGGGCGTGCGCATCATTGACATCGACGCCGACGACCGCGTCGGCTCGATCGCCCGCGTCGAGGCCGAGCAGGCGGCGCCCGAGGGGCAGTAGCCCCCGTGCTCGACCTGCGCCTCGTCCGCGAGCAGCCCGACGCGGTCGCCCGCGGCCTCGCCGACAAGGGCGGCGCCGAGCTGATCCCCGAGGTCCTCGCCCTCGACGCCGACCGCCGCCGGCTCGTCAGGGAGGCCGAGGAGCTCAAGGCCCGCCGCAACCGCGCCTCGGAGGCCATCGGCCAGGCGAAGAAGCGCGGGGCGGACGCCTCCGCGGAGCAGGCGCGCATGCGCGAGGTGGGCGAGAGGATCAAGGCGCTCGACGCCGAGATCGCGGTCGCCGGCGCCCGGCTCGAGGCCCTCCTCGCCCAGCTCCCCAACCTGCCGAGCCCGGCGGCGCCGGCGGGGAAGTCCGAGGCGGACAACGTCGAGGTCCGCCGCTGGGGCGAGCCGCGGGTCTTCGACTTCGCGGCCCGGCCCCACGAGGAGCTGGGCGCGGCGCTCGGCCTGCTCGACCTCGATCGCGCGAGCCGGCTCGCGAAGTCGCGGTTTGCGGTGCTCTGGGGCGCGGGCGCGCGCCTCTCGCGGGCGCTCGCGCAGCTCATGCTCGACCTCCACACGCGCGAGCACGGCTACACCGAGCTCTGGGTGCCCCACCTCGTGAACGCCGAGACGATGCTCAAGAGCGGGCAGCTCCCGAAGTTCGAGGAGCAGCTCTTCAAGACCGTCGAGGCGGACGAGGGCCGCGTGCTCTACCTGATCCCCACCGCCGAGGTGGCGCTGACCGCGCTCCACGCCGGGGAGACGCTGCCCGCGGCCTCGCTGCCGCGCCGCTACGCCGCGTTCACGCCCTGCTACCGGCGCGAGGCCGGCACCTACGGCAAGGACATGAAGGGCATGATCCGCCACCACCAGTTCGACAAGGTCGAGCTGGTGAAGCTGACCGCGGCGGAGCAGTCGGCCGTCGAGCTGGAGGCGCTCGTCCGGGAGGCCGAGGAGGTGCTGCGCCGCCTCGGCCTGCCCTACCGGGTCGTGGACCGCTGTGTCGGCGACCTCGGGTTCAGCGCGGCGCGCGGCTACGACCTCGAGGTGTGGCTGCCGGGGCAGGGGCGGTACCGGGAGATCTCGTCCTGCTCGAACTACGAGGCCTTCGGCGGCCGGCGAGCGGGGATCCGCTACCGCGCGGCGGCCGGCGCCACGGAGTTCGTCCACACGCTGAACGGCTCGGGCCTGGCCGTCGGCCGCACGCTGATCGCGGTCCTCGAGAACTACCAGAACGCGGACGGCACCGTGACGCTCCCGCCGGCGCTCCGCCCGTACATGGACGGGCTCGAGCGCCTCACCCCCCGCGCCGGCAGGTGAGCCGGGGCGGCGCGCTCGCCGCGCTCCTCCTGGGGCGCGGCTAGATCCGTCCGGCCAGGCTCCGTCCGGCCTGGGGGCAGAGGATGTCGTTCTGGACGTGCGCGACGCCCGGGATCGCCGTCACCGCCCGCTCCGCCGTCTGCCGCACCGCCTCGCCGCGCACGCTCCCGGTGAGCGTCACGCGGCCGTCGTGGCAGGAGGCGAGGATCTGGTGCTGGCGCGTCAGCGGGTCCGCGAGCAGGATCGCCTTCGCCTGCGCCGCGAGGCTCAGGTCGCCGAGCCGCCGCCGCCCCTCCTCGCTGGACCGGAAGCGTCGCTCCTCCAGGAGCGGCAGGACGAGGCGCGCGCCCTGCTCGGCGTCGAGCCGCGCCGTGTTGAGCGCGAGGTCGTACAGGAGCGGGTCGTCCCAGTCCACGTGGTAGAGGAACTTGAGCCGCGCGCCGCGCTCGCGGTCGCTCTGGCGCACGGAGTCGAGCGCCGCGTCCCGCGTGAGCCCCTGCGCGTTCTGGAGCCGCTCGGCGCGCACGTCCTCGGGCGCGGTGATGCGTACGCGCAGGACGTGGGGGATCCCGCGGAGGATCACGGCCGCGCCGCGGCCGAGCAGCACGACGTCGTCGCGGGCCGCGAGCTCGAGGAGCACCGCCTCGACGTAGGTCATGTAGCGGTGCTGGCTGTCGGTCAGGCGCTCCCAGAGCGTGGGCCGCTCCTCGGTGACGTGGGTCAGCTCGACGACGCCTTCGTGGAAGCGCTCGGCGGTCTTGGCGATGATCTCGCGGTCGGCGAGGGCGAAGCCCCGGGCGGACGCCACCCGGCGGCCGATCTCGTGGCCGAGGCTCCCGAGCGTGTCGGAGATCGCGACGATACTCATGGCGCACCTCCTGGGGGGCGGAGACACGAACGCCCCCGGCGGCCACCCCGGTGGTCGACGAGGGCATCGAAGGGCTGTCCGAGGGCCCGGTTCAGGGGCATGCGGCGCTCCCCGAGCGGTCGGACACGGCGCGGCAGGACGTCGAGCGCAGTCTAGGGGCCCCGGAGGAGGCCTGTCAAGGCGGGGCGCCGTGCGAGAATTCTCGTCGACGATGACGAGCCGACCTCGCCCGCTCCTGCTCGCCGGCGCGCTGCTGCTCGCGGCCGGCTGCGCGCGCGCCGTGGTGCGCGCGCCGGCGCCGCCGGTCGCCGTCGGCTGGGAGGAGACCGGGAACGCCTCGTGGTACGGCGAACCCTACCACGGCCGCCGCACCGCGAGCGGCGAAGTCTACGACATGGCGCAGATGACCGCCGCGCACCGCACGCTGCCCTTCGGCACGTGGGTGCTGGTCGAGAGCCTGCGCGACGGCCGCGTCGCGGAGGTGCGCGTGACCGACCGGGGCCCGTTCGTGGATGACCGGATCCTCGACCTTTCGGCGGCCGCCGCGCGGGTGCTCGGCGCGATCGGGCCCGGGGTGATCCCGGTGCGCCTGCGCGTCGTCGCGCTCCCGGGCGGCGCCGCGCCCGCGGCCGCGGCGCGCGGCACGTTCGCCGTCCAGGTCGCCGCGTTCACGTCCGAGGCGCGCGCGGGCGCGCTCCGGGAGCGGCTCGAGGGCGCGTGGCCCGGGGCGCGAGTGGAGCGCGCCGAGGTCCCCGGCCGGACGCTCTGGCGCGTGCGCGTCGGCCGCTACGCGACGCGCGCCGAGGCCGCCGTCGTCGCCGCGCGCCTGGCCGCCGCGGGCTTCGCCGCGCTGGTCACCGCGGAGTAGCGGCGCGCGCGGCGCAGCGGCGCGCGAGAGGACCGTTCACGAGCGAAGGGGAGGCGAGCGCATGGAGACGAGCCCGGCCGAAGTGAGTCGCACGGTGGACCTGGTCGCCTACCAGCCCGGCAGCGTCGTGAGCCGCATCGTGCTCAAGCGGGCCGCGGGCAACGTCACGCTGTTCGCCTTCGACGCGGGGCAGGAGCTCTCCGAGCACACCGCGCCCTACGACGCGCTCGTCCAGGTGCTCGATGGCGAGGCCGAGGTCACGATCGCGGGCCAGCCGCACCGCCTGCGGGCGGGCGAGCTGATCCTGATGCCCGCGAACCGGCCGCACGCGGTGCGCGCGCTCGCGCGCTTCAAGATGCTGCTGACGATGATCCGCTCGTGAGGTGCCCCGCCGCCGGCACGGGCGGGCTCGGCGCGGGCGCGTGACGCCGCCGTACGTCGTCGTCTGGCTCCTCTTCGTCTTCGCGTGGGCCGCGAACTTCGTGATCCGCGTCGGCTTCTCGGCACTGCTGCCGCCGATCATCCGGGACCTCGAGCTGTCGTACGCGCGGGCCGGCGCGCTGGCCTCGGCCTTCTTCTGGGCCTACATCGCCGTGCAGATCCCGTCCGGGCTCCTGGGGGACCGGTTCGGCCGGCGCCGCGTCCTCGTACTGGGGCTCGTCGCCGTCGCGGCGGCGACGGCGCTGACCGGGCTGGCCGGCTCGTTCGCGGCGCTCGTCGCGGCCCGGCTGGCCACGGGCGCGGGGCAGGGCTCGATGTTCTCGAACGACCGGGCGATCATCGCCGCCGTGACGCCGCGCGAGAAGATCGGCCTCGGGCAGGGGGTGTCGTTCACGGGCCCGGGCCTGGGCATCACCCTGGGGCTCGCGCTGGGCGGCCTGCTCGCCGACCTCCTGTCCTGGCGCGCGGTGCTGTTCCTGTTCGCGCTGGGGCCCCTCGCGGCCGCGCTCGCGATCGCCCGCTGGGTGCCGCCGACGCCGCCGGCGGCCGACGCGGCCGCGCTCGGGCCCCGGCTGCGCGCGGTCCTCGGCACGCGCGCCGTGTGGGTGCTCGGCGGCGCCGGCGCCTGCGGCATCTACGTGCAGTTCGTCCTGGCCACGTGGGCGCCGATGTTCTTCGTCGAGACCGGCGTGCCCGGGCTCGCGCGGGCGGGCGCGCTCGCGAGCATCCAGGGGCTCGCCGCCGTGGCGGGGCTGGTCGCGGGCGGCTGGGCGGACGACCGGCTGCGCCGGCGCGGCGTCAGGCACCGGACGCTCATCGCCGCGGGCCTCGCGGCGCTGGCGCTCAGCATGGGGGCGCTCGCGCTGGCGCTCGCGCGCGGCTCCGTGTGGGGCCTCGCCGCGACGCTGGCGCTCGCCGCCTTCTTCGTCTGGACGATCTGGGGCCCGGCGTACGCGCTCCTCGGCGAGCTGGTCCGGGCGGCGGACCTCGGCGCGGCGTTCGGCGTCTTCAACTCTATCTGCTTCGTCGGCGCGATCGTCGGGCCGGGCGTGACCGGCTGGGTGCGGGATCTCACGGGCAGCTTCGCCGGCGGCTCCGCGGTGGCCGTGCTGGTGGCGCTCGCGGGCGCGGCGGTGGCCCTGGCGATCCCGGCCCCGCGGCCGGTCCCGGCCCCGGCGCGGCCATGAGGAGGAGGGCTCCGATGAGGAACTCCGGGACGATCGTCGCGTGCGTGCTCGCGGTCCTCGTGGCCGGCTGCGCCGCCGGGGGCACGGTCAGGGGCTGGCCCGGCGTCGGGGGGAATCGCACGGGGCCGGAGGCCGGCTGCCCGCCGATCATGTCGCACTTCGACGACCCGATGAACAACTACGGCACGCGCGACCGGATGCTGAGCAACGACCCGCCCTGGAACAAGCCTCACAGCGGCATCGACTTCGACGTGCCCGCGGGCACCCCGGTGCTCGCGGTGGCCGACGGCCTCGTGACCCCGATCATGTACAACGAGCTCTCGCCGATCGGCGCGATCAGCATGGTCCTCTACCACGGCGAGGACACCGACGGCCGGTACGTCTTCTCCTTCTACTCGCACCTCTCCGAGCAGCGGAAGAAGCCGGGCGAGCGCGTGCGCCGCGGCGAGGTCATCGCGCTCTCCGGCACGACGGGGACGAAGGAGGCGCACCTGCACCTGAGCCTCTGGCGGACGCCCGTGGGACCGCACCCGACCGCGTTCCGCGCCTTCATGTGGCGGGCGATCGGGCGCTCGGACCGCTCGATCCTCGCCGACCCCGCCCTCTCCTGGGCCGACCCCAGGCGCCCGGGGTTCGATCCGGGGCGGAGCTACGCCGAGCGGCCGATCCGGCTCACCTATCCGCTGCCGTGCACGCCGCCGCCCGCCCGCTGAGTGGGGGGCCCCGACATGGCCCCCCACGTCCCCCAGCGCTCGGGAGCGCCCCGGCGGAGCCGTGGCGCTCCTCGACTCTGCGATTCGTTCACGGGCTCTGAGCGCGGAATACCGCCGGCGTCGGCGAGTGTGCGACCCTAGGAGCACGGAGGGCTAGCCTCAACTGGTAAGGCAGTGGACTTGAAATCCACCGGGCCGCTGAGGCCCTTGGGGGTTCGAATCCCTCGCCCTCCGCCACTCTTCACCCCGTGATGATCGCCGAGCGACTCCTCTTCCTGCCCGGCGCCGGCGGCGAGGCCGCCTTCTGGCGGCCGCTGGCGGAGCGCCTGCAGCACCCGGCCGAGCGCGTGCTCCTCGGCTGGCCCAGCGTCGGCGTCAGGAGCCTCGACGACCTCTACCGGCTCGTCGTCGAGCGCATCGACCGCCCCGTGGACCTGATCGCGCAGTCCATGGGCGGCGTCCTGGCGCTGCGCGCCGCCCTCGAGCGGCCCGAGCGCGTCCGGCACCTGGTGCTCACTGCGCCCTCCGGCGGCTTCGACCTGACGCGCCACGGCGCCGCCGACTGGCGTCCGGCGTGGCGGGAGAGCCGGCCCGCGGAGCCCTGGTGGGCCGACGACCGAAGCGACTTCGAGGAGCGGCTGGCGGAGATCGCCGCGCCGACGCTCTTGCTCTTCGGCGACGCCGACCCGATCAGCTCCGTCGCCGCGGGGCGGCATCTCGCGATCCGGCTCCGCGACGCGGAGCTCCGCGTCGTGGCCGGCGGCGACCACGGCTTCGCGCGAGACCGCGCCGCGGAGATCGCGCCCCACGTCGAGCGGCACCTCCGACGGGCGGCGGGAGGCGCGGGCTGAGGTAGAATCGCGGCGGCGCGACCGAACCACACCGTCGGGCGAGGGGGAACCGATCCGATGAGCACGGTCTTCGCGGCGTTCGAGCGGACGGCCGCGGCCCACCCCGAGCACGCCTTCCTCTGCGCGCCGCCGGCGCCCGCGCGCGCCTCTCACCCCGAGGGCGTCGAGCTCTCCTACCGCGCGGTGCGCGACGAGGTGCTCGCGCTGCGCGAGCGCTACCGGGCCGCGGGCTACGGCCACGGCCATCGCGTCGCGCTGCTCCTCGAGAACCGCCCGGAGTTCTTCTTCCACTACCTCGCGCTGAACGCGCTCGGCGCGGGCATCGTGCCGGTCAACCCCGACTACCGCCACGACGAGATGCTCTACCAGATGGACCACTCGGAGGCCAACCTCGCGGTCGTCGTCGGCGCCCGCGTCGGCGACCTCGAGCGGGTCGCCCGCGCGCGCCCGAGGCCGCTGCCGGTCCTCGACGCCGGGGCCCTCCCGGAGCGGTTGCCGGCGCCGGGGTCGCCGCCGCGCGCGGGCGCCCCGGGGCTCGACACCGAGTGCGGCCTGCTCTACACGTCGGGCACGACGGGGCGGCCCAAGGGCTGCATCCTGACCAACCGCTACTACCTGACCGCGGGCGCGTGGTACCGCGACATGGGCGGCCTCTTCGCTTTCGAGCCCGGGCGCGAGCGCATCTACAACCCGCTGCCGCTCTTCCACATGAACTGCCAGGCGGTGACGGCGACGTGCGTGATCCTCACGGCGGGCTGCCTGATCCTCCCCGAGCGCTTCAGCCCGGCGCGCTGGTGGCCCGACGTGGTCGCCACGCGGGCGACGATCGTCCACTACCTCGGGGTCGTGCCGCCGATGCTCCTGAACCAGCCGCCCGCGCCCGAGGAGCGCCGGCACGGGATCAAGTTCGGCCTCGGCGCGGGCGTCGAGCCGGAGCTCCACGCGCCGTTCGAGCGGCGCTTCGGGTTCCCGCTGGTCGAGTGCTGGGGGATGACGGAGACCGGGCGCATCTTCGGCGACCGCTTCGAGCCCCGGAGGATCTCGACGCGCGCCTTCGGCCGGCCCCACGGCGGCTTCGAGGCGCGCGTGGTGGACGAGCAGGACCGCGAGGTGCCGCGCGGGACGGAGGGCGAGATGCTCGTGCGCTGGGGCGGGCCCGAGGGGCCGCGCGACGGCTTCTTCGCCGAATACTTGAAAAATGCCGAGGCCACGGAGGAGGCGTGGCGCGGCGGGTGGTTCCACACGGGCGACGTCGTGCGGCAGGAGGCCGACGGCATGCTCGTGTTCGTCGACCGGAAGAAGAACATCATCCGCCGCTCGGGCGAGAACATCGCCGCCGCCGAGGTGGAGGCGGCGCTCCAGGCCCACGACGCGGTCGCGCAGGTGGCGGTCCTCGCGGTACCCGACGAGGTGCGCGAGGAGGAGGTCATGGCGTGCGTGGTGCCGATGCCCGGCGCCGCGGCCGACCGCGCTCTGGCCCAGGGGCTCCAGGACTGGTGCCTCGCCCGGCTCGCGTACTTCAAGGCGCCGGGCTTCATCCTGTTCGTCGAGTCGCTCCCGACGACGGGGACG
>MGBU01000041.1 GCA_001790205.1 Candidatus Rokubacteria bacterium GWA2_73_35 | reverse complement strand
TCGGCGCCGCCCACGATGTCGAGCAGCTCCTTGGTGATCTTCTCCTGGCGCGCCTTGTTGTACTGGATCGTCAGCAGCCCGATCATCTCCTTCGCGTTCTTCGTCGCCGCCTCCATGGCCGTCATGCGCGCGCCGTACTCGCCCGCGAGCGACTCCATGAGTGCGCGGAACACCTGCGTCCGCACGTGGCGCGGCAGCAGGTCGCCGAGGATCGCCGCGGGGCCGGGCTCGTAGATGTAGTCCACCGCCGCCCCCTCCCCCGCACCGCCGCCGGCCTCGGCTCGCGGGATCGGCAGGAGCTGCTCGCGGACGGGGCGCTGGACCGCTACCGAGCGGAACTCGTTGTAGAACAGGTGGACCTCGTCCACCTCGCCCGCGAGGTACTGCGCCATGAACGCGTCGGCCAACTCGCTCGCGTGGCCGTACGCGAGCCGGTCCCAGAAGCCCAGCATCTCGCGCTTGAGCGTGTAGCCGCGCCGGCGGAAGAAGTCGCGGCCCTTGCGCCCGACGACCACCAGCGTGACGTCCGGGGCGCTCGACTGCCGGATGAACTCGACGGAGCGCCGCACCACGTTCGCGTTGAACGCGCCCGCGAGGCCGCGATCGGCCGTGATCACGACGATCTGCCGCCTCGGCCCCTCGCGCCGCGCGAGCAGCGGGTGCCGCACCTCGTCGCCCGTGTCGGAGCCGCCCACCAGGTTGCCGAGCAGCTCCGCCATCTTGCCCGCGTACGGTCGCGCCGCGAGGACCCGCTCCTGGGCGCGCCGCAGCTTGGCCGCGGCGACGAGCTTCATCGCGCGGGTGATCTTCTGCGTGGACTCGACGGACCGGATCCGCCGTCGGATGTCGCGGGGAGTCGCCATGCGCCGGAGATCCTACGCGGCCCGGATGCCCTTGGCCGCGGCGAACTCCGCCTTCGCGTCGCCGACGGCCTTCGTGAGCGCCTCCCGCAGCGCGTCGCCGATCTCTTTCTTGTCGCGCAGCTCCCCGAGGATCTGGGGCGCCTTGCGCTCGAGCCAGGCGTGGAAGTGCGTCTCGAACTCGCGCACCGCGTCCACCGGCAGGTCGTCGAGCAGGCCCTGCGCGCCGGCGAAGAGGATCGCCACCTGCTTCTCGATCGGCAGCGGCGCGTACTGGCCCTGCTTGAGGATCTCGACCATGCGCTGGCCGCGCGCGAGCTGGAGCTGGGTGGCGCGGTCGAGGTCGCTCCCGAACTGCGCGAAGGCGGCCAGCTCGCGGAACTGGGCGAGGTCGAGCCGCAGCTTGCCCGCGACCTGGCGCATCGCCTTGACCTGCGCCGAGCCGCCCACCCGCGAGACCGACAGGCCCACGTTCACGGCCGGCCGCACGCCGCCGTAGAAGAGGTCCGACTCGAGGTAGATCTGGCCGTCGGTGATCGAGATGACGTTGGTCGGGATGTACGCCGACACGTCGCCGAGCTGGGTCTCGATGATCGGCAGCGCCGTCAGCGAGCCGCCGCCGAGCTGGTCGTTCAGCTTCGCCGCCCGCTCGAGGAGGCGCGAGTGCAGGTAGAACACGTCGCCCGGGTACGCCTCGCGGCCGGGCGGGCGGCGGAGCAGCAGCGAGAGCTGCCGGTAGGCGGCGGCGTGCTTGGAGAGGTCGTCGTAGATGCAGAGCGCGTGACGCCTCGAGTCGCGGAAGTACTCCCCCATCGTGACGCCCGCGTACGGCGCGATGTACTGCAGCGGCGCCGGCTCGGACGCCGAGGCCACGATCACCGTCGTGAAGGCCATCGCCCCCGAGTCCTCGAGGACCTTGACGACCTGCGCCACGGTCGACCGTTTCTGGCCGATCGCGACGTAGAAGCAGTACACGTCCTGGCCCTTCTGGTTGATGATCGTGTCCACGCCGATCGCCGTCTTGCCGGTGCCGCGGTCGCCGATGATCAGCTCGCGCTGGCCGCGGCCGATCGGGATCATCGAGTCGATCGCCTTGAGTCCCGTCTGCAGCGGCTCCTTGACCGACCGGCGGTCGACCACCCCGGGCGCGTAGCGCTCGATCGGGCGGAACTCCCTGGCGTCGATCGGGCCCTTGCCGTCCACCGGCTGCCCGAGGGCGTTCACGACGCGCCCCACGAGCGCCTCGCCGACCGGCACCTCCGCGATGCGGTTCGTGCGCTTGACGACGTCGCCCTCCTTGATCGCCCGGTCCTCGCCGAGGAGCACGGCGCCCACCTGGTCCCGCTCGAGGTTGAGCACCATCCCCACGACGTCGCCGGGGAACTGGAGGAGCTCGCCCGCCATCGCCTGCTCGAGCCCGTAGACGCGCGCGATGCCGTCGCCGACCTCGATGACGCGGCCGACCTCCTGGACGTCGACCGTCGCCTCGAAGCCCGCAAGCTGGCGCTTGATGATCTCGCTGATCTCCCCGGCCTTGATCATTCGTGCCGTCTCCTATTGAACAGGGCACGGGCACCCGGGCTTCGCCACGCCCGTGCCCCGCCGCAACCTCGTCCGGTGCTCCCTCACCTGCTCGACCCGAGCCGCGACCGCCCTGTCGCCACGCCCGTGCTCGACGCCTAGCCTCTCGCGAGGCGCTCGCGCACCCGCGCGAGCTGGCCGTCCAGACTCCCGTCCACCAGAAGGCTGCCGATCTCGGCGACGAAGCCGCCGAGCAGCCCTCGGTCCACGACCTCCTCGAGCACGACCTGCTTGCCGTCGAGCGCCGCGCCGAGCCGGCGCGCGAGCGCGGCGCGCCCCTCGTCGCCGAGCGCGACCGCGACGCGCACGCGCGCGCGCGCGCGTCCCGCCGCCTCGTCGGCCAGGTCGCGGTACGCGGCGAGGATCGTCCCCAGGTGCCCCGCGCGCCCGTGCGCCGCGACGAGCGCCAGGAAGTCGCGCGTGAGAGCCGAGACCGCGAGCTGCCGCGCCACCTCGGCGGCGGCGTCCCGCTTGGCGCCCGCGGGCACCCACGGTCGCGCCAGGAGCGCCGCGAGCTCTGGCTCGCGGTCGAGCAGCTCGGCCGCCGCCCCGAGCTCGCGCGCGACCACCTCGCCCTGACCGCGCTCGCGCGCCAGCGCGAAGAGCGCCCTGGCGTACGAGCGCGCGACGCCCGGGGCCGCGCGCATCTAGCCGCCGACCTTCGCGATCGCCTCGGCGACGATCCGGCGGTGATCCTCGTCGCGCAGGCTGCGTCGCACGAGCTTCTCGGCGACCGTCGTCGCGAGGTCGGCGACCTCACGACGCAGCTCCTCGCGCGCCCGCCGGACCTCGCCCTCGAGCTGGACCTTGGTGTCCTCGACGAGCTTGCGCGCCTGGGCCTGCGCGGCCTCGGTCTGCCTGCGCGCCTCCTCGGCCGCCTCCCGGAGCGCCTGCTCGCGGATCTGGGCGGCCTCCGCGTGGGCCGCGCGCAGCCGCGCCTCGTTCTCCTCCTGCTGCCGCGCGGCCTCGGCCCGCGCGGCCTGCGCCTCCTCGAGCGACTTCTTGATGGCGGCCGTGCGCTCCTCCATCTTCGTGAGGAACGGCCGGTAGAGGAGCTTCGTCAGGATCACGAGCAGGACGACGAAGTTGAGCATCTGCACGGAGAGCGCGCGCCAGTCGAGGTTGATCAGGCCGCCGCCGCCCTCGGACGCCCACGCCGGGCCCGGCGCCAGCACGGCGACGGCGCACAAGAGCCCGCCCATCCAGTCGCGCACACGCAGGTACATGCCGAGGTCTCCTCGATCCCGAACAGAGCGCAGAAGGTTTGTGAAAACTATCACGCGACAACGCCCGGCGTCAAGCGCTCCGGGCCCGCGATGACGCCTCCGCCGATCACCACCGCACCCCGGTAGAAGACGACCGACTGGCCTGGCGCCACGGCGCGCTGCGGCTCGTCGAAGACGATCTCGGCGCCGCCGGCCTCGAGCGCCCGCACGGTCGCGGGCGCCGGCGTCTGCGTGTGTCGGATCTTTGCCTCCACCCGCAACGGCTCGGCCGGCGGCGCACAGGCGATGAAGTTCGCGGGCCGCGCGAGCAGCCGGGCGCGCGCGAGGGCCTCCACCTCGCCGACCACCACCGCGTCGCGCGCGCCGTCCAGGTCCACGACGTAGAGCGCCCGGCCCGCCGCGAGGCCGAGGCCGCGACGCTGGCCGATCGTGTAGCCGGCGACGCCCTCGTGCCGACCGAGCTCGCGTCCCTCACGGTCCACGATGGGTCCGGGCCGGAAGACCGCCGCATCGCGCCGCCGGAGAAAGCCGCGGTAGTCGTCGTCGGGCACGAAGCAGATCTCCTGGCTCTCGGGCTTGTCGGCGGTGACGAGGCCGAGCCGCCGCGCGTGGGCCCGCACCTCGGCCTTGGTGAGCGCGCCGACCGGGAAGCGCGCCCCGGCGAGCTGCGCCTGGTCGAGCGGCCAGAGGAAGTCGGTCTGGTCCTTCCGGGCGTCGACGGCACGCAGGAGGAGCCAGCGGCCCGTCGTCGCGTCGCGCGCGACGCGCGCGTAGTGGCCGGTGGCGACGGCGACCGCATCCCAGGCGCGGGCGCGCGCGAGCAGCGAGCCGAACTTGAGGTCGCTGTTGCAGGCCACGCACGGCACCGGCGTCCGCCCCGCGCGGTACTCGTCGACGAAGCGGCCGACGACGGCGCGCTCGAACTCCGCCTCCATGTCGAGCACGTAGTACGGGATGCCGAGCCTCCGCGCGACGCGGCGCGCGTCGTCCACGGCCTGCGTGCCGCAGCAGACGCCGAAGCGCCGCTCCGGCTCCCCGGGCTCCCGCCAGGGCCACACGCGCATGGTGACGCCCACGACGTCGTAGCCCTGCTCGACGAGCAGCGCGGCGGCGACGGAGGAGTCCACGCCCCCGCTCATTCCGACGACGATGCGCTCGGCCATCTCCGCCTCTCTTCGCCCTGCCCGCCCTTCCCGTTCGCGCGCCTCACCGCCGCGGCGGCGGGTCGGCTCGCCCTTCAGTGTCGCGCGCGGAGCAAGTCGGCAAGCCGCTCCAGCTCGTCGGCGGTGGCGTACACGATCTCGATCTTGCCGCGCCGCTCGTTGCCCGTGATCCGCACGCGCGTCATGAGCGCGCCTTGGAGCGCCTCCTCGAGCGCGACCAGCTCCGCCGAGCGGCGCCGGCCCTTGCGCGGCGCGGCCGCGCGCTTTCGCCTAAGCTCCTCGGTGCCGCGGATCGTGTCCTCGGTCGCGCGCACCGACCAGTCGTGGGCGAGGATCTCGTCACGCAGCTTGAGCTGGTCGGCCGCGCCGGGCAGCGAGAGCAGCGCGCGGGCGTGGCCCATCGTGAGGCGGCCGGCCCGGAGATCGGCCTGGATCGCGTCCGGCAGCCTCAGCAGGCGCAGGCAGTTCGCGATGGAGCTCCGGTCCTTGCCGATCCGTTGGGCCAGCTCCTCCTGCGTCCAGCCGAACTGGCCGAGCAGGCGCTGGTAGGCCTCGGCCTCCTCCATCGGGTTGAGGTCCTCGCGGAGCAGGTTCTCGACGAGCGCGAGCTCGAGGCTCTGGGCGTCCGTGGCCTCGCGCACGAGGGCCGGGATCCGGTCGAGCCCGGCCAGGCGCGCCGCGCGCCAGCGGCGCTCGCCGGCGATGAGCTGATAGCCCATGCCCTGGCGGCGCACGATCACGGGCTGGATCACCCCGGAGGCTCTAATCGAGGCGGCTAGCTCGTTCAAAGTATTAGAATCAAAGGCTTTCCTGGGCTGGTTCGGGCTGACCGCGATCTGGCCAACGGGGATCTCGACGAGGGAGTCTTGCCCCTCGCTCGGCGTTGAGGAAAGCAGGGCGCCCAGACCGCGACCGAGCCCTCGCTTATTCATGAGTCAAGACCTCCCGCGTGAGTTCGAGGTACGCGAGCGAGCCGCTCGACTTGAGGTCGTGGAGCATCACCGGCCTGCCGTAACTCGGGGCCTCCGTGAGGCGCACGTTGCGGGGGATGACGGTATCGAAGATCTGACCCGGGAAGTAGCGGTGGACCTCGTCGCGGATCTGGAGCGCGAGGCTCGTTCGGCCGTCGAACATCGTCAGCACGATGCCCTCGATCTCGAGTCCCGGGTTCAGGCGCTCGCGCACGAGCTTCACGGTCTTGAGCAGGTAAGTGAGCCCCTCGAGGGCGTAAAACTCGCACTGCAGAGGCACGAGGACCCGGTCGGCGGCCACCAGAGCGTTGATTGTCAGGAGGCCGAGCGACGGCGGGCAATCGATGATCACCCAGTCATAGGCCTTGGCGGGCGATTCGAGCGCAAGCTTCAACCGCCGCTCGCGCTGCTCGAGCCCCACGAGCTCGATCTCGGCGCCCACCAGGTCGATGTCTGAGGGCAAGAGTCTCAGGTGGGTCAGCGCTGTCTCCCGGATCGCCTTCTCGGCTGGTTCGCCGCCCAGGAGCACGTGATAGACGGTGGGATAGAGACCTGTCTTCTGGACTCCAAGGCCCGTCGTGGCGTTGCCCTGGGGGTCGAGATCGACCAGCAGGGTAGGGCGCTCGGCGAGCGCCAGGCCGGCTGCAACGTTCACCGCGGTCGTGGTCTTGCCCACCCCGCCCTTCTGGTTCACGACCGCCAACGTTCTGGTCACTCGAGCGCCAAGCCCCCCAACCCCACTGGATGTTCCACGAGAAACAGACCGCCAATCAAATGCTGAGCGTCGCGGTGTTCCACGACCAACACATTCTTCACCCGGACCTACGCCCCGCGTCAAGCTCCGCGGTAGACCGCGAATCTACGCGGGCGCCCGGCCTCGGCCCCCTCGACGCTGACCCACTCGCCCATACGGAGGTCCTGCGGGGTCGGGGGCCCCGACGCCACCACGACGCCGCCAGCCCTGGTCAGTCTGGCCGCAAGCGGGAACATTTCGCTCACCTCGCCCGCGCAGCGCATCACGACGGCGTCGAAGCGCCCCGCGAGCTCGGCGAGGTGATCTTCGGCTCTGCCGCCGACCACCCGGGTCCCGCTGAGCCCGAGATCCCGCACCGCCGTCGAGAGGAACGAGGCGCGACGCCGGCGGGACTCGACGAGCACGAGCTGGATCGCCGGCCTCACAAGCTTGATCGGGATCCCAGGGATGCCGGCGCCTGACCCCAGATCAAGGAGCGTCGTAATCCCGGGGGGCAGCACTCGCAGGAACAGGAGGCTGTCCAGGAACAGGTTCTCGACGATCCACCGCGGCTCGCTGGAGCCGACCAGCCGGTGGGTTCTCTGCCATTCTAGCAATAAATCCAGGTACTTGGAAAACAGGTCTCGCTCGCCGCGGCTCAGAGGGCGCCCGAGAATGCCGGGCGCAGCGCGCGCGAGGGCCTCGAGGGGCTCAGGCGCGGCCGGCGTCCTTCACCTCGCGCGCCGCCCGAGCCCGGGCGGGCCGCTCCATGAGCTTCTGCTGGGCGATCTGGAGGATGTTCGACACGGTCCAGTAGAGCACCAGACCGGAGGGCAGGTTCAGGAACATGAACGTGAACACGATCGGCATCAGCAGCATCATCTTCGCCTGCCGTGGGTCGCCCACCGCGGGCTGCATCTTCTGCTGGACGAACATCGTGACGCCCATGAGGAGCGGCAGGACGTAGGTCGGGTCGTACGCGGCGAGGTCGCAGATCCACAGGTCCTTGCCGAACGCGCGCGCGAAGCACAGGAAGCCCGCGTTCTGCAGCTCCACCGAGACCGAGAGCGCGAGGTAGAGCGCGTAGAAGATCGGCACCTGCGCGACCATCGGCAGGCAGCCGCCCGCAGGATTCACCTTGTACTTGCGGTAGAGCTCGAGCGTCTCGCGCTGCAGGCGCTGCGGATCCTTCTGATGCTTGGCGCGGAGCGCGTTGATCTGCGGCTGGAGCGCCTGCATCGCCTTCATGGACCGCAGGCTCTTGACCGTCAGCGGATAGAAGAGGACCTTCGACACGAGGGTCAGCAGGATGATCGCAATGCCGTAGTTGCCGACGTAGTCGTACACCCAGTTCATCAGCAGCAGGATCGGAACGCCGATCCACTCCATCGGCAGCCCGCCCCAGCCGCGCGGGATCGGGAAGCCGCCGAAGTTGATCGTGGCCTCAAGCCCCTCGGCGCGGAGCCGCGCGTACTCCTTGGGGCCGGCGTAGACGAGCACGCGGCCTTCCCAGGCCCCGCCCGGCGCGATCGTCGGCGTCGCGCGCAGGGCGATGCGCGCGCGGCCCGCCGGGGCCGTGCCGTCGTTCTTCGCCTCCGCCGGCTTGTCCTCGCCCGCGGCGATCAGCTTGAAGCCGGGCGTCTTCGGCACGAGCGCCGCGACGTACCAGACGCTGCCCATGGCGACCCATTCGCCGTCGGCGCTCTGGCTGCCGAGCTTGCCGAGATCCTCGAGCCGCGTGACGCTGCCGCCCGCCTGCCAGACGATCTCCGTCGGGTGCTGGCCCTGAAACTTCTCCGGCTTCGTCCCCCAGCTCGCCCGCGTCGCCCACGGCAGCTCGACGCCCACGGCCCGCGCGCTCGGCCCCGCGTTCTCGACCCGCAGCGCGACGCCGATCGTGTAGCCGTCCGGGTGGAACTCGAGCGTCTCGCGCACCCGAAGGCCCCCGGTCTCGCCGGCGAGCACCAGGCTCCCGGCCTTCCCGGCGCCGAGGGTGAGCGTCTCCGCGCTGAGGGTCATGGCCACGGGCTCGCCCGCGGCGCCGGCATCGCCGACCACGAGCCCCGCCGGCCCCAGGTCGCCCACGATGACCAGGGGCTTCTCTCCCCGGTAGTTGAGGATCATCTCCTGGAGCTTGCCGCCCTCACTCGACACGACCGCCCGGTAGAGGGGGGTCTCCACGGTCGCGAGCCTCTGCGGGGGGCGGGGCGCGGCCGGGCGCGGCGCGCCGGCCGGCCCGGGCGTGGCGGCCACCGGGGGCGACGGGGCGGCCGGGGCGGGCGCCGGCGGGGGCGCGGGAGCCTCCCGCGTGGGCGTAGGCGCCGCCGCCTTCTGGGGGGGCGGCGAGGGGAAGAAGCGGTCCATCACCCAGAAATTGAGGGCCAGGAGGCCCATGGCGATCACCATCGCGAGCAGCGTGCGTCGTTCCATCATGGGGCTCGCCGCTCCCTGGCCGGCGGCGGGTCGTACCCTCCCGGGTGAAATGGCTGGCAGCGCGTGAGCCGCCGCACGGCGAGCCACGCGCCGCGCGCCAGGCCGTGCTCGGCGAGTGCCCGGCGCGCGTACTCCGAGCAGGTCGGCGCGAAGCGGCAGGCGGGCGGCAGCCAGGGGGAGACGAGCCGCTGGTAGACAGCCACGGCCCCCACGGCCACGCGCGCCGCGCGCGTCATGCCGGCCTCGCGGCGATCGTCGCCAGCGCCGCGCGCAATTCGGCGACGAGCGCGGCGAACCGCGCGCGCAGCGCTCCGGGCCGCCCAACGATCACGAGGTCCACGCCCGGCGGGGCCGCGTCGCGCGCCGCGCGATACGCCTCGCGCAGACGCCGCCGGACGCGGTTCCTCGCCACCGCGCCGCGGACCTGCCGGCTCACGGCGAAGCCCGCACGACGCGGCACGACCGTTTCACGCCAGAGCACGATCATCGACGGCCGGTCAATTCGTTTGCCCCGCTGGAAGAGCGCCTGGAAGTCGGCGCTGGTGGTCAACCGCTCGTGTCGAGGAAGGCCGCCTGTCAGACGGTCAGCCGTCTCCGCCCCTTCGCGCGCCGGCGCGCGAGCACCTTCCGCCCGCCCTTCGTCTTCATCCGCTTCCGGAAGCCATGCGTCTTCTTCCGGCGCCGCACGTTCGGCTGAAACGTCCGCTTCATGAACGAGGCTCCCCCTTACGATCGTCGAACCGCAATAGTGTAGACAGCGCCTCAGAGGGAGTCAACTCGCGAACGTCCTTGCGGCGCCGTTCGCCGTCGTGCTAGAGTCCGCCATCCATCGAGCCACTGAACCAGCGGTGAGGTGTTTTGTCCCGATGTGCGCGCGCTTCAGCGCGGATGCTCCGATCAAACAAGGGGTCTTGAGCTATCCACACCTGTGGATAACCCTGTGTGTAAGTGGGGTCTGGGCCTGTGCTGGATAGCCTTTGGACTCGGCTCGTCGACTCGGTGGCCCGCAAGCTCCCCGCCGCCGTGGTGGAGAACTGGTTTCGCCCCTGTCGGCTGCTCGCCGTCGAGGGCGATCACCTCCGCATCGCCGCGCCGAACCCGTTCACCCGCGACTGGCTGGCCCAGCACCACCTGGACGCGCTGCAGCAGGCCGCCCAGGAGTGCCTCGGCGGCCACCCGCGCGTGTCCCTCGTGGTCGACGAGACGCTCGCCGCGCCCGCCCCGGCCCGGCCCCGGCCCGCGGGAGGTGGTGGCTCCGTCGAGGGTCTGAACCCCCGCTACACGTTCGACACGTTCGTCGTCGGCTCGTCCAACCAGTTCGCCCAGGCCGCCTGCCAGGCGGTCGCCGAGCTGCCGTCGCGCGCCTA
>MGBU01000040.1 GCA_001790205.1 Candidatus Rokubacteria bacterium GWA2_73_35 | reverse complement strand
CCGGGCGCAGCGCCTGCACCTTGCGCCGCGCGATGTACCCGTCGCCCGCGGTGGCGACCACCTGGATGCCGGGGTCACGCTCCAGGAGGTCGCAGAGCAGCCGGCGCGCGACCGCCGAGTCGTCGACGACCAGGACGCGGATCGGGCGCGCCATCAGCCGCCCGCCCCGTTGAACAGCGTGACGTCGCCGGCCGGGCCGCCGGTCCGCCGCATGACCCGCAGGTGCTGCCGTTCTTGCAGGCGCGCATGCTGGAGCGCCTGCTGGCCGAGCCGATGCACGTAGACCTTGCCGCTGTCGGTGTGCAGATGCAGGCGGCGGGGCAGATACCCCCCCACGTCACGGCTCATCACCGGGATGCCCTCGGCCGCCATGAACTCGTCGATGAAGCGGATGTTGCTCTGCGGGATGCTCGTCGCCGACTCCGGCACGAGCAGGACGTGCGCGCCGCCGAAGACCTTGGCGATCATCGCGCGGCGGTCCGCTCCCGCCTTCAGCATGGCGCCGATCAGCAGGTCCATCGCGTGCACCCCGAACCGGGCCCGATCCTGGGCGTCGCGGCCGTTCTTCGTCGACGCGGGCAGCATGAAGTGGTTCATCCCCGCGACGCGGGCCCGCTGATCGATCAGGCAGACCGCGATGCAGGAGCCGACGACCGTCTTGATCTCGGTCGCGACGCGCACCGCGATCACGTCCCCCACGTAGATCGTGACGGTGTGGCGGGAGGTCATCCCTGGCCTGTCGGTGGAGGCTTCTGATACACCGTCCGGGCGACGTAGGTCAGCCGCATCTCGGCGCCGAGGAGGGACTCGGAGTGACCGAGAAAGAGATAGCCCCCGGGCACGAGCTGCGCGACCAGCGCCTGGAGCAGGGTGGATTGCGTCGCGCGGTCGAAGTAGATCATCACGTTGCGACAGAAGATGACGTCGAACTTCGTCCGGATGGGCCAGGGCTGCTGGCAGAGGTTGATGCGCCGGAAGGCGATCAGCTCGCGCAGCGCGGCATTCACCGACACCAGCGACGGCTCCCCGGGGACCGGGGTGAAGTGCCGCTTCAGCACGACCGCCGGAACCTTCGCCACGAGCTCGCGCGCGTAGATGCCCGCCTCGGCGGTGGCCAGGGCGTCGCCGTTGACGTCGCAGGCCAGGATCCGCGCGTCCCAGGGCCGGCCGCGCGGGAGGCCGTCGAGCAGCGTGGCCGCGAGGCTGTACGCCTCCTCGCCCGTCGAGCACCCGGCGCTCCACAGGCGAAGCCGCTCGACCCCGGCGCGGACCAGCGCCGGGAGCACGGTGTCGCGGAGGAAGTCGAAGTGGTGCTGCTCGCGATAGAAGTCGGTCTTCGTCGTGGTGATGGCGTTGGCGAGGCGCCGCCGCTCCTCGCCGGCCGGATCGCGCTCCTGCAGGTGGTCGCAGTATTCCTCGAAGGTCGAGTACCCGTAGTGGCGCAGGCGCCGCCCGAGGCGCGCGCACACGAGCGCCCGCTTGCTCTCGCGCAGCGCGATGCCGGTCTCGGCGCGCACCAGCGTGCGCAGGCGCGCGAACTCCCGGTCGGTGAGCGCCACGGTGCCGAAGGGGGCCGGCTCGACCGCCGGAAGCCGGGTCGGCCGCAGGACGGGGCTCACCGGCCCGGCCGCCGGAGCGTCATCGAGCGGCTCCGTGCGGGACGGGCCGCGGCGGCTGACGCATGCGCCCGAGCGCGATCAGCCCCGCCACGTCGAGGATCAGGGCGACCCGGCCGTCGCCGAGGATCGTGGCCCCCCCGACGCCGTCGACCGCGTGAAAGTTCGCATCGAGGCTCTTGATGACGACCTGCTGCTGCTCGAGCAGCTCATCCACGAGGAGCGCGAGGCGCCGGCCGTCGTGCTCGACGATGACGGCCAACGACCGCAGGGGATCATCGACGGCCGGCGTGACGCCGAACACGCGATGCAGCCGGAGGACGGGGAGGACTTCACCGCGCAGCATGAGGCTCTCGGCGCCTCCGAGGACCGTTTGGAAGTTGTCACGCCGCGGGCGGAGGGATTCGACGATCGAGCCCAGCGGGAGGACGTAGGTCTCCGGGCCGACCCGGAGCGCCTGCCCGTCGAGGCTGGCGAGCGTGAGCGGGAGCCTGACGGTGAAGCGCGTCCCCCGACCCGGGGCGCTCTGGACGGAGATCGCCCCGCCCAGACGGCGGATGTTCCGATTGACGACGTCCATGCCGACGCCGCGGCCGGAGATCTCGCTCACGACCGCCGCGGTGGAGAAGCCGGGCTGGAAGATCACGGCGAACACGTCCTCGTCCGCGGGGCTGGCGCCCGCGGCGATGAGGCCCGTCTCCCACGCCTTGGCGAGGATGCGGTCGCGGTCGAGGCCACGCCCATCGTCGGCGACCTCGATGTAGATGCTCCCGCTCCGCTGATAGGCGGCCAGCGTGACGCAGCCGCTGGCGCCCTTGCCGGCCTGGCGGCGGACGTCCGGGGGCTCGATCCCGTGGTCGACGGCGTTGCGCACGAGGTGGGTCAGGGGATCGGTGATCTGCTCGATCACGCTGCGGTCGAGCTCGGTGTCGTCGCCGGAGGTCTCCAGCCAGACGTCCTTGCCCAGAGCGGCGGCCAGGTCCCGGATGAGTCGCGGGAAGCGGCCGAAGACCGTCTGGATGGGCACCATCCGGACGGCCATCACGCGCTCTTCGAGCTCCCGGCAGTGACGACGCATCTCGGTGATGAGGCCCTCGAGGCGGATGAGCCGATCCGGCGTCGCCGCGGTCACGACCTGCTCCACCATGGACTGCGTGACCGCGATCTCGCCGACCAGGTTGACCAGCCGGTCGACCTTCGCCGCCGACACGCGGAAGGTGGCGGCCTCCCCGCCGATCGGCGCGCCGGGCTCGCGGCTCGGCAGGGAGCCCCGGTGCGCGGGGACGCCGCGGCCCGCGCCGGACGGCTCCCCGGCCGCCGCCGGCTCGATCGTGAGCGCCTCCCGGCCCCCGACGACGTCGAAGCACGCCTCGATGCTCGCCACCGGGCGGGCCGTCGCGAGTCGGCAGGTGAAGCCGAAGTACGTGCGCTCGGGGTCCATGTCCGCGAGCGCCGGCAGCCGGCTCGTGTCGACCTCGACCTCGAGCAGCGTCCCGACGCTCTCGAGCGCGTCGAGGAGGCGCAGGGGATCGAGGCCACGCAGGAGGAGATCGTCGGGGGGGTGGAAGCGCACCACGTAATGTGTCTCGCGCCCGGCCTCGGCGAGCGCCGGCTCCGCCGCCGGCGCGGCCCCCGGGGCGTCCGGCGGAGTCGCGCCGCGCGTGTACACCCGGCCCGCCGCCTCCATGTCGGCCACGTCGTCGGCCGGAACGGCGCGCCCCTCGCGGGCGCCGTCGACGAGGCGCCGCAGCAGGTCCGAGGCCCGCAGGAGGTACTCCACCACGCCGACCGAGACCGTCAGCTCCCGCTTGCGCAGCCGGAGCAGGAGCGTCTCCAGGAAGTGGGTGAAGCGGGCGATGTCGGTGAAGCCCAGCATCCCGCTCGCGCCCTTGAGGGTGTGGGCGGCCCGGAAGACGCGGTTGAGCGCCTCGACGGAATCGGAGGCCTGCTCGAGCTCGAGCACGCCTTCCTCGAAATCCCTCAACAGATCGGTCGCTTCCTCGACAAAGAGCTGCTGGAGATCGTCCGGGATCATCGCCGGGCGGCGCGGGCGCGCAGGACCCGGGCGACGACCTCGCGGAGCTGGTTCGGGTCGAACGGCTTGACGATCCAGCCGGTGGCGCCGGCAGCGCGCCCCGCCCGCTTCATGTCGTCCCCCGACTCGGTGGTCAGCACGAGGACCGGCACGAAGCGGAACGGGGCCAGAGTGCGGATCGCCCGGACGAGGCTGAGCCCGTCCATCTCCGGCATGTTCACGTCGGTGATGACCAGCGCGGGCGCCACGCTCGGGATGGCGTCGAGCGCCTGCCGGCCGTCCTCCCGCTCGTGCAGGTCGTACCCGTCCGGTTCGAGCGCGGTGCGCACCATCTGCCGCATGACGCGGGAGTCTTCGACGACGAGGATCCGTGCGGACATCAGCGCCCCCCGGCGCGTTCGTTGATGAGCTCGTCGGCCAGGGCCTGGCGCCAGGGCGACTTCACGGCCGGCGCCCCGACCTTGGCGGCCACGTGCCAGGACCGCCCGGCCGCACCGGCGATGACGACGTTCAAGAGGTTCAGGAACTCGGCCAGCTGCCCCCGGACTTCCTCGACGGCGCCGATGCCGGCGCGGAGGTGCTGCGCGGTCAGGTCCTGGAACCCCATCGCGGTGACGATCGGCTCGATCCGGGCGGAGATCGCACCGGCCGCCTCGGCGAGCGCCTCGCAGGCCTCGGTCGCGCCGGGCTCCGATTGCGCGACGAAGGGCCTGAGCCGGACCAGGACCTGGCACAGGCGATCGCGGGCTGCGGCGAGCCCCTCGGCCTCGTCCAGCACCTTCTGCGCCACCACCTCGGTCGCCGTGATCAGCCCCGCCAGCGTGGAGGCGATCGCGGGCAGGCGGTCCGCGCAGGCGGCGCGCAGGGCCTCGACGCTCGCCAGCAGGGCGCCGGGGTCACCCAGGGTGCCCGGGGTCCCGGCCGCCGGACCCGAGTGCGCGCCGCTCACGTCAGCCATTCCGTCCGGCTCGGCTGAGCATCTGCTGGAGCCGCGCCTGGAGTGTCGGGAGGTCGAACGGCTTGACGATGTAGCCGTCCACGCCCGCGTCCGCCGCCGCCCGGATGTCCTCCTCCTGCCCCATCCCGGTGATCATCAGGACGGGCACCGCGGCGGAGGCCGGCTCCGCGCGCATCGCGCGCACCAGGTCGACCCCCGACATGCCGGGCATGGCCCAGTCGGCGATGACCAGCTCGACGCCGCCGGCGCGGACGCGGGTCAGCGCCTCGTCCGCGCCGGCGACCTCGATCACCGACGTGAGCCCGAGCGCCCTCAGGTGATTGCGGATGATCCGACGCATCGTGGCCGAGTCGTCGACGACGAGGACGCTCATGAGCACGTCACCCCCCGCAGGCGCCGGCTCCGCCACAGGAGCGCCTTCACCCGCGCCGCGAGGCGCCGGGGCTCCACCGGCTTCAGCACGTAGTCGTCGGCGCCCACGCCGAGGCCCTCCGCCTCGCACTCGACCGCGGTCTGTGACGTGAGCAGCATGATCGGGATGTCGCACGTCGCGGGGTCCGCCCGGAGCGCCCGGACCAGCGCCTTGCCGTCCATCTGCGGCATCTCGACGTCGCTGACGATGGCGTCGGGCTGCGCGCGGCGCGCGAGCTCGAGGCCCTCCAGCCCGTCCGCGGCGCTGAAGACCTCGTAGCCCTCGAGGGAGAGGAAGTACCGCACGACCTCCAGCACGGTGGCGCTGTCGTCCACGACGAGCACGCGCCCGCGCGCGCCGGGGCCGGCCGCGGCCTGAGCGTCCGGCGGGGGCGGCGGCGGGGCGTCGAGCCTCACCGCCGGCGGCGGCGCGCTCTCGCGCCGCCCTCCCGCCGCGGAGCCTTCCATGTTGGGCGCGACGCGGACGATCTCGTCGAGCGTCGTCAGGCCCTCGGCCGCCTTCGCGACGCCGTCATGCACGAGCGTCCGCATCCCCGCGCTCTGGGCCGCGTCCCGGATCACGTGGTCGGGCGCCCGCTGGCTGATCAGCTCGCGGACCGCGGGCGTGACCTCGAGCAGCTCGTGGATCGCCAGGCGGCCCTTGTAGCCGAGCCCCCGGCAGCCCGGGCAGCCGCGAGCGGCCAGCCACACCCGGCCTTCCGGCAGCCGTTCCCGGCCGCCTACGCCCTGCACGACGTCGTCCGACGGCGGCGCCTCGACCGCGCAGTCGGGGCAGACGCGCCGCACGAGGCGCTGGCCGACGATGCCGATCACGGAGGCGGCCACGAGGAACGGCTCCATGCCGAGGTCGACCAGGCGCGTGATCGTGCCGGCGGCGTCGTTGGTGTGCAGCGTGCTGAGCAGCAGGTGTCCGGTCTGCGCGGCTTCGAGGGCGATGCCCGCCGTCTCGCCGTCCCGGATCTCGCCGACGAGGATGACGTTGGGGTCCTGCCGCAGGAAGGATCGCAGCGCGGAGGCGAACGTCACCCCGGCCTTGAGGTGGATCTGCACCTGGTTGATGCCCTGCAGCCGGTACTCGATCGGGTCCTCGATCGTGATGATGTTCTTCGTCGGCGACTTCAGCCAGTTCAGCGACGCGTAGAGCGTCGAGGTCTTGCCGCTCCCGGTCGGGCCCGTCACCAGCACCATGCCCGTCGGCTGGCTGAGCAGCCGCTGGAAGGCGCTGAGGTTCGCGGCCGACAGGCTCAGCTCCTCCATGGCGATCTGGGCCTTCGCGCTGTCCAGAAGCCGGACGACGATCTTCTCGCCGAAATGGGTCGGGACCGTGGACACCCGCAGGTCGATGCGGCGACCACCGCTGTTGAGCTGGCTGCGCCCGTCCTGCGGCTTCCGGCGCTCGGCGATGTCCATCCCCGACATGAGCTTGAGGCGCGAGATCGTCGCGTCCTGGACGCTCCGCGGGATCCGCACCGCGTCCTGCAGGAGCCCATCGACCCGGTGCCGGACTTGAAGCCCGCGATCGGTCGGCTCGAGATGGATGTCGCTGGCGCCCTCGCGGACGGCGTTGGCGAGCAGGGCGTTGACGAGGCGGACGGTCTGCGGCTGCTCGCTCTCGGCGGCGAGCTGCTGGACGCTCTGCTCCTCGTCGGAGACGGGCTCCACCTCGACAGCGTCGGCCAGATCGCTCGTGAGCTGCAGGACGATGTCGGCCGCGCCATCCGTGGACGGGTAGAGGCGGTCGAGCACGGCGGCGACGACGCTGTCGCCGGCGACGACCGGGACCACCTTGAGATTCGTGCGGAACTCGACGTCCTGGATCGTCGTGATGTCGAGCGGGTCCGTCATCGCCAGGCTGAGGGTCCGGTCGTCGACGCGGATGGGGGCGACCATCCGCTTCCAGCACATGTCACCGGGCAGGACGGACGCCACCCGCGGCACGACCTCGGGGCTCGTCAGGCACTCGAGCCGCAGCCAGTCGGCGATCGCGTGGGAGACCTGCTGCTCCTCGGCGAGACCGAGGCCGGACACGGCGCGCCCCAGGGTGCCCCCCTCGGTCGCCTGGATCTCGAGGGCGCGCTTGAGCCCGGCCTCGTCGATGAGTCCGAGCTCGATGAGGATCTCCCCGATCTTGCGCGATCCCACCCTGCCGCCCCCTTTCCCCGGCACCGGGCGGCTATGACCGCTCGGCCAGGGAGCGGAGACGCGCCTGGGTGTCCGTGTCGGCGCGGGCACCGGCGATCTGGCGCGCCACGCGGAGCACCTCGGAGACGGTGCTGCGATCGCCGAGCCCCGCGAAGCCCTCACCCGCGCGCAGGACGCCCTCGAGCGAGCCCTGGGCCCGGGCGCGCAGGAGGACCTCGAGGTAGAGCTCGCGGAGCTGCGGCCGCAGCGCCTGCTGGGCCGCGACGGCGAGGCGGCCGTGCGCGTCAGCCACCGCGACGAGCCGGCTCCAGCCGGGACTCCGCCGCGCCGCGGCGTACGCCTGGCGCCAGGCGCGCTCCGCCGTGGCCCCGTCGCTGCGCTCGGCGGCGCCCGCCTGAGCGGGGAGCACGGCCCTGTCCGGCGAGATGCGCGCGGGCCGCTCCCTGGTCATGGCGACGGCGACGCCGCCGAGGGCGACGAGCATGACGAGGACGATGGTCAACTGGCGACGTGTCGGCACCATGCCTGCCTCCGTTTCGCCCCCCGCATCCTGCGCTCGACGGCTACTCGTCAGGGCCGCGCCCGGACAGCACGCCGAAGACCTCACCGCGCAGCACCGTGTCGATGTCCAGGAGCACGATCACGCGGTCGCCGGCCTTCGCCATCCCGCTGATGAACCCGGTGTCCACGGCCGCCCCGAAGTCCGGTGTCGCCTGGATGTCGGCCTTCGGGATGTCGAGCACGTCCGACACCGAATCCATGACCAGGCCGACCGTCTTGCTCCCCACCTTGACGACCACGATCACCGTGCACCGGGTGGACTGGGCCTCCGCCATCCCGAGCCTCATGCGCAGATCGACGACCGGAATGATCGTCCCCCGGAGGTTCATCACGCCCTTGACGTGCGGGGGCGTGTTCGGGATCGGGGTGATCACGGGATACCCCTTGATCTCCTGGACCTTGAGGATCTCGACTCCGTACTCTTCCTCGCCCAGCGCGAACGTCAGATACTGGCCGCCGGCGCTGGCGACGCTCGAATGGCCCGAGAGCGTGTCAAGCTGTTCCACGACGCCGCCTCCCTTGGACCCCGTCACCGCTAGAACTCCTCACCGCGGGCGCCGAAGCCGTTCCCGGCGCGGACGCCGGCCACCGAGGGTTTCGGCTTCGCGGCCGTCATCGTCGTCCGCCTCGGCTCCTGCCGGATGGCGGACCCCGGGAACTCGTCGAACGCCGAGGGGCTGGCCGGGCCATCCGCCAGCCTGAACCGCCCGACCAGGGCCTGCATCTCGGCGGAGTGGGCGGCCAGCGCCTGCGCGGTGGAGTTCAGCTCCTCCGTGTGAGCGGCGTTGGCCTGCACCACCTGGTCCATCTGGGCGACGGCCCGGTTCACCTGATCGATCCCCTGCGCCTGCTCCTGGCTGGCCGCGGCGATCTCCGCGATGAAATCCGTCACGCGCTTGACCGATCCCACGATCTCCGTGAGCGCCTGCCCGGAGCGGTTCACCAGCTCGGAGCCGCCCTCGACCTTCTGCACCGAGTCCTTGATCAGCGCCTTGATCTCCTTCGCGGCCTCCGCGCTCCGCTGGGCCAGGCTCCGCACCTCGGAGGCGACCACCGCGAACCCCCGGCCCTGCTCGCCGGCGCGTGCCGCTTCGACCGCCGCGTTCAGGGCCAGGAGATTGGTCTGGAACGCGATCTCGTCGATCGTCGTGATGATCTCCGCGATCTTCTTCGACGACCGGTTGATCTCTCCCATCGCGTCGACGGCGGACGTCACCACCTGGCCGCCCTTGTCCGCCGTGTCCCACGACCCGCGGGCCAGCTGGTTGGCCTGGTTGGCGTTGTCCGCGTTCTGCCGCACGGTCCCGGTGATCTCCTCCAGGCTGGCCGCGGTCTCCTCGAGGCTGGAGGCCTGCTGCTGCGCGCCGGTCGACAGGTGCTCGGTGGACGACGACAGCTGATGCGCGGCGCCGGCGACGTGGTGGGCGGTCACCCGGACCTGGCCGATGATCTCGTGGAGCTTGCCCATGAACACGTTGAACGAGTCGGCCAGCTCGCCGATCTCGCCGTGGCCGGTGACGGTGAGCCGCCGCGTCAGGTCAGCCTCACCGGCGGCGATGTCCTTGAGGAGGACGACGGCCTCGCGCAGCGGGCGCGCCACCCACCGGCTGACCGCCACGGCCGTCACGCCCGCGACCACGATCGCGCCGAGTACCGACAGGACGACCCACCAGCTCATCCGGCCCGCGGTGGCGCCCTCCCGCTCCGCCTGCTCCCGCACCTGCGCGAGGCGCGCTTCGATCAGCTCGCCGAGCGCCTGCCGGGCCTTGTCGTACTTGAGGGCGGTCTCGCCGAGGGACAGGTCGACCGCGTCCCGCCGGGCCGCCGGGGTGTCCTCGGCGATCGTCTTGAGGACGTCGCGCGAGGCGGTCTCCCACTCCGCGCGCGCGGACTCGAAGGCCGCGCGGCGGGCCCGCTCGGCCTCGGACGCCGCGATGGCGCCGTACTGCTTCCAGTGCTCGTTCAGCCGGGCCAGCCTGTCCGCGTGGGTCCTCACGGTCTCCTTCGCGGCCAGCGTGTCCACCTTCATGAACATCAACGTCCGCTCGGCCACCACGGCCTGCTGCATGTCCCGTTCGGTCCCCAGGAGCTGGACCAGGGCGGGCACGCTTTCGCCGGCCACCGCCTGCAGTGCGCCGTTCACGCGGGAGAACGCCCAGATCCCGATTCCACCGACCAGCCCGGTGATCAGGGCCAGGGCCCCGAAGCTCGCGATGAGCCGCACCAGGATCGACGACCTTCCGAGGACTAACCCGCTGCCCGCCATGTCATTGCCCCTTGGGCGCCGGCCGGGCGGTGTCGCCGCCCGGCCGGGCGTCACGTCGTGACTACTTCTTCGCCACCTTTTCGAGATACGAGAGGTTCACGCCGACGACCAGGGCGCCGATCGTCTTGCCCTCGGCCAGGACCGGCACCGAGATCTGGATCGCGTAGGTCTGGCTCGACTCGTCGAACTCGGGCTTGCCCTGCCAGGACTTGCCCGTGTTGAACGGCACGTCGAACTTCGCGCTGCCCCGGTGGATGTAGCTCGTGGTCTTCTCGAAGAACGCGACCTTCTCGCCCTGCGCGGCGTTGAGGAACGCCTCGCTGATCGCCCCCTGGCTCTCCGCCAGCTTGGCCTTCAGGAACTGGCCGGCGGCGTTCGACTGAAACCCCGTCACCATGGGGTCGTTTCGCCGGGTGACCTTCCACTTGGCGTTGTCCATCCCGGCGATCGGACCCTTGCGATTCTGCTCGGCCACGGCGCTCACGATCGCCGGAGCGGCCACCCACTTGGCCACGACCGCCTTCTGCTTGTCCAGCTCCGCCTGGATCGCCGGGGTGATCTCGAAGCTCGCGGCCGCGGCCTCGATCGCGAACAGCCCGAGCGCCCCCACCAGCACCAGGCCCGTCAGGAATTTCGCCTTCTGCGTCATCTGCCCTATCCTCCTTCGACTCCGAGTCGCCTCTCGCCTGCGTGACCGGCTGCGGCCACGATGTAAGACCTACCTGCCCGGGAGCAGGCATCGTGCCAGCTTTCCGGCCAGTGGGCCGGCGCTGTTCCGGAAGTGTCCGGATTCTATGAGCGGGTAGCGGCCGTCGCGGACGTCTGAGCCCATGCGTGCCGGCGGGAGAGAGGGAAGGTCGGCTGGATGCTGGCCGTGCTAACTTCCGCGCCGGCCGGCCAGTCCCTGGCCAGGAACCGACTTCGCGTTGGGCCCGGGCGTCGGCCCGCGAGGCCACCGGAAATTCTCGTCGCGACTAGGTCGTTCGGCCCGGGGGGGGGCTTCTGAGAGTCGGGCTAGCGGTACACCCAGCCGAGCAGCGCGTAGGCCAGCACCGCGGCGATGACCCCGAGCCAGCGACGCACGCGCGCCGCCTGCTCGGGCACGAGCGGGCTCAGCACCACCGGGTGCAGGAACCGCCCCGCGAAGGCGCCGCCCAGCGCGCCGCCGATGTGGGCGCCGTTGTCGATGAAGGGCGTCAGGAAGCCGCTTCCGATCGTGTAGGCCGCCCAGATCAGGAGCACGAAGCCGACGCGGCGGTCGCGCAGCAGCAGCCGGTCGCGGTGGCGGCGGAAGAGGACGATCGAGGCGCCCTGCAGCCCGAAGATCGCCCCCGAGGCGCCGACGGACGGCCCCGGCGCCCACGCGAGGCTCAGCACCGAACCCGCGAGGCCGCTCAGCACGTACAGGACCACGAACTGGCCCCGCCCGAAGGCGTGCTCGCAGACCATGCCGAGGATGAAGAGCGCGATCGCGTTGCCGATCAGGTGATCGAGGCTCCCGTGCAGGAGGGTCGCGCTCAGCAGGCGCCAGTACTCGCCGGCGGCGACCTGCGCGCGGGCCAGCGCGCCCATGTGGA
>MGBU01000039.1 GCA_001790205.1 Candidatus Rokubacteria bacterium GWA2_73_35 | reverse complement strand
GCCGAGTCGCGGCTGGCGTGGGAGTCGTTCCGCTGGTTCCGGGACTGGGCCGAGCTGGTCGGCGGCGAGTGCGGCTTCACGCGCACGGGGTTCCTCAAGATCGTCGCGCCGGCGCACACCGAGCGGCTCAGGGCCAACGTCCTGATGCACCAGCGACTCGGCGTCCCCATGCTCCTCGTGACCCCCGACGACGTGCGCCGCCTCGCGCCCGCCTTCGCCACGGGCGATTTCGAGGCCGCGGCGTACGAGCCGGAGTCGGGCTACGCCGATCCGCCGGGCGCGGCCGGCGCGCTCCTCGCCGCCGCGCGCGCTCGCGGCGCGCGGCTCGTGCAGGACTGCCGCGTGACGGCCGTGCGCGTCGCCGGCGGCAGGGTCGCCGGCGTCGAGACCACGCGGGGCGCGATCGCCGCGCCCGTGGTCGTCGACGCGGCCGGCGCCTGGGCGGCGGAGGTCGGGCGGATGGTCGGTCTCGACGTGCCGGTGACCTCCTGGCGGCACGACACGATGGTCATCCGGCGTCCCTCGGCGCTCGGCGGCGCGCACCCGACGGTGATCGACGACGCGACGTCGATGTACTTCCGGCCGGAGACCGGCGGCCTGACGCTCGTCGGGCTCGAGGACGCCAACCCGCTCGGTCTCTCCCCCGACGGCGACACCGACCACGCGCTGCCGGGCTTCGTCGAGCGCGCCGTCGCGCGCATCTGCGCGCGCATCCCGGGGATGGAGCACGGCACGCTCCACGGCGCGCACGGCGGGTACGACGGCATCACGCCCGACCAGCACCCGATCCTGGACCAGGCCGGGCCCGACGGGTTCTACCTCGACTGCGGCTTCAGCGGCACCGGCTTCAAGATCGCGCCGGCGGTCGGCGCCTGCATGGCCGAGCTGATCGTGGACGGCCGGGCCCGGACGGCGGACATCTCCGCCTTCACCCTCCGGCGCTTCGCCGAGGGCCGGCTCCTCGAGGGCGAGCATCCCTACGAGAAGCTCTGGCGCTAGCCCGCCTTGTTCACGAACGTTCGCCGTGCGTGGCGGGCGGGGCCTGTCGCAGGGTGAGCCCCCGCGGGTCCGGCTCCGTCACCCGCTCGCCCGAACGCCGCGCTGCGCGCGGCGCACGGGACGAGGGGGTCCCACTCCGCACGGCCCCGCGGGGACTGCACCCTGCGCCACCCGCCCGGTCGCGCCATCGCCGTTCGTGAACAAGGCGGGCGAGGCGCTTCAGTAGGGGACGTCGAGGAGCCGCTCGCGCGCCGAGCGCATGTCGTGCTCGAGCAGCTCGCGGAGAGCCCGGGCGACGGGGCCGGGCTTGCCGTCGCCGACGGGCTTGCCGTCCCACTCGACGACCGGCGCGACCCTGACGGAGCTGCCGAGGAGCATCATCTCGCGCGCCGCGCGCGCCGCGGCGACGGGGATGTCGCAGACCTCCACGTCCCGGATGAGCCCGCGGTCCTTCAGGGCGGTGGCCAGCGCGAGGAGCCTGAGGGACGTGCACCCGGAGAGGATGTGGTCGAACCGCGGGTGCCTGAGGACGCCGTCCGGCGTGACGAAGGCCACGTTCATGTTGGAGCTCTCGCCCACGTGGCCCGCCTCGTCCACGAAGACGCCGTTGTCGAGCCCGCGCTCCTGCGCCTCGAGCTGCATGAGGACGTTGGGCAGGTAGTTGGTGCTCTTGGTGACCGCGTAGAGCGGCGGCTTGATGGGATACGTCGTCGTCATGAGCCGGAGCCCCTGCGTGTACCAGCTCTCCGGATAGGCGAGGCCCGCGAAGACCATCACGAAGAACCCGGGCTCGGCGCCCGCGGCGGGCGCGAGGCCGAGACTCCCCGGCCCGGAGGAGGCCCAGTAGCGGATCGAGCCGTCGCGCTTGCCGCTCGCGGCCGTGGTCCGGAGGATGATCCCGCGCAGCTCCTCCCGCGGCGGCAGCGCGAGCTTCGCGGTGCCGGCCGAGCGGACGAACCGGTCCAGGTGCGCCTCGAGGTCGTAGAGCCTGCCGTCGACGAGCGCCGCCGTGTCGAACACGCCGTGGCCGCGGTGGACCATGTGGTCGTCGAAGGGGATGACCATGAGCGCGGGATCGGTCACGATCCCGCCGAGCTGGCTCGAGTAGAACGCCCAGTAGCGCACGGGCTGCCGGGCGCGGAGGGCCCGGAGCCGCTCGAGCACGTCGTCGGGCCGGAGCATCATCGGCCCGACTGTAGCATTCCCGCGGGGGGCGAGCCAGGCGGTGCGTTTCGTGATAGAAGCTAGGCATGCACATCGTCGATTCGCAGGTCCACGTCTGGGCCGCGGACACCCCCGACCGCCCGTGGCCGGCCGGCCGGGCGCAGGAGGCCCAGCGGCCGTACCCGGTCACCAAGGACATGCTGCTCTTCGAGATGGACCTGGCCGGGGTGAGCCGCATGGTGCTCGTGCCGCCCTCGTGGGAGGGCGACCGCAACGACCTGGCGCTCGCGGCGGCGCGCCAGCACCCCGACCGCTTCGCCGTCATGGGCCGGCTGGATCTCCGCGACCCCAAGAGCCGCGACCTGGTGGCCGGCTGGAAGAAGCAGCCGGGCATGCTCGGGCTACGCTTCACCTTCCACAACGAACACAACCGCCACTTCCTCACCGACGGCACGGCCGACTGGCTCTGGCCGGCGGCGGAGCGGGCCGGGATCCCCGTGATGGTCCTCGTGCCGGGCTCGCTCGACGTACTCGACGGGATCGCGACGCGGCACCCCGGCCTCAAGCTCGTGATCGACCACGTGGGGCTCCCGATCCGCACGAAGGCCCCGAAGGTGTTCGACGACCTGGGCGCCGTCTGCGCGCTGGCCCGCCACCCGAACGTCGCGGTGAAGGCCTCGGGGATGCCGTCCATCTCGGCGGAGCGCTATCCGTTCCGCGACCTGCACGCGGCCATCCGCGCGCTCGTGGACGCCTTCGGCCCGCGCCGGACGTTCTGGGGCACGGACCTCACCCGGATGCCGTGCACCTACCACGAGTGCATCACGCTCTTCACGGAGCAGCAGCCGTGGCTCGCGGGCGAGGACCTCGCCTGGGTGATGGGGCGAGGCGTGTGCGAGTGGCTCGGCTGGCCGCTCCCCGCGGCCTGACTGGCAGCGAACAAGTCGCGTTGCCGAGGGGCGCCACGGCGCAGCATGGGCGTCCCGAGGGTTGGGGGGCTTGGGGGGCGCCCGGAGCCCCCCATGTACTGAGAAGGGGGAGCAAGCGATGAACGCAGAGGGCTTCCGCCTGTACGATCCCACCGCCGAGCCGCGGGCCGTCGCGGCGCGTCTGGCGCCGCGTCTGACGAGCCTCGCGGGCACGCGCGTGGGCATCCTCGACAACGGCAAGCCGAACGCGGGCCCGCTCATGCTCGCGGTAGCGACGATCCTCCGGGAGCGTCACGGCGTCCGGGAGGTCGTCAAGCGCGACAAGCCCGTGGGGGGGCCTCCGGCCCCGGAGATCCTGGCCGCGCTCGCCGCGTGCGACTTCGCGCTGGTCGGCAGCGCCGACTGAGGGTCCTGCACGTCGTGGAGTATCCACGGCGCCATCATGCTGGAAGCGCGCGGCGTTCCGACGGCGGTCATGGGCACCTTCGAGTTCGAGGCGCTGGCGCGCCTGGAGGCGACGAACCGCGGCCTCGCGGACCTGCCGCTCGCCCTCGTCCCGCACCCGCTCGGCGGCATCCCGGAGGACGAGGTCGTGCGCAAGGCGGACCTCGCCCTGGAGGCGGTGCTGAAGGCCGTGACCCGCGCATGAGCGAGCGCGGGCCGGCCGCGGCGACGTTCGACTTCGCCGGCGCGTACGCGGCGATCGACGCCCTCTACCAGGAGCGCGGCTGGACCGACGGGCTCCCGATCGTCCCGCCCACCGAGGCCGCGGTGCGCGAGTTCCTCGGCTTCGCCGATCGCGAGCCGCGCGAGGTCGTGGGCGTCCTGCCGCCGCGGCAGGGCGAGGCGACGGTGGAGCGGATCGCGGTGAACGCCGTGATGGCGGGCTGCCGCCCCGAGTACTTCCCCGTGCTCCTCGCCGCCATCGAGGCGCTGGCGGATCCGGCCTTCAACCTCGACTCGATCCAGGCCACGACGCACCCCGTGGCGCCGCTCCTCGTGGTGAACGGGCCGATCGCCCGCGAGATCGGGCTCAACGCGGGGTACAACGCCTTCGGCCAGGGCGCCCGCGCCAACGTCACGATCGGCCGCGCGGTGCGCCTGGTCCTGATGAACGTCGGCGGGGGGCTCCCCGGCACGGGCGACCGGGCCACCCAGGGCAGCCCGGCGAAGCTCGCGTACTGCGTCGCGGAGAACGAGGCCGAGAGCCCGTGGGAGCCGCTCCACGTCGAGGCCGGGCTCGCGCCCGACGTGAGCACGGTCACCGCGTTCGGCTGCGAGGGCCCGCACAACATCCAGGACCACTACAGCGCGACGGGCGAGGGCGTGCTCCGCACCGTGGCCGGCGCCATGGGCCAGGCGGGCAGCAACAACCTCCTGGCTGCCGGCTGGCCGCTCCTCGCCCTCGGCCCCGAGCACGCGGCCACGATCGCCCGCGACGGCTTCACGAAGCGGCAGGTCAAGGAGTTCCTGTTCGAGCACGCGCGCTTCCCGCTCGCGCGCCTCGGCCCGGAGTACCGGCGCTACCAGGTCGAGCGGCGGGACGCGGCCGACGCGCCCGACACCATGCTGCCGATCGTGCGCGCGCCCGAGGACCTCGGCGTGATCGTGGTGGGCGGCGCCGGCAAGCACTCGTCCTGGCAGCCGAGCTTCGGCGACGGCACGCGCCCGACCCGGCGCACGATCACCCGGCGCCGCCGGTCCTGAAGCGTATCGGTTTGTCGATGTTGACGGCTCCCGCGGAGTCCCGCTACCGTAGCGTCCATGGCCTCGGTGGTGGAGCCGCCCCTGAAGACCCGGCGCTGGCGGCGCGTGGAGTACGAGCGGCTCGTCGATCTCGGCATCTTCGTGGGCGAGCGCCTCGAGCTGCTCGACGGCCTGCTCGTCGTCCGGGAGCCTCAGGGGAGCCCGCACGCCGCGATCGTGGGGCAGATCGGTCAGGTGCTCCGCTCGGCCTTCGGCGCCGGGTGGCATCCGCGCCTCCAAGCCCCGCTCGCCCTCGACGAGGACTCCGAGCCGGAGCCGGACGTCGCCGTCGTCGCCGGCACGTATCGTGATTACGTCGGCGCTCACCCGCGGACCGCCGCCCTCGTCGTCGAGGTCGCCGATTCGAGCCTGAGGCTCGATCGCCGCCTCAAGGCTGGTCTCTACGCGCGGGCGGGGATCCGCGACTACTGGATCGTGAACCTCGTCGACCGCGTGCTCGAGGTCCATCGCGACCCGCAGCCGGCGGCGGATGCCGCCTACGGGTGGGTCTATCGGTCGACCGAGACGCTGCGGCCGTCCGCCACGGTGACGCCGCTGGCGGCGCCCGGCGCACGGATCCCCGTCACCGATCTCCTTCCCTGAGGGCCGCGGCGCTAGTCGAGCGTGAGCACGGCCTTGCCCGGGAAGCGCCGGGCCATGAGGTCCTGCGCGACCTGGGCGACCTCCGTCCACGGCCGCTCGAGGCTCACGTGCGGCGCGAGCTGGCCCGCCGCGACCAGCTCGGCGAGCCGCCGGAGGCCCACCGATGCCGGTTCGCTCCCCAGCTCCTTGAAGAGATAGAAGCCGTACAGGGTGGTGCGCCCCGCGAAGAAGAACTCGCGGGCATCGAACGTGACCTCGGCGCCGGCGGAGACGCCGAGCGTGACACACACGCCGCCGCGCTCCAGGGCGCCGAGCGCCGTGCCGAGCGTGCGCCCGCCGACGGACTCGACGACGAGGTCGTACTTCGGCGCCGGCGGGATCTCGTCGCCCACGACCACCGCGTGGGCGCCGAGCTGGCGCAGCATCGGCTCCTGGTCGGCGCGCCGCGCGCTCGCCGTCACGTGGGCGCCGCCGAGGCGCGCGAGCTGCACCGCGAAGTCGCCGACGCCCCCGGTGGCGCCGGTGACGAGCACGCGGTGGCCGAGGAGCGGCCCGCCCCGGGCGAGTGCCAGGAGCGCCGTGAGCCCGGCCACGGGGAAGGTCGCGGCCTGGGAGAACGTCACCGGCTCGGGCAGCTCGGCGAGGGCGTGCGTCGGCACCGCGACCCGCGCGGCCCACGCCCCCTCGGGCAGGAGCCCGACCACCCGCGCGCCCGCGCGCGGGCCCGAGCCGTCCGCGGCCGCGCGCGTGACCTCGCCGGCCAGGTCCCAGCCCGGGCGCCAGCCCGCCGGGGCCATGCCCGAGCGCCTCACCTCGCCGCGGTTGAGCGAGAGCGCGCGCACGCGCACGAGGGCCTCGCCGCGGTCGGGGACGGGCTCCGCCACGGGGCGGAGCACGAGCCGCCCGGGCGCTTCGGGATCGACGACGACGGCGCGATTGTCGCTCACGGTTCCCCTCCGCTTGCCGCCTGCTCGAGCGGGGCCGCCTCCTCGAGCACGAAGTAGACGCGGCGGTTGACACGGCCCTTGTTCTCGGTCCTGGTGAGCGCGAGGCGGCCGATCTCGCGGAGCGTGGCGACGTGACAGCCGCCGTCGGCCTGCGTGTCGAAGCCCACGATCTCGACCAGGCGCAGCTCCCCGAGGTCGTGGCGGAAGCCCGTCTCCAGCTTGAACAGCTCGGGTCGCGCCCGGGCCTCGGCGGCCGGGACGAAGGAGACCCGCACGGGCAGGTCCCGCGCCACCAGGGCGTTGGCGCGGCGGAAGCCCTCCTCCAGCACCTCGCGGTCGAACTGCTCGAAGGCGAAGTCCACCCGGCCCTTCTCGGGCGTGAGCTGGTTGCCGGTGACGCGCACGTGGTAGTCGTTGAACATCACGCCCGTGAGGACGTGCGTGGCCGTGTGGTAGCGCATCAGCAGGTGGCGGCGAGGCCAGTCGAGCTCCCCCCGCACGGCATCGCCCGGGGCCGGGCCGGGCCGCTCGAGCCGGTGCAGCACGCCGGCCTCGTCGTCCTCGAGCGTCTCCACGACGCGGACTGTCCCCGCGGGGCCCGTCAGCGTGCCGGTATCGCCCGGCAGGCCGCCGCCGGTGGGAAAGAACGCGGTGCGATCCAGCACCACCCCGTCCGCCCGCACGGCCAGGACGCGCGCCTCGAAGGTCGCGAGGTAGCCGTCGCGCTGGTAGAGGCGGTCGGTCATCGGCTGCGGCCGGCCGCCGTCAGCGCTCGGCGGGCAGCCGTGTCGGGCCGCTGTTCGTCTGCAGGTGCTTCAGGTCCCCCAGCTCCCGGAGCGCGTTTAGCATCGCGACCGGGATCGGCTGGGCGCTCAGGGTGCCGTCCTCGTTGATGCGCGCGTAGACGCGGGTGGCACGGCCCTCGCTGACCGCGGCCCCGGTGACGGCGTTCTTCGCCTTGCAGTTCCAGTGCAGGGTGTGGGCGCCGATCTCGGCGAGGGTGATCGTGGTCACGATCCGGTCGCCGTATGCCGCCGGGCCGATGAACCGGAAGTGGATCTCGCCCATGACGAACGTCGTGCGGTCGTTCTTGATCATCTGCTCGACCGGGTGGCCGATGATCCGGAACAGCTCGTGCTCGGTGTCGTTGAACCAGGCCACGATCCGGGGGTAGTAGACGAGCCCGAAGGGGTCCGACTCCCCCCAGTGGACCGTGATCTCCTTCCAGTACATGGCCATGGCGCCGTCCCTCCGTTCGTCTCCGGGTCGCCGCCCCGGTATACGGGATCGACGCACTCCCGTCAAGCCGCTACACTCGGGGCATGGCGCGCAGGAAGCTCGTGGTCGCGATGATGATGCACGAGACCAACACGTTCTCGCCGGTGCCGACGCCGCTCGGGGCGTTCCGGCCGCTCGCGGGCGAAGCGGCCCTCGAGGAGTTCCGCGACACCAACACCCAGCTCGGCGGGTTCCTCCAGGTCGCGCGCGAGCTGGGCGCCGAGGTCAGCGTCCCCCTCGCCGCGGGCGCGCACCCGTCGGGCTACGTCGAGCGGGGCGCCTACGAGGACATGTGCGACGCGATCGTCGGCGCGGTCCGCGCGGGGTGCGACGCGGCGTTCCTCGCGCTCCACGGCGCGATGGTGGCCGAGCACGTGGACGACGGCGAGGGCGAGCTGCTCCGCCGCATCCGCGCCGTGGCGCCGCGGCTGCCGATCGCCGTCGGGCTCGACTTCCACTCGCACATGACCCCGGCGATGGTCGCGAACGCCAGCGTCATCACGGGCTATCGCACCTACCCGCACGTGGACA
>MGBU01000038.1 GCA_001790205.1 Candidatus Rokubacteria bacterium GWA2_73_35 | reverse complement strand
CGGCAGCCGCCCGGTCGTCTACGTGGCGCCGATCCACGGCATCATCGACCTCGGCCTCGCGCCGTTCGTCGAGCGGGTGCTGGAGGACGCCGCGGTCGCGGGCGCGGCCGCGGTGATCCTCGAGATCAACACCTTCGGCGGGCGCGTGGACGCCGCCGTCGTCATCCGGGACTCGCTGCTCCGCGCCCGCGTCCGGACCGTGGCCTTCGTCAACAAGCGCGCCATCTCCGCGGGCGCCCTGATCAGCCTGGCGGCCGAGAAGATCGCGATGGCCGACGGCGGCACGATCGGCGCCGCCACGCCGGTGGAGATGGGCGCCCCCGGCGGGCCCGCGCAGCCCGTGGCGGAGAAGACCGTGTCGTACGTGCGCAAGGAGTTCCGCGCCACCGCCGAGAGCCGCAGGCGCCCGCCGCTGCTCGCCGAGGCGATGGTGGACGCCGACGTGGAGATCCCGGACGTCATCGCCAAGGGAAAGCTCCTGACGCTGACGACCGAGGAGGCCTTGACGCACAAGGTCGCCGATTTCCGGGCCGACAGCCTGGAGGCCGTGCTCGAGGCCCTGGATCTCGGTGGCGCCGACGTGCGCCGGGCCGCCCCCACGTGGGCCGAGACGATCGTGCGCTTCCTGACGCACCCGGTGGTCAGCTCGCTCCTGATGACGATCGGCATCCTCGGGATCATCGTGGAGCTGCGGACGCCGGGCTTCGGCGTGCCCGGCGCGCTCGGCATCGCGAGCCTCGTGCTCTTCTTCTGGGGCCACTGGCTGGTCCGGCTGGTGGGCTGGGAGGAGCTGCTCCTCGTGAGCCTCGGGCTCCTGCTCCTCGCGATCGAGATCTTCGTCACCCCGGGCTTCGGGGTCACCGGGGCGCTCGGGATCGCGGCGCTCCTCGGCGGCCTGGGGCTGAGCCTCGTCGGCGCCGGGGCGACGTGGCCGGCCGTGCTCATCGCGGTCGGGCGGGTCGCGGCGTCGCTCCTGGTGGCGCTCGCGGTGTCCCTGGCCGTGCTGCGCTTCCTCCCGCGCCTGCCGTTCGGCCGCCGGCTCGTCCTCGAGACGGAGCTCACGGCGCGCGGGGGGTTCGCCTCGGCACCGGAGGCCGACCGCGCCTGGCTCGGCAAGCGGGGCACGGCGGCGTCGACTCTGCGGCCGGCCGGCATCGCCGACATCGAGGGCGAGCGCGTGGACGTCGTCTCCGACGGAGAGTTCATCGAGACGGGAGAGCCGATCACGGTGGTCCGGGTCGATGGCAACCGGATCGTCGTGCGGCGGCTTCGCGGAAAGGACTGAGCCATGACGGGAATCGAGACGGGCGCCTTCGGAGCGGTCGTGCTTCTCATCCTCGTCGTCGCGGCGCTCGCCGCCGTCCTCTACCTGATCCCCGTCCGGCTGTGGATCGCCGCCTTCGCCTCGGGGGCGTACGTCGGCCTGTTCACGCTCGTGGGGATGCGCCTGCGGCGGGTGCCCCCGGGCACGATCGTCACGGCCCGCATCAGCGCGGTGAAGGCCGGGCTGGACATCCCCGTCAACGATCTGGAGGCGCACTACCTGGCGGGCGGCAACGTCGTCAGCGTCGTGAACGCCATGATCTCGGCGGACAAGGCGAACATCCCCATGCCCTTCAAGCGGGCCGCCGCCATCGACCTGGCCGGCCGCGACGTGCTCGCCGCGGTGAAGATGTCGGTGATCCCGAAGGTGATCGAGACCCCGCGCATCGCGGCCGTGGCCAAGGACGGCATCCAGCTCATCGCCGTCTCGCGCGTGACCGTGCGTACCAACATCGACCGGCTCGTCGGGGGCGCCGGCGAGGAGACCGTCATCGCGCGGGTCGGCGAGGGCATGGTCAGCACGATCGGCTCGGCCAGGACCCACAAGGATGTGCTGGAGAACCCGGATCACATCTCCAAGCACGTGCTCTCCAAGGGGCTGGACGCCGGGACGGCGTACGAGATCCTGTCCATCGACATCGCCGACGTGGACGTGGGCGAGAACATCGGCGCCAAGCTCCAGATCGACCAGGCCAACGCCGACAAGCAGATCGCCCAGGCCAAGGCGGAGGAGCGGCGGGCCATGGCCGTCGCGCTCGAGCAGGAGATGCGGGCGCGCGTCGTCGAGGCCGAGGCCGAGGTGCCGCGCGCCATGGCCGAGGCGTTCCGTCAGGGCAACCTCGGGATCATGGACTACTACCGGATGAAGAACGTGCAAGCGGACACGACGATGCGCGAGTCGATCGCGGGCGCCCCCGAGGAGCCGCCCGCGCCGCCCAGGAAATAGGGCTCCTCTCCCAAAAGTGTCAGGGTAGCGGCAGGCCCGCACAGCAGTGGTAGATGTTGGCGATGTAGGTCCAGGCGGTCCGATAGCCATAGGCGCGATGGCTGATGACCTTCACCTTGTTGTTCATTCCTTCGAGGGCGCCGTTGGTGACCCGGATCCGGGTCCAGGCCAGCACCCCGTCGAGATGGGTGCGGAGCATCTGGGCGAGCTTCTTGAACGGCTCGAGGCGGCTGTGGGCGGCGCGCCACAGCCACTGGCGCAGGTGGCCCTCGGCCCACGCCGTGCTGCGATAGTCCCAGAAGCGCCGCAGGTCCTCCTTGAGCAAGTAGGCCTTCACGATGGGGCTGTTCAGCCGCAGGAGGGCCGACAGGCGCGTGCGCTCCTTCCGCTGGAGGTTCTCTGGGTTCGTGAGCCAGAGGAACCGGGTCCGCTTGAATTCGGCCTTCTCCCGCCCCGCCATGTGGCGCCAGGTCTGCCGCCGGACGTCGTCGACCGCGCGACTCAGGTGCTGACTCAGGTGAAAGCGATCGAAGACGATCGTCGCCTGGGGCAGGTGGGTACGGACGGCGTCAATGTACACGGCCCACATGTCGCAGCAGACGGTGTGGATCGCCCGCGCGCGCCCAGGCCGGAGCCACGTAAAGAATCGTTAAATGGTGTCGGTGGTCCGATCGCGGCCGACCCAGACCACCCGGCGGCGGTCGAGGTCGTAGACGATCGTCAAGTACTGCTGGCCCTTGCGACGGCTGACCTCGTCGATTCCGAGGACGTGCAGCGGGTGCCAGCGCCGATGCTCGAGCCCCCAGAGCACGGCGCCTTCGACCACGGCGGCGACGGTCTTCCAGTTGAGCCGGAAGTGCCCGGCGACCGATTTCCAGTCGAGCACCCGGGCCAGCGTGGCAACGGCGCGGGCCAGAGCGTGGGTCACCCGCTGCCACTGGTCGGCCCACGGCACCCGCTCCACGCGCAGTCCACACCATCGGCACCAGACCCGAGCGGGCGCGTACTGCAGCTCGACCAGGTGCTCGCGCATGGCGAGATCGCGCCACCGGCGCAGGGGGCGCCGCGTCGGGGCGACCCGCGGCGCCTCCAGGCCGCACACCCCGCAGCGCAGGCGGCGCTGCCCCACGCGCTCCAAGTGGACGACCAGCTTGCCAGCGGCCTCGTCTTCCTCGACCTTGATGACCGTGTGGGCTTTCAATCGCAACGCTTTCCTGATAAACGTTTCCATGCGCATCGGCCCTCGACCTCCTGTCCTCGAGCTTGGCGGCCCGAGCACAGGGTAGCCGGGATGGCCGATGCGCTCTGTCCTTCAGGACGTTATGTCACCGGACACTTTTCGGAGAGGAGCCGGAAATAGGAGCGGCGGCGATGAGTCTCGAGCAGCTCCTCCTTCTCACGGCGTTGCTCCTCGTGTTCAGCTTCCTCGTGCGCCTGGCGCGGCGGCATCTCGCGGCCGCGACGCGCCCGGGCGTCGAGCCGAAACGCCCCGTGACGCGGGCGCGCCCGGGCGCCGTCACGACGCCAGTCGTCCGCGCGCCCCGCGAGGCGCGTCCGGTCCGGCAGCCCCCGTTGCCTGCGGCGATGGCGCCGGCGCTCGCACCCCGCCGGCCGCCGCGGCTGCCCCTCCTGCGCCGGCGCGAGGCGCGACGGGGGTTCGTGCTGATGACGGTCCTCGGACCCTGCCGCGGGCTCGGCGACCCCTGACGCCCCGCGCGCCGGCAACGGGGGGTCCAGATCGATGACGAGTGTCGTGACGCTGTTCCGGGTCGTGGGCATCCCGGTCCGGGTCCACGCGAGCTGGCTGGTGATCTTCGGGCTGATCGCGTGGAGCCTCTCCGTCGGCTACTTCCCGCAGGTGCTGCCCGACGTGCCGGTCGCGGCCCACTGGGTGGGCGGCGCCGCCGCCGCGCTCCTGCTCTTCGTGTCGGTCTTCCTGCACGAGCTGTCGCACGCGATCGTCGCCCGACGCTCGGGGCTCACGGTGTCCGGCATCACGCTGCACGTCTTCGGCGGGGTCTCCCAGCTCGAGGACGAGCCGCGCTTTCCCGGCGTCGAGTTCCTGATCGCGATCGTGGGGCCGCTCACGAGCTTCCTCGTCGCCGGCGTCGCGGCCCTGGCGACTGCCGTGGCCGGGGCGCGCCCGATGGCGACGGCCATCCTCCAGTACCTGGTCCTGGTCAACATCGTCGTCGGCGTCTTCAACCTCGTGCCGGGCTTCCCGCTGGACGGCGGGCGCGTGCTGCGCGCCATCCTCTGGAAGGTCACGGGCGACCTGCAGTCGGCGACGGTGGCGGCGAGCCGCGCGGGCACGGCGGTCGCGTTCGTGCTGATCGCCCTCGGCATCCTGCGGGGTCTCACGGGCGAGTTCCTGGGCGGCCTCTGGCTCGTCCTCATCGGCCTGTTCCTGCGACAGGCGGCCGCGGGCAGCTACCAGCAGGTCGTGCTGCGCCGCGCCCTGTCACCCCTCGCGGTTCGCGATGTGATGGCCCGGGAGGTCTTCCACGTGGGGCCCGACCTCCCGCTCACCCGGGTCGCGGACGACTTCTTCTGGCCGCACCATGTCTCGAGCTTCCCGGTGGTCGAGGGCGGGCGGGTGATCGGCATCGTGAGCATCCACCGGCTCGGGGACATCCCGCGGGCGCGCTGGGCCGAGACGCCGGTCCGCCAGGTCATGCGCGCCCTCGACGACTCGCTCGCGGCCGCGCCCGGCGACAGCCTGTGGACCGCCTTCGAGAAGCTCTCGCGCAACGGGCTCGGGCGGCTCGCCGTCGTCGAGGACGGTGGGCTCGCCGGCTACCTGAGCCTCAAGGACGTTCTGCACGTCCTGGGGCTCCGGCGCGCGGCGGTCGCGCCGTAGCCGCTACCAGGAGCCCCGGCGGCTGGCGCGAATGGCCTTGTCCATCTCGCGCCGGACCTCGCGCTCGCGGAGCGCCGAGCGCTTGTCGTGGAGCTTCTTGCCGCGCGCCAGGCCCAGCTCGACCTTCGCGCGCCCCCGCTTGAAGTACAGGCGCAGCGGCACCAGGGTCAGCCCGCGCTCGGCGATCTTGCCGGTGAGCCGGGCGATCTCGCGCCGGTGGAGCAGGAGCTTCCGGTCGCGCTCGGGGTCGTGGTTGGCGTCGGTGCCGTGGCTGTAGGGGCTGATGTGGAAGCCGAGCAGCCAGGCCTCCCCGTTCCGCATGGTCGCGTACGAGTCCTTGAAGGTCACCTGGCCCGCGCGCAGCGACTTCACCTCGGTGCCGCGCAGCACGAGCCCGGCCTCGACGGTCTCGAGGATCGCGTACTCGTGCCGCGCGCGCCGGTTGGTCGCGATGGTCCTATCTTGTGGGCTCTCACTGGCTTGACTTGGCATGCCCGAACGGTATTATGACTGACGCTGCTCGGGCCGAAGTGGCGGAATTGGCAGACGCGCATGATTCAGGGTCATGTGCCCGCAAGGGTGTCGGGGTTCGAGTCCCCGCTTCGGCACCATCCCCCGTGCGTCCGCCTCGACCGCGCGCCGCGCCTGCCCGCCGTCAGCGGCTCACGTCGAGGTCGAGGGCGAAGGTGAAGCGGTCCGCCCGGTAGTAGATCCAGGCCACGTCCACCACCCGCTGGCAGGCGTCGAACACCACCCCCGAGAAGAACAGCACCGGGCTCAGCACGTCGAGGCCGAGCGCCTGCGCGCTCTCCTGGCTCGCCCGCTGCGCCTCGACGCCGATGCGGACATGGCCGAGCTTCACGCCGAGGACGTCGCGGAGGATCGTCAGCATCGGGTCGCGGCGCAGCAGCCGCGCGTCGATCTGGGCGCCGTACTCGGGCAGCACCCAGTCGAGCGCCACGCTCAGCGGGGCGCCGTGCTCGCGGCGCACGCACCGGAAGAGGCTCACCTCGCCGCCGGGGTCGAAGTGGCCGGCCAGCGCCGCGGGCACCGCGACGGTGCCCTGCTCCAGCACCTCCGCCTCCTCGCTCAGCGGCTGCGCGATGACCGTCTCCGCCGAGCCCTCGAGCCTGACCTGGCGGCGCAGCATCGGGTCGGCCGTGACGAACGTCCCACGCCCGCGCTGGCGCGTGACGAGCCCTTCCTCCTCCAGCGCCCCCAGCGCCTGGCGCACGGTCACCACGCTGACGCCGAAGCGCCGCGCCAGCTCGACCTCGGGCGGGACGCGACCGCCCGCCTCGAGCTGGCCCAGGAGGACCTCGGTCCTCAGGACCTCGGCGAGCTGGTACCAGAGGGGCAGCCGCGGGTCAAACATCGCCGAGCGCGGCGCCGAGCGCCTCGATCCGGCGGTACCGCTCGTCCGCCGCGCGCCCGAGCGCCGCGCGCTCGGCGGGCCCGAGGTGCTGGAAGCGCCCCATCAGCTCGACGAAGTCGTCGATGGGCCGCGGGTGCGGCACGGGATGCGTGAGCCGGAGGCGGCCGTGGTCGGCCTCCCAGAGCGGGAACACGCGCGTCTCGACGGCGCGGCGGGCGATCTCGATCGCCGAGTCCATGGGGGCTCCCCAGCCGACGTGGCAGGGGGAGTAGAGGTGGATGTAGGCGAGGCCGTCGTCGACGGCGAGGGCGCGCTCGAGCTTCGTCGCGAAGTCGTCGAGGAAGGCGACGCTCGCCGTGGCGACGTACGGGGCGCCGTGGAAGGCCATGAGGAGCGGCACGTCCTTGGCGGGCTGCGCCTTGCCCTGCCGCTCGCGCCCCACCGGCGTCGTCATCGTGCGGGCGCCCCGCTGCGTCGTGCTGCTGCGCTGGACGCCCGTGTTCATGTAGCCCTCGTTGTCGTAGCAGATGTAGAGCACGGGCTCGCCGCGCTCGACGGCGCCGGAGAGGGACTGGAAGCCGACGTCCGCGGTGGTGCCGTCGCCGACGAAGGCCACGCAGCGTGTGCGGCGGCCCTGGCGCCGGAGCTGGCGCACCACCCCGGTCATGAGCGCAGGGGTGTTGGTCATGAGCCCGGTGACGCAGGGCAGGCGCGTGGTGGCCGAGCCGTTGAGCCCCGTCACCAGCATGACGGCGCAGCCGGGCGCCCCGAAGGCGATCGTGTCCGGGCCGGCGAGGCGGAAGACGAGCCGGATCGCGAGCTCCGCCGCGCACCCGGGGCAGAGCCCGATGCCGGGCGTGAACGGATCGGGCCGGCCGAAGCGCCGCGCGAGCGACGAGGTCTCCAGCCAGCCGAGCGCGCCCGTCGGGCAGGCGGGGACGCACGCGGGCCGGCCGTCGCACGTGTCGCACTTCGCGGCGCGGCCGGCCTCGACGTCGTAGGTGACGCCGCCCCACACGCAGGCGATCGCGCACGCGCCGCAGCCGACGCACCGCGCCTCGTCGAGCCGCACCACGCCGTCCTCGCCCTTGACGATGGCGCCGGTCGGGCACGCGTCGCGGCAGGCGGGCTCGCCGCACTGGCCGCAGACGACGGCGCCGTGGAACCCGACCGCGGGCAGGTCGAGCGCGGTGACGCGCGGCACCGTCCGCGCGCGCGCGCACGCCGCCTCGCACGCGCGACAGCCCGGCGGGCAGGCGCCGAAGTCGATCGTCAGCGTGTCGCGGAGCACGGGACTCTCCCCCACCGCCATCACGCCGCCTCCCGCTGGCCCCGCGCGGCGAGCCAGCGCGCGCCGGCCACCGGGTGCGCGAGCAGCAGCTCGGCGTGCTCCCGCGCGGGCACGCCGCGGCGGATCAGCCAGCCGAGCGCGCCCGGATCCGCGGCCACGCCGACGAAGCTCGCGCCGGCCAGGCGCGGGCCCTCGAAGACGAGGCGGCCGCGTCCCCCGTCCCGGCTGCGCGAGACGACGTCCTGCCCCGCGCCGGGCTCCGTCGCGCCCACGCTCAGCGCGACCCGGCCGAAGAAGTTGAACGCGTTCGCGGGCAGCCAGCCCTCGTGCTCGACCTGGCGCCCGGCCATGTTGGCGCCGGCCACCCGCCCCTGCCCCGCCGCCGTCGGCAGCACCGGGTGGACGCCGGGCGTGCCGTCGGCCCCGAGCCCCTCGGCGACGTCGCCCGCGGCGAACACGCCCGGCAGGTTCGTCGCCATCCGCCGGTCGGCGAGCACGCCCCGGCCGGTGGCGAGGCCGGCGCCGGCGAGAAAGCCCGCGCGCGGGCGCACGCCGACGCAGGCGACCACGAGGTCGGCCGCCTCCGCGCTGCCGTCGGAGAGCGCGAGGGCGACACCCGCGCCCGTGCGCTCGAGCGCCGTGGCGCGCTGGCCGAGCCGGAGGGTGACGCCGCGGCTCTCGAAGAGCGCGGCGATCTCGCCCGCCAGCTCGGCGTCGAAGCTGCGCGGCAGCACCTGGCGCTCCTGCTCGATCACGGTCACGCGCACCCCGCGGCCCCGGTGCACGAGCGCCTCGGCGAGCTCCATGCCGATGAGCCCGGCGCCGAGCACCGCCACGCGCACGCCGTCGCCGAGCCGGGCGTGCAGGGAGCGCAAGTCCGCGAGGCGCACGAAGCCGAGCAGCTCGACGCCGTGCGGGTTCTCGAGCGCGGGGCGGAGCGGCTCGGACCCGGAGGCGAGCAGGAGCGTGTCGTAGGCGAGGGCGGAGCCGTCGGCGAGGCGCACCCGGCGGGCGGCGGCGTCGAGCGCCGACACCTCCGTCCCGAGACGCAGGCGGCAACCCTCGGGCGCGAAGAAGCTCTCCGGGCGCAGCGCCACGCGGGCGGCGTCGATCCGTCCGGCGAGCAGGTGCGGCAGCACCGTCGGCGAGTACGGCGCGTCGGGCTCGGCGGACAGGATGGTGACCGCGTCGCCGGGCGCCGCCCGGCGGATCGCCTCCACCGCGCTGAGCCCCGCGGTGCCGGCGCCGACGATCACGTGGTGGCGTGCCGCCGCCATCGTCCTCACCCGAGCCCGAGCCAGACGACCTCGGGGCCCGGCTCGCCGCGCCCGCGCGCGACGGTCGTGCGCACCGCGTCCTCCAGCAGCTCGCGGCGCAGGTCGGCCCCCGCCAGGCCGCCGACGAAGTTCACGAGCGGGATCCGGGCGTCGAGGTCGGCCGCCGTCGCCCGGACGTCCACGTAGAGGTGCCCGGCGTTCCAGCCGAAGCAGACGCTCCGGTCGAGCACGCCGACCGCGCGCCGCCCGCGCATCAGCTCGGCCAGCCGCCGGCGCGGGAACGGCCGGAACATCCGGATCCGCGCGAGCCCGGCGGCGAGCCCCTCCGCGCGCATCCGGTCGATCGCCACCTTCAGCGTGCCGCACGCGCTGCCGGTGCCGACCAGCAGCACCTCGGCGTCCTCGGCGCGATAGGTCTCGATGCTGCCGCCCCAGGGGCGCCCGAACGCGGCCTCGAACTCGCCGTCGAGCGCCGCGACGAGGTCGAGCGCCCGCTGCATGGCCTGGCAGTGCTTGTAGCGGTACTCGGCGTACAGCTCGCCCAGCACGAAGGCGCCGAAGCTCAACGGCGCGTCCGTCGAGAGCACCGGCCGCTTGCCGACGCCCACGGCGGCGAGGAAGCGGTCGACCGCCTCCTGCGTCGGCACGCGCACCGGCTCGGACAGGTGCGACAGGTAGTAACCGTCGTAGCAGACGTTGATCGGAAGCTGGATCGTCGGGTCCTCGGCCAGGCGATAGGCGACCAGGATCGAGTCGAGGATCTCCTGGCAGCTCTCGGTGATGAGCTGGATCCAGCCGCCCTCCTTCACCAGCATGATGTCCTGCTGGCCGCTCGACACCGTGTGCGGCGCGCACTGCTCGCGCGTCGCCACGGTCATGACGACGGGCACCCGCTGCCCCGACGCGTAGAGATAGGCGTCGTACATGAACATGAGGCCCATCGAGGACGTGGCGGTGAAGGCGCGCCCGCCGGCCGCCACCGCGCCGACCGCCGCCGACAGCGCCGAGTTCTCGCCCTCCACCTCGACCGTCTCCGCGTCCAGGCGCCCCTCGGCCCGGAACTTGTAGAGCTGCTCGAGCAGCGGCGTCTGGGGCGAGATCGGGTACGAGGCGAGGAGGTCCGGGCGACAGAGCAGGACGCCCCAGGCCGCCGCCTTGTTGCCGTCCATCACGCGGAGGTTGCCGTCGGTGCGGGGCGCGCGCGTCCTCACGCGCCGTCCTCCTCCCGCATCACGATGGCGGCCGCCGGGCACACCCGCGCGCAGACACCGCACCCCTTGCAGTACGTGAGGTCGGCGGAGAAGTGCGTGCCGAGGTCGCGGATGCAGTTGTTCGGGCACCAGAGCCAGCAGACCCCGCAGTGCGAGCAGCGCGCCTCGCGCACGACCGGGCGCTCGAGGCGCCAGTCGCCCGTGCGGACCACCAGCATCGAGTCGGGGTCCGCCCACGCGCCCTCGAACGGGCTACGAAACCGCATGCGCCGTCTCCGGGGCGGTGACCAGCGTCGCCTCCCGGTAGCCTCGCTCGACCGCGCGCCGGTTGCCGCCGAGGGCCTCGCCCTCGAAGTAGTCGGGCAGCACGTCGAGCAGCGCCTCCCGCGACACCCAGCGCGTGATCCGCGCGAAGGCGCCGAGCGTCGCCGTGTTGGCGGCGGGGCGCCCCAGCTCCTCCCGCGCGATCGCCGTCGCCCGCACCACGCCGGCGAGCCCGACGCGGACGCCGGCCGGGATCGGCGGCAGCGTGGTCCCGTTGACGACGAGCGCGCCCTCGGGCTTGAGCCCGTCGAAGATCCCGCCGATGCGGACGAGCCCCGGCTCGAGCAGGATGAGGCAGTCGGGCGCGTACACCTGCGTGCGCTCGCGGATGGGCGCCGAGTCGAAGCGCAGGAAGGCGGCGACCGGGGCACCCCGGCGCTCGAAGCCGAACATCGGGAAGGCGGCGGCGAAGCTGCCGTCGCGGACGAGGGCCGCCGCCAGGATCTCGGCGGCCAGGGCCGCCCCCTGCCCGCCGCGGCCGTGGAAGCGGATCTCCCGCTGGACGTCGATACTCATATTCTTACAAGTACCTGCAGGGACGCTATCGGCCCGGGCGCGAGCGCGTCAATGAGCCGAACGGGGGCTTTTCCTGGGGCGGGCGGCGGTGCGGCGGCTGCGCGGTCTAGGAGGCGCGGCCCGGCGCGGCGAGCGAGACGGTACGGCCCTGTCGCGCCGACTCGGCGGCGGCCTCGACGACGGCGAGCGCCGCGACGCCGTCCTCGGCCGGCACCGGGCAGGGGCGCCGGCCCGCGCAGGCGTCGAGGAAGGCCTGGAGCTCGAGCCTGAGCGGCTCCTCGCCCCGCGCCGGCAGCTCCTCCTTGCCCGCGTCCACGGCCTCCCACGCCTCGCCGCGCTTCACGTGCTCGCCGAGGTGGAGGGTCACCGTGGCGCCGCCGTAGTCGGCGACCAGCGCGCCGCGCTCGCCGACGAGCACGCAGTCGCGCCAGGTGCCGGGGGTGAAGTAGTTCGCCTCGACGACGGCCGGGGTCTCGCCGTAGAAGACGATCGCCACCGACAGGTCGTCGAGCCCGCGGCCGAGGTAGTCGCGCTGGAGCGCCGTCACGCGCGTCGCGGGCCGTCCGAGGAGGTGGGCGAACAGGTCGAAGTAGTGGATCGCGTCGGTCTGCGTCACGCCGACGTCGGTGCGCGGCCGCTTGAAGCCCGAGAACCGACCGGTCGCGTAGCGGACGGCCCCGATGCGTCCCGCGCCGAGCGCCTGGCGGAGCGTCGCGGTCACCGGGTGGAAGCGGAAGATGTGGCCCACCTGGAGCACGCGCCCCGCGGCGCGCGCCGCGGCGGCGAGCTCGCGGCCCTCGGCGGCGGTCGCGGTCAGCGGCTTCTCCAGGAAGCAGTGGCGGCCGGCGGCGAGGCACGCGCCGGCGATCGCGCGGTGGCTGTCGGCGGGCGTCACGACGTCCACCGCCTCCACGTACGCCAGCGCCGCGCGGTAGTCGGCGACGGCGCGCGCCGGGTCCACGCCCTGCTTGACCGCCCACTCCCGGCGCGCGGGCGAGACGTCGGCGACCCAGAGCCCGACGCCGAGCTCGCGCAGCACGCGCAGGTGCTTCTCGCCCCAGCGGCCGAGGCCGACGAGCAGGACGTCCATCGCGGGGCTAGTCCCGGACGAGGTCGCCGCCGAGGTCCTCGGCGACCTCGTAGCGGAGCAGGCGGGCCTTCATCCAGCGGACCACGAGGAGGTCGACGAGCGCGACGAGCGCGCGGTTCCAGACGCCGTACTTCGACTGGCCGAAGCGCCGCGGCCGGTGGTTCACCGGCACCTCGAGGACGCGGTACCCGCGCATCTTGAGCAGCGTCGGGACGAACCGGTGGAAGCCGCGGTAGAGGACGAGCCCGCGCAGGCACTCGCGACGGAACGCGCGGAACGTGCAGCCGCTGTCCTGGATGGACTCGTCCGAGAGCGCGTTGCGCACGCGGTTGGCGACGCGCGAGGACAGGCGGCGGAGCCAGTCGTCGCCCGCGCCGCGCGTGACGCGCCAGCCGGTGACGGCGTCCCACCGGTCGAGGTGCGAGAGCAGCATCGGGATGTCGTGCGGGTCGTTCTGCAGGTCGGCGTCCATGACCACGACCCACCGGCCGCGCGCGGCCTTGAAGCCCGCGTCGGTCGCCGCCGTCTCGCCGGCGTTGGCCTTGAGCCGCACGAGCCGGACGCGCGGGTCGGCCTCGCGGAGGCCGCGGATGATCTCGGCGCTCCGGTCGCGGCTGCCGTCGTCCACGAAGACGACCTCGAAGGCGTGGCCGAGCGACTCGAGGACCCCCCGGAGCTCGGGCCACAGCAGCGGCAGGTTCTCCTCCTCGTTGTAGACGGGGATGACGATCGAGAGGTCAAGCACGGTTCGTCCCCTTCCACTCGCTGACCAGCGTCTGCGGGAGGTGGAGGCGGTCCAGCACGCGGCCGATCGTGTGGGTCACGATGTCGTCGAGGGCCTTGGGCCGGTTGTAGAACGCCGGCATCGGCGGCAGCACGACCGCGCCCATCTCGGCCAGCGCGAGCATGACCCGCAGGTGCCCGGCGTGCAGGGGCGTCTCGCGGACCAGCAGGATGAGCGGCCGGCCCTCCTTCAGCGTCACGTCCGCCGCGCGGGAGACCAGCGAGTCCGCGTAGCACGCGGCGATCGCGCCCGCGGTCTTGATCGAGCAGGGGGCGATCACCATGCCGCCCGTCCGGAACGAGCCGGAGGCGATCGCGGCGCCGATGTCCTTGTTGTCGTAGTGGACGCTCGCGAGCGCCTCCACGTCCCCGACGGCCCAGTCGGTCTCCTCGGCGATCGTGCGCTTGCCGGGCGCCGAGACCACGAGGTGGGTCTCGACCTCCTGGTAGCCGCGCAGGATCTCGAGCAGCCGGATCCCGTAGATCGCGCCGGTCGCGCCGGTGATGCCGACGACGAGCCGCATCACA
>MGBU01000037.1 GCA_001790205.1 Candidatus Rokubacteria bacterium GWA2_73_35 | reverse complement strand
TCGCCGAGTCGCGGATCCGCGCCGAGACGATCGCGGCCGAGGACGTCCTGCACGACCTCGGCGCGATCAGCATGATGTCCTCGGACTCGCAGGCGATGGGGCGCGTGGGCGAGGTCGTCATCCGCACCTGGCAGACCGCCGACAAGATGAAGCGGCAGCGCGGCCCGCTCCCGGGCGAGACGCCGGGCGACGACAACCGGCGCGTCAAGCGCTACGTCGCCAAGTACACGATCAACCCGGCGATCGCGCACGGCCTCGGCGAGCACGTGGGCTCGGTCGAGGTGGGCAAGCTCGCGGACCTCGTGCTCTGGCGCCCGGCGTTCTTCGGCGTCAAGCCCGAGCTCGTGGTGAAGGGGGGCATGATCGCCTGGGCCGCGATGGGCGACCCGAACGCGTCGATCCCGACGCCCCAGCCCGTGCTCTACCGGCCGATGTTCGGCGCGCTCGGCCGCGCGCGGAGCGCCACGGCCCTCACGTTCGTGTCGCGGGCGGCGCTCGAGCGCGGCGTGCCCGAGCGACTCGGCCTCGCCCGGCGCGCCGTCTCCGTCTCCCGGTGCCGGGGGATCGGCAAGCGCGACATGGTCCACAACGACGCGCTCCCGCACATCGACGTGGACCCGGAGACGTACGAGGTGCGGGCCGACGGCGAGCGGCTCGCGTGCGAGCCGGCGCGCGTGCTGCCGATGGCGCAGCGGTACTTCCTCTTCTGATGGACACGTCGGCCGAGGTGCCGGTCGTCACGCGGACGCACGTGCACGTGGGCGAGCGGGAGCTCGCGGGGCTCGAGCGGGACGCGCTCGTGCTCACCGCCGAGGAGCGTCGGTGGGGCCGGCGGCGGGTCACGACCCGCGCGGGCCGCGCGCTCGCGCTGGCGCTCCCGACGGGGAGCGCGCTCGCGCCCGGCGACGTCCTGCACGTCGGGCCGGGCTTCTACGTCGCGATCGAGGCCGCGCCCGAGCCGGTGCTGGCCGTGGCGCCGCGCTCGCGCGCGGAGGGGCTGCGTGTCGCGTTCGAGGTCGGCAACCGCCACTTCGCGCTCGCGCTCGAGGGCGAGCGCCTGCTCGTGCCCGACGACCCGGCGATGGAGCAGCTCCTCGGGCGGCTCGGCGTCGCCTTCGAGCGCACGCGGACCGTGTTCGTGCCCGTCGGCGCGGGCCACCGCCATGACCACTGACGTCGGGCCCAGCGCCTTCACGCCCGCCGAGCCGGCGCTGCTCGCGATCTTGCAGTTCGCCGACGGGCTCTTTCCGGCCGGCGGCTTCGCCCACTCGTTCGGGCTCGAGACCTACGCCCAGGAGGGACGCCTGCGCGACCGCGCCGGGCTCGAGGCCCTGGTGGTCGCGCACCTGGACGGCGCGGCAGGGCCGTCCGACGCGGTCGCCGTCGCCCTCGCGTCGCGCCTCGCGGCGGGCGGCGACGTCCGGGGCCTGGTCGCGCTCGACGCGCGGCTCGACGCCATGAAGTGCGTCCCGGAGTTCCGGGCGGCGAGCCGGCAGATGGGGCGGCAGACGCTGCGCGCCGCCGCCGCGCTCGGTGACGACCCGATCCTGGGCGAGCTGGCGCGGGCCGCGGACGAGGGCCTCACGCCCGGGCACCACGCGCTCGCGTTCGGCGCGGCGGTGGGCCGCGCCGGCGCCGGGGCCGCGCCCGCGGCGGCGGCGTACCTCTACTCGACGGCCGCGCTCCTCGTGGGCGCCGGCCTGCGGCTCATCGCGCTCGGCCAGCTCGACGGCCAGCGGGTCCTCGCGGCGCAGCGCTCCCGGATCGCGCGGCTCGCCTCCGCCGCCGCCGCGGCGAGCGTGGAGGACATGTGGAGCTTCACCCCCGGCCTCGAGCTGGCGGGCCTCCGCCACGCGGCGCTCGACTCGCGGCTGTTCCGGTCATGACGGCGGCACCTGTCCCGCGCCCGCTCAAGCTCGGCATCGGCGGCCCGGTCGGCTCGGGCAAGACCGCGCTCGCCGAGGCGCTCTGCGTCCGCCTGCGGGAGGCGCTCGACATGGCGGTCATCACCAACGACATCTACACGAAGGAGGACGCCGAGTTCCTCGTCCGGCGCGGCGCCCTGCCGGCCGAGCGCGTCGTCGGTGTGGAGACGGGCGGCTGCCCGCACACCGCGATCCGCGAGGACGCCTCGGTGAATCTCGAGGCAGCGCACGCGCTACTCAAGCAGTTCCCGGGCCTGGATCTCCTCTTGATAGAAAGCGGCGGCGATAATTTGGCCGCGACCTTCAGCCCCGAGCTGGTCGACGCGACGATCTACGTGATCGACGTCGCCGAGGGGGAGAAGATCCCGCGCAAGGGGGGGCCGGGGATCACGCGCTCGGACCTGCTCGTGATCAACAAGGTGGACCTCGCCCCCCACGTCGGCGCCGACCTCGGCGTGATGGCGCGCGACGCGCGGCGCATGCGCGGGGCGCGGCCCGTCGTGTTCACCAACCTCCGGACGGGCGAGGGGGTGGATGCGGTCCTCTCCTGGCTCCGCGACGACCTCCTCCTGGCGCCCGCCGCCCGCTGACGCCGGCGCCGCGCGTGTCGGGCGTGACGGGGCGCTCCGGCTCGCCCTCGAGCGGCGCGGCCCGGGCACGGTGCTCGCGCGGTGCGGCTCCACGCTGCCGCTGCAGGTGCTGGTACCCCTCGCCCTCGACGACCCGGCGGCGGTCGTCTCGGTCCTGAACCCGACCGGGGGCGTCCTCGGCGGGGACCGGCTCTCGATCGACGTCGAGGCCGGCCCGGAGGCTCACGCGGTCCTCACGACCCCCTCGGCGACCCGCGTGTACCGCGCGCCCGCGGCGCCGGCGAGGCAGGCCGTGCGCCTGCGCCTCGCCGCGGGCGCGGTCGTCGAGTGGGTGCCCGACCACACGATTCCGTACGCGGACTCGGACTTCCGCCAGACGATCGACGTCGAGCTGGCGGAGGACGCCGTCCTGATCCTGCTCGACGCGTTCGCGGCCGGCCGGATCGCGCGCGGCGAGGCGTGGGCGTTCCGGCGGCTCGAGAGCGCCCTGACGGTCCGCGACCGGCGCGGCCTTGTCCTCCACGACCGGTTCGTGCTCGGCGCCGGGCAGGGGACCGGGCTCGGCGGCGCCGAATGCCATCCCTATTTCGCGACGCTCGTCGTCGCCGCCGAGCGGGGCCTCGACGACTTCGCGCGCGCCGCGGCGGCGGCGCTCGACGCCCGGACCGGCGCCGTCGGCGGCGTCGCGCGCCTGCCGCGCCGCGGCGCGCTGGTCCGCTGCCTCGCCGCGAGCGCGCCCGCGCTCACGGCGCTGCTCGACGCGCTCTGGGCGGCGGCCCGGCGCGACCTCCTCGGGCTCCCGCCGCTCGCGCTCCGCAAGCCCTGAGGACGGCTCGGTCGCGCGTCCGGCCCGCGCCGGGCGCCGGGCCCCCCTGGCGCGGCGGGCGGGTTTCCGCTACACTCGCTCCGGCTCCATGTTCAACCTGATCCCGAAAGAAGTCCGGTTCTTCGACTACTTCGAGCAGCAGTCCCAGAACCTCGTCAGGGCGGGGGCCCTGCTGCGCGAGCTGGTCCACGACTTCGGGGACGCGCGGGCCAAGGCCCACGCGATCAAGGAGGTCGAGCACCAGGGCGACCAGGTCACGCACGAGATCGTCCGCCGGCTGAACACGACGTTCATCACCCCGATCGACCGCGAGGACATCTACGACCTGGCCACGCGGCTCGACGACGTGCTCGACTACATCGAGGCCGCCGCCGAGCGGCTCGTCGTCTACCGGATCAAGGAGCCCACCTCGGCGTGCCGGGCCATGGCCGACGTCATCGTGCAGATCATCGGCTCGACGGACCGGTGCATCCGGTGCCTGCGCGGGATGGACCCGGGCTTCCACGAGCACGCGGTCGAGGTGAACCGCCTCGAGAACAACGCCGACGCGCTCCTCCGCGAGAGCCTCGCCGCGCTGTTCGACGAGGGCGGTGACCCGATCGAGGTCATCAAGTGGAAGGAGATCTACGAGACGCTCGAGACCGTCACGGACCGGTGCGAGGACGTCGCCAACGTCATCGAGGGCATCATCCTGAAGATGGCCTGAGCGTGCTCACCGCCGTCGTCTTCATCATCTTCGTCGCGCTCGTCTTCGACTTCATCAACGGCTTCCACGACGCGGCCAACTCGATCGCCACGGTGGTCTCCACCCGCGTGCTGACGCCGCTCCAGGCCGTCGTCTGGGCGGCGTTCTTCAACTTCGTCGCCGCGTTCGGCTTCGGCGTCAGCGTCGCCCGGACCGTGGGCAAGGGCGTGGTCGAGGCGAGCGTCGTCGACCAGTGGGTGATCCTCGCCGGGCTCCTCGGCGCGATCGTCTGGGACCTGATCACGTGGTACTGGGGGCTGCCGACCAGCTCCTCGCACGCGCTCATCGGCGGCTTCGTCGGCGCCGCGCTGGTCAAGGCGGGCCCGGGCGCGCTGGTCACGAGCGGGCTCGTCAAGATCGGCGCCTTCATGATCCTGGCGCCGCTCATCGGCCTCGTCGTCGGGTTCGCCATGATGGTGCTCACGGTCCGGACGTTCCGGCGCGAGACGCCCGGGCGCGTGGACAAGGTCTTCCGCCGCGGCCAGCTCCTCTCGGCCGCCGCCTACAGCCTCGGCCACGGCACGAACGACGCGCAGAAGACGATGGGGATCATCGCGATCCTGCTCTTCTCGACGGGGCACCTGGGCCCGGAGTTCTACGTGCCGTTCTGGGTCGTGCTGGCGGCGCACGCGGCGATCAGCCTCGGCACGCTGTCCGGCGGCTGGCGGATCGTCAAGACCATGGGGATGCGGATCACGAAGCTGCGCCCGATCGGCGGCTTCTGCGCGGAGACGGCCGGGGCGGTCACGCTGATCGGCACCGCCCTCGGCGGCATCCCGGTGAGCACGACCCACACGATCAGCGGCTCGATCATGGGCGTCGGCGCGATCCAGCGCCTCTCGGCCGTGCGCTGGGGCGTGGCGGGCCGCATCGTCTGGGCGTGGATCATGACGGTCCCGGCCTCGGCGCTGGTCGCGGCGGTCGCCTGGCTCCTGATCCGCGTCCTCGTCGCCTGATCTCGTGGGGGGCCCCGACATGGCCCCCGGGCTCCGCTTCCTATGAACGTGGGGGGCCCCGATATGGCCCCCCACACCCCCCAACGCTCGGAGCGCCCCGGGGAACCCGTGGCGCTCCTCGACCACCCGATTCGTTCACGGGCTCTGAGCGTCCCCGCGGCGAGGCCGGGCGCGGTCAGAAGTCGGTGTCGGGCTCCCCGGCCTGCGCCGCGCCCCTCCGGTGCTGGCGCCGGTGCTGCCAGAGCGCCAGCACGACCGAGCCGACGGACAGCGCGAGCATCCCGCCCGAGAGCGGGCGCGTCAGGAACAGCCAGGGGTTCGCGTCGGTCATGAGCGCGCGCACCAGGTTCACCTCGATCTGGTCGCCGAGGATGACGCCGAGGATCAGCGGCGCGAGCGGGAAGCGGAACTTCACGAGCAGGTAGCCCACCACGCCGAAGATCAGCAGCACGTAGACGTTCTCCATGATGTTGTTCAGCGCGTACGCGCCCACCGTGCAGAGCACGAGGACCACCGGGATCAGCACCGACTTCGGCACCTGGACGATCTTGAGATAGAAGCGCGCGCCGAGCCACTGGAGCACGAGCATCACCGGGTGCGCCAGGAGGTACGCCGCGAAGATCCCGTAGGCGACGCGCGGCTCCTGGCTGATGAACAGCGGCCCGGGCTGGATGCCGTGGATGATCATGGCGCCGAGCATCACCGCGGTCACCGCGTCGCCCGGGATGCCGAACGCCATGATCGTGACGAGCGAGCCGCCGACATTGGCGTTGTTCGAGGACTCCGAAGCGATGATGCCCTCGGGCGTGCCCGTCCCGAACCGCTCGGGGTGCTTCGAGAACTTCTTCGCCTGGTCGTAGGCCATGACGTTGGCGGCGCTGCCGCCGATCGCGGGCAGGACGCCGATCCACACGCCGATGAGCGTGGACCAGAGGAGCAGGAAGGGACGCCCCAGGATCTCCCGGATCACGGCGAGGTGGGAGACCGCGAGGTTCGGCGCCTCGACGCGCGGCGGCGCCGCGCCCCCCGCCATCTTCTCCAGGTCGGTCATGATCTGGGCGAAGGCGAAGATCCCGATCAGCACGGGCAGGAACTGGAAGCCCGATCGCAAGAACTCGGTGCCGAGCGTCAGGCGGGGCACGGCCATGATCGGGTCCGAGCCGATCACGGTCACGACGAGGCCGAGCGCGCCCGAGAGCAGCCCCTTGAGGAGCGAGGCCTCGGTCAGGCCGGCGACCATCGAGAGCGCGAAGACGAACAGCGAGAAGTACTCCCACGGGCCGAACCTGAGCGCGAACGCGGCGAGGGGGCCGGTGGCGCCGATCAGGAAGACGGCCCCGAGGAGGCCGCCGATCGCCGAGGCCCAGGTGCCGAGCCACACCGCGCGCCCGGGCTGGCCCTTGCGCGCCATCGGGAAGCCGTCGAACGTCGTCGCGATCGCCGAGGGCGTGCCCGGGATGCCGAGCAGGGAGGCGGTCACGAGCCCGCCCGCCGAGCCGCCGACGTAGACCCCGGTCATCGCCGCGAGCCCCTGGAGCGGGTCGAAGCCGAAGGTGAAGGGGAGCACGAGGATGATCGTCATCGTGATCGTCACGCCCGGGAGCGCGCCGCCGATCATCCCCGCGAGCGTGCCGATCGAGAGCGGCAGCAGGTACGCGGGACGCAGGACCTCGACCAGGCTGGCGAGGAGGTACTCGAACACGGCTCAGAACCCGGTCAGCCGGCCGCGCGGCAGCAGCACGGTGAGGTAGACCTCGAAGGCGTAGTAGGTCACGAGCGTCGTGGCGAGGGCCACGAGGGCGCTCCGGCGCCAGCGCACGCGGGGCGCCTCGAGCGCCACCTGCAGGCCGGCCACGAAGAGCAGGGTCGCGACGCGATAGCCGAGCCAGGGCAGCGCGGCGACGTACGCCGTGAAGATCGCGAACGTGAGGACGACGAGGCGGTAGCGCGCCGGCGGCACCGCGGGGCGCCGCCGGCGCGCGAGGTCGGTCACGACCAGGGCGAGGCTCAGGACGGCCGTGACGACGAAGAGGATGCGCGGGTAGAACGCCGGCCCGATGGGCACGAGCGCTGGCGTGGGCATCCCGCGGGTGAGTACCAGGAGCCCGAGCGACCCGGCCAGGCAGACGAGCCCGGCGACGCCGTCACGGCTGATCACCGCCGTCCGGACGCCCGTCAGCGCTTGAGCAGCCCCAGGTCGCGCGCGAGGTCGCGGTTGAGCTGGTCGTTCCGCTGCAGGAACTCCGCGTACGCCTTGCGGTCCATGAAGCGCACGAACGTGCCCTGCTTGGCCATGTCCTCGGCGAACTTCGGCTCGGCGGTCGCCTTCGCGCACGCGTGCTCGAGCTTCTCGACGACGTCGCCGGGCGTGCCCTTCGGCACGACGATCCCGCGGGTGACCGCATACACGACGTCGACGCCCAGCTCCTTGAGCGTCGGCACGCTCGGCGCCTGCGGCAGCCGCTTCTCGGTCCCGATCCCGAGGAACTTGAGCTGGCCGGCGTCGACCTTGCCCTTCTGGGTGAGGTTCGAGTCGGTGAGGTCGATGTGGCCGCCGAGGATCGCGTTCATGCGCGGCGCCAGGCCCTCGTAGGAGACGTACTTGAACTTGACCCCGGCCGACTTCTCGATGAGCGCCGGGAAGAAGTGGCTCGTCGAGCCGAGCGTGGCGCCGACCGTGATCTGGCCCGGGCGCGCCTTGGCGTCGGCCAGGAGCTCCTGCCACGACGTCCACTTGGTCTTCGGGCTCGCCGTGAGCACCGAGGGCGTGGCCGAGACCGTGCAGACCGGCTCGAAGTCCCTGTACGAGACGTCCGAGACGCCGGTGTAGTACGTCGAGTGGATGTAGTCGTGGGTGGCGTAGAGCGTGTACCCGTCGGGCGGCGAGTTCTTCGCCTCGCGCGCGCCGACCGTCCCCGAGGCGCCCGTGACGTTGGCGATGACGATCGTGGCGCCGAGGTGCTTCTGGAGCTGCGGCCCGAACGGACGGAAGATCGCGTCGGTGTCGCCGCCGGCCGCCCACGGCACGATCAGCTTGACCGGACGCTCGGGGTAGGCGGCGAAGCCCGCGGTCGCGGCCAGCGCGGCGGCGGCGAGGGTCAGGGCGACGAGTGGCAAGCGGAAGCGACGCATGCTGGGTCTCCTTTCAGATTCTCGA